>JAAURB010000051.1 GCA_012033335.1 Oscillatoriales cyanobacterium RM2_1_1
TAGAAGATTGATCTGGGGGTGAAGGGGGCAGTGCTCCCTTCCTGGGAGAAGCCCCCAACCCCCTGCCATTTGACAATTTATTACTAATTACAGGCACCTACTTAATCAGTACTCAGGAATGGAGATCAGGGCTGGGTTCTGCTGTCCCTACATGGATCAAGGACAGGGGCTAAAACCGCCAGAGTTTCAGTCTGCGAGTATTAACTGACAATCTGACTTCATAATATCTTTTCTAAACCGTAAATCAGGGTTTTCAGTTGCAGAACTTTGCGAATTGCCAGCAATACACCGGGCATGAAACTGGCCCGGTCTGTGGTGTCGTGGCGCAGGGTATAGAGTTGACCCGCAGAGCCAAATAGCACTTCTTGATGGGCAATCAGACCCGGAAGCCGAACACTATGAATACGAATATTTTCTGGGGCTACCGCACCTCGGGCTCCAGTCAACTGTTCCGTTTCGTTGACCGCTACCGGGTTGTAGGATTTGCCTAATTCAGCCAGCATTTCTGCGGTTTTGATCGCCGTACCACTGGGAGCATCTGCCTTTTGATTGTGGTGCAGCTCAATAATCTCCACGTGGTCGAAGTAACGGGAAGCCGTCACTGCGGCCTGTTGTAGTAGAATCATGCCAATCGAGAAATTGGGTACAATCAAGCATCCCGTACTGGCCTTTTCCGCAAACTCCGCTAAATCCTGAATCTGCTCTGGACTCAAGCCCGTTGTCCCTACCACTGGACGAACCCCATAGGCAATGCCAGCTCGAATGTTATCGTAGATAGAGTCAGGGTGAGTGAAGTCCACCATCACCGGAAGCTGTTTTTCCTGGGCTGCCATGGCCAGGGTTGATTCTCGATCCGCCGTTACTAGCACGTCTAGGGCTTCAATTCCTGCGATGATTCCCGCGTCCTGGTGAAGCCATTCGGGATTGCGCTCAATGGCTCCGATCAGGGTCATATCTGGAGCCGCAGCCACCGCCTTAACTACTTCCCGGCCCATCTTACCACCGGCTCCGTTGATAACAACTGGAATCAAATCTGCCATACTCACAACCCTCGCTCTATGCTGAGTTTATTAGTTTAACAGTTCTGAACCGCCTGCACTCGAACAACAATCCCTGAACTATGGTTTTAAAGATAGATCTCAAAAGTAGGATCTTCAAGATACAGGGATTTTCAATTCCTTGAGGTACGGATTTGGAAGTTGATGGCGCACCTCCCCTACTCCAGCAGCGTGAGAACGCTGTAAAATCCCAAGACAGGAACTTAAGCATCAAACTAGGGAGATTTTCCTGAAGGGATTGAATCAGGGTGGAAATTAGAAATAGCCGGGTACATGGTTTAAAGCTAGATTGTTAGCCCGGCAACGTATCGATTCGCTTCTCGGCATCACCTCTACCACGGTTCAGATCCTTTTATGACAGCGTCTTTCAGTTGTGTCAGTAACGGTGTCGGCCCTATCGAAAAAGGAACAAGCTTGGTTCGGGTTTGGGATTTTCGGTTGGCCTCACTCCCCTGGGAAAGATTGCTTGATGACCGAACCCAAATTTAGTCCAACCTGATTTTTCGCGCCTGAATTCAGGATCGCTTAGCTGAATTTTGCACTGAAGCCCGTGGGATTTCATTTTTCTCCAATTCGTATATCATCTAGGTTTCTTCCCTTTGGTCGGGGGATCTCTTCTTTGGAGGCGATCGCCGGTATAGCCTCCACGTTGTTGGTGCTGACGATTCGACAACTGGGGGGGCTGCAAACTCTGGAGCTCAAAGCCTTTGACCAAGGAATGCGGCTGCAACCGTCCTGGCAACCAGATTCTCGCTTGCTGGTGGTCGAAATTACTGAAACGGATATTCAGGCGGCAGGCCGTTGGCCCCTTTCAGATAAAACTCTAGCTGAGGCATTTGCCATATTGCAACAGCATCAACCTGCCGTGATTGGCCTGGATCTGTATCGGGATATTTCTCAGGAACCGGGATCGGTGGCATTGGCTAGGCAACTGCAAAAGGACAATGTGATTGCCATTACCAATATTGGTGAGCCTCCGGTTCTGCCTCCCCCCAATGTTCCACCAGAACGGGTGGGATTTAATGATGTTGTTTTAGATCCAGACAGCACCATTCGCCGTCAATTGTTGTTGGCTAGCACTGAAACTGAAACGTTATTTGCCTTTTCCCTACAACTGGCCCTGGCCTGTTTGGAAACCCAGGGGATCACGGCGGAGAATGATCCAGACAACCCCGATGCCATTAAGCTCGGCCAAGCGGTGTTAATGCCCCTCAACCCAAACGACGGGGGTTACCAGAATATTGATAATCGGGGCTACCAAATTCTGCTCAACTATCGAGGGCTCCAACCCGCTCCAACCCTAACCCTGGGTGAGGTTCTGCGAAAGGAGTTTAATCCCGATCTGGTGCGGGGCAAAGGGGTACTGATCGGGGTGTCGGCAGATAGTGTCAAAGATACTTTTCTAACGCCCTATAGCCCGACCGCTCCCAAAGCTCTGATGCCGGGAGTGGTGATCCATGCCCAGATGGTGAGTCATTTACTCAGTGTAGCAACCCAAAATAGGGGTGCTGAAGAAGTGGCGACGATCGCGGATGCCCTACCATTACCCAAGCCATTCTGGTTCTGGCCAGATTGGGGGGAGGGACTCTGGATTGGAGTCTGGGGCTTAGGGGGAAGCATTTTGATCTGGCGATCGCGCCAGCTTTCCCAGCAAACCCTGGTCTTAGGGCTGGGGTTTTGAGCTTGCTGGCCATCAGCTATGGCGGGTTATTATTCTCTGGATGGATTCCGGTGGTCGCCCCGGTGCTGGCATTTTTGCTGGCGGGAACGGGCACGATGGCCTATAAACAGGTTCATTACACCTACCATGATGCGCTGACGGGACTGCCCAACCGGGCCGTATTTCTCCATCGAGTGGAGCAGGCGATCGCCCAGACCCAGCAGACCCAAACCCAATTTGCAGTACTACTGATCAATATCGACCGTTTCAAACTGGTGAATGAAGGTTTAGGTCATCAGGCCGGAGATCAGCTACTCCTGGAACTGGTTAAGCGCCTTCAGGAGTATCTACGAGCCCGAGATCTGATGGCTCGTTTGGGAGGAGATGAGTTTGCGATCTTGCTAGAAAATCTCAAGCACCCTGAGAATGCTGTAGCAGTTGCAGAGCGAATTCAGCAGTCCCTGACCCTACCCTTTCAAATAGAGCCCCAGAGTATCTTCCGAACTGTCAGTATTGGGATTGCCGTCAGCCAGTTAGGCGATATCCAGGCCGCAGATCTATTAAAAAATGCCAGCACTGCGCTATGTCTGGCTAGAAGCCAGGGGCAGGGGCGCTATCAACTCTATGCCGCCAACATGCAATCTGATAGCCTGGAGCGCCTGCAACTCGAAACGGATTTGCGATTGGCCCTGCAACAGGAGGAATTTGTCCTGTACTACCAACCGATTATTTCCCTGACCACGGAGAGAGTCGCAGGGTTTGAGGCGTTAATTCGCTGGCAGCGACCCAACCATGGCTTGGTGACCTCCAGCCAATTTATCTCGATTGCCAAGGACTCTGGATTGATTCTACCGATTGGGCAATGGGCAATTCAAGCTGCCTGTCAGCAACTTAAGCTGTGGCAGGAGCAATTCAGCCCAGAAATAGAGCTCCTGATGGGGGTCAATGTTTCAGGTCGTCAGTTTGCTCAACTGAACTTTGTGGAACAGTTGCAAACCACCATTCGCGAAACTGGAATTTTGCCCCAATCCCTGAAGCTGGAAATTACTGAAAGTGTGATGATGGGGGATGTTACCGAAAATATCACCCTGCTCCAGCAGATCAAAACCCTGGGGGTCAAACTCAGTATTGATGACTTTGGCACAGGGTTTTCTTCCCTGAGTTTTTTGAGTCGCTTTTCTGTCAATACCTTAAAAATTGATCGAGTATTTATTGGTCAAATGGAACCGGAAGATCAGGGGGAAAACTTAGCAATTGTTGAAGCGATTATTGCCTTGGCCCATGCCCTGAATCTGGATGTGGTGGCTGAAGGGGTAGAAACAGAACGCCAACTTCAACAACTCCGAGCCTGGGGCTGCGAATTTGCCCAGGGGTATTATTTCCTAGAACCGTTACCCGCTAGCGACGCTACCCGATTTCTGGCCTCCAACTTTGATCGAAGCCGGTAAATTCTAAGGGAACTGTTACACTCGAGTTGGAAACTTGAGAAATTGAACCTTACATTTGTGTCCAGTCTAGAACTTCAGGCCAGGAAAGCTTACCAAACCGGAGCCAGATGGTTGGCGGCGGCGGCAATCTTCACAGGGGTCTCGGCTGCCGGTGTATTGGCTTACAACGGCTGGCAGAACCGCTCCCCTGAGGCGATCAAAGCTCGGGTTGTTGCGGTGAGTGCAGGTAACATTGAAAACACGATCAATGCAGGGGGAACCGTTGAACTAGCTGGACAACGCACGATCAAATCCCCCGATGAAAGCGCCGTCGATCAGGTTTTGGTGAAAGTGGGGGATCGCATCACCGTCAATCAACCCCTGATCACCCTGCGGAACCCGGAACGAGATACCATTCTCAGTAAGGCCCAGCTTGACATTCAGAAACAGGAAATTTTAGTTGAGCGCGATCGCCAGAAAGTCACCGAAGCAGAAGACCATCTGGCATTCATCCAGGCAGACTATGAATCTGATCTCAAAGCTTACCGGGCAGAATTGCAGTCTAAAGCAAAAATTCAAGACCTGGAAATTCAGCAGCAGCAGGCTCAGGTGGAACGCAATCGCCAAAAAGTAGAGGAAGCCAGAGAAAACCTGGTGGCCGCCGAATTGGAGTTGGAGAATCAACAAAAACTTTTAGAGCGCGGGTTTATCGCCGGGAAAGAGGTGGAGAGTCAAGCCCAAACGGTTAGGCAGAGCAGAGCCAGTTTGCGAGACGCTGAATACACCTTCAAGGAGTCCCAAATTCAGTTAGAAACCAAAAAGACAGAGCTGATTGCCATGGATCAACCCGTTGATTCTAGCAAAGTCATGGAAGCCGAAAATCAGCTACGGCAGGCTCAGTCAGATCTCCAACAAAGTACCAGGGAGCTGAAAAAACTAAAAGTTGCCTATCAGGAAGAGGGACTCAAACTCCAAAATAATATCGTGGCCGCTCCCCTCAGCGGCATTGTTTTGAGCATCAAAGTCCAGCCTGGAGATGGGGTGAACCTGGGGGACGATTTGATTACCCTGGGGGATCCCAGTCAAGAGTTAGTAAAACTCCAACTCTCAACCCTGAATGCTGTTCAAGTTCGGCCGGGTCAGCCAGCTCGGGTTAGTGTGATTGGCCCTGATGCCGAAAGCTTTGCCGGGCAGATCAATCAAATTGAACTGCAAGCTGGCGGCAATAACGCCGATCAACAGTCAGGGGATTCGTCAGAGCCCGCTGCAGTTCCGGCCACTGTGGAGCTTGACCAGCCCACTGGAACTCTGATTCCAGGCAGCTCCGTCAGCGTAGAAATTATTTTGGATCAGCGTCAGAACGTCGTGGCCTTGGATACTGAGTTGGTGCAACGGGATGGCAAGGCTGCCTATGTCTGGATTGTCGATGGGGCTAGTCAGGCCAGAAAACAACCCATCACCCTGGGCTTGGAGGGTTTGCTACAGGTCGAAATCACCTCGGGCCTGAAACCAAAGGATCAGGTGATTGAGCCCCCAGCCGACCTGGAACTTCAGGAGGGAATGGCTATAACTGCCGAGGCAAAGGAACAGTCGGAGAACTCTTTAGTCAATCCATAGATTAAGCCCCCTGGGATGATTGCCTGACTTTGGGCAAAATTTGCTGAGTCAGGTCAGAAGAAAGCTCCCAGGAGAGATGCAGCTTCTCCAGCTCTGCCCCGCGAAAAATACTAAACAACAAACACTAAAGCCGCGATCGCCCTTGACTGGAGATACGAGTGAATACCTAGCATCTTAGGAGGATAGACGGAAAGTTTCGGAATCATCCTCAAATTTAGGATGTATACCCAGAAAGTTTCAGTATAATTGCAGTACCATGGTAGATTATATAGAAAGTTTCAGGGTAATCATCCCAAAGGCATTGTTTATGCAGAAAATCTCAATATGATAATTAGCTATGGCGCTAGATTGTCTATGAGAACGTAACCGAAATCCCCTCTATCAATGTTCAGAAGTTATTAGCATGACAACTACAAGTCTTCGATCGGCACTGCAAAGCCTTCCTGAAAATGCTCCAGAAGCAGTCGTTGATCAACATTTTTCAACTCAATTGCTAGAGGCGTTGGGATTTCAATCCCAAGAAATCCATCCCCAATACCCTACTGGCGATGGGAAAGCTGTTGACAAAGCAGCAAGAAAAACTATTGGAGATGATATTTTTATATATACGAAATCCGACCCTTTTCTACTTCTAGAATTAAAGGGGAGGGATTGCAATTTATCCAGTGATGCCGCACAGTATCAAAAAACTGTTCATCAACTAAAACACTACCTCCTTGCGCCTAACTGCAAAACTGTACAGTGGGGAATTATTACCAACTCTTGCCATATTCAACTGTTTCGGAAGCATGGGAAAGTGATCTATCCTGCAACTCAGTGTCTTTCATTGGACAACGAAAACATTGACGAGATCGTTGCTTCAATACGCAGAAAGATTGAAAACCCGACCAAGGCATTGACGATTGCAGTTTATAACAATAAGGGTGGAGTAGGAAAGACAACAACAACAGTCAACTTAGCGGCTATTTTAACTTTTTTAGGAAAGAGGGTGCTGGCAATTGATTTTGATCCAAATCAGCAAGATTTAACCAGTTCATTGGGGCTTCCGTTAAGCGAAGGTGCTGTCTTTGAAGCTCTTAGAGAACGAAGCATAGAATTTATAAGCACTCTGTGTCCTTATAAGTTTCCTTTAAAGAAGGTTGATTCAGAACTCAGATTTGATGTGATCCCGGCTGACGAGGAGTTGAAGGATGCTTCTGATGATTTACTGCGTAAAAGGTTGAAACGGAACTTGTTGCACCGAAAGCTAGAATCCGCAAGGCAAGAATATGATTACATCTTGATAGATTCACCACCAAACTGGCGATTCTTTAGCCAACTAGCTGTTTATGCGGCTGATGTGATTCTTATTCCTACAAAACATAACAATCTTTTCTCCCTAGAGAATGCAGCAATGGCAATCAAGAAATTCTTTCCCGAAATACAGAAAGAAAAAGCTGATGGGAGTCCTATTCCATTACCAATTTTCTTCAACGGAGAAAAGATTACGCAACCCCAGTTAGCAGTAGCTCAGAAAGAAATCGCTAATATTCTTAAAATTGCCAAAAAGGAGGGATTTGATTTACTACCGTACTTTTACCCTAGATATACAAATGCTAGGAAAGATCTTCATATTCCTCAGGTACCGAGCTACGCTAATATTTCGGGTGCCGCATTCTCTCGTACTCCTGCGGTTTATCGATATCGAACTGCCCATGAATATTACAAGAGTCTAGCCAAGGAGTACTTTTTACAATGAGTAGCCTCAATGATATCGGGAACTTGATGTATTTGTATTTGGACGAGATCGAACCCGGTGAAGGAACTAATGCTCCAGAATTTTTGATAAAAGCTTCTGCTCATTTACTCAATCAGAACGGTGGAAGAAATTGGATTCCAGTTATTGTAAAAGAAATTGGCGAAGACAAATATCAAGTACTTGGCAACTCGTTTATTTATGCTGTTGCAGAAGAAGCTGGTTTAGATCGAGTGTGGTGCATTATTACGGATGGCAGTGTTGATACATCTGAAGTCATTAAGGTGCTTGCAGGTGAAAAAACACCAAAGATCAATCTTTCAAAGGCATCTAGAGATGAAATTATGTCAGCGTTGGAGTACCTAGTGAACCAACCAGGTAGTATTCTTAAAACAGTTAAGCCTGCTATAGCTGCAAACCGGATTGATGAAGCTCCTCGCCAGTATTGGAAAACATTAGATCCAATTGCCAACCTAAAGTGCGGTATCACAAAAGGCAAAAAACTTGATGCCCTAAAGCAGATATTTTATTTGGTTCCTCAGCCAATGCCAGATACAATTACTGATGCTAATGTTCTCAAAACAATCTCAACGGCTGATCTAAAAATAATGGCGAAGAAACGAGGGATTGTTGGTATTAACCGCATGAAAAAAGATGATCTTGTTGAAGTTTTGAGCAAGCCTTTAAAGTAGCCAGAAAGCATCTGATACAAATTGTGAGTTGCACGGTAAGTAGATGGTTGTAATTAATTATCAAACAGAAGGGGGTCTGGGGCAGTGCCCCTTCAACCCCCTACATGTATCTTCTAATTAATCGAGTTGCGTTTCAAACCTTACGGGCAATACCGATAGTTTATCTCCTAAGACTCATGCATAGAGCTATGGCAATCAGGCTTGAATCCATCAGGTGGAGCGGACTCCTGTTCCCACAGGCTAGAAGCCTGAGCCAGAAATCGCACCAACCATTTCTGACTGCCATAGATAGAAATCTCAGGCAGCTTAAGCTCCTCAGTACTCGATGCCAGGCTGGGCTTTTACCCCTTGTTCCCTGAAAGGATGTTTGATCAATTTCATTTCAGTTACCAGATCAGCCCGGGCAATCAACGGTTCAGGGCTCCTCGCCCGGTAAGAATCACATGGGAATCTTCAGGTTTATCGGCCAATCCAGCCAACACCTCATCCACAGTCAGATAGCCCAGTTTCAAAGCAATATTCACCTCATCAAGCAGAACGAGCTTGAATTCTGGGTTGCGAAGGTAGCTCAATCCTTTTTCCCAGGCTTCCCGGGTTTTTTGAATGTCGCGATCGCGATCTTGGGTTTCCCAGGTAAAGCCTTCCCCCAGAGCATGGAATTCTAGCTGCTCAGGCCATTGGTTGAAAACTGCTTTTTCTGCAGGTTCCCAGGCTCCCTTGATGAACTGAACGATAGCAACTCGATAGCCATGACCCAAACAGCGCAACACCATTCCCAGGGCTGCTGTGGTTTTGCCCTTACCATCTCCTGTATTAACAACAATTAAGCCTTTTGTGCGACTAGCTTTGGCAACCCGCTGGTCTTGGACTTCCTTGCGGCGCTCCATTTTGAGGCGATGCTGTTCGGGAATGAGGCTGGAAGATTCAGAGGTGAGTTGGGACATGTTGAGGTTTGAATTGTAGAGTTTGAATTGTCAAGCTTGAGATTTTTAGATCGAGCCTTGTTAATTTTGCCACAAGTTCAGAAGGCCCAATATCAAGCGGGAACTGAGTCTGCAAAACCGAGAAATTTTCGGACTGCAATCAGGTACGTTGGGGCATCTTCTAACATGGGAAAATGGGCCGTATTTTTTAGCATGACAAATTCAATGCAGTCATTCAGATTGGCAGCAGCCTGTCCCATATTTGCCGGAATAATCTGGTCATATTCCCCGGCCACCAGCAAGGTGGGAACCGTGAATTGCTCAAATTGACGAGGCAGCCATTCAGTGGCGGCTTGACTCACCGAGGTCAACACCGTACCGTAGGCAGCAGCAAAATCCGCTAACAAAAAATCTTCTAAGAAAGCTCGACTGACTGAGCTCGGAAGCGGGCGATAGAGAAATCGTGCCATGAACATCCGATCCATCCAGGGAATATTTAACAACCACTTGGGGCGAAACATCACAATGTAACGACTCAAGGTATGAAAAGTAGTAAAGGTTCTGTGGTCATATTCAAAAATCCCACTACAGGTGAGAATAGCCTGCTCAACTCGCTCTGGATAAAGGTTAAGAAATAAAGCGGCAATTGACCCTCCCATTGAATGGGCATTTAAATACACTTTGTCTAGATTTAATCGCTTTAATAAAATTGCCAAATCCTCTGCATATCCTGTTAGTTCATAATCGGGCTTGTCGTTTGAAGTGTTGCGAGTTGTATTAGAGTTCGCTGGAGTAGTTTGAGGGGTAGGGTGAATGGAAGCTCGAGTGGAGCGCCCAAATCCCCGCAAATCATAAATTAAACAGTCAAAATCTTTAGACAGTGCCTCAGCCGTAGATTCCCAATAGCGACCCGAACCTCCCCAACCATGGATAAAAACCATCACAGGTTTAGGAACTTCAGAATTTTGGCCAGCTCGAATCCACTGATAGTAGTGTTCAATCCCGTTGATCTCGACATAAGCGGAGCTTGAATTAATCGCCGTGGATTGATTTAAAAGATTTTGGTTGATAGCTTGATTCATGGTTTTGAAGAATGTCTTTAAAGAATGTCTTTGATCAAGAGTCTATGAAAAATTTCTCTGAAAGGCTGTTATAAAACAAGGGAACTGGAGTCATACCAACTTGATGTTCAAACCCATGTTTAAATCTAATACTTAAATCTAGAGATTAGATTTAATTTTAAGGGTCTGGTTCAGAACTCAGCTCCCCCGATTGAGCCAACCATCTGATGATAACTTTTGTTGCCGTAGTCGGAGAAGCCGTTTCAACTCCCTGAGGATTCTGATAAAAAGCCCAACCCTGAATAGTTTGTGGCGATCGCCACAATTGTAAATGGTCAACTGGTGGATCGGCATAGAAGCTTTCGTTCCCCTGGCCCAAAACCCCAGAGCTCCAGTGGGTAAACTGATCATGGCTCAGGCGATAGTAAGGAAAACCCCCCAAGCGCGGCACTCCCCATCCATCTAAAGCAATAAAGCCTCGAACCGGGCCCCCCGTCTGTTGCCAGCCCCAGGCTGCCCCCGTCGCTCCAACCACCCCAGCACTAAAACCAATCAAGGTAATAGGAGACCCTTGAGGCAAATTCTGCTGTAAGAATCTGAGTAGATCCGGGCCGGAATAGGCAGGGTAATCTTCCGTGGGAACAGTCAACCATGGGTTCCAGGTCAGAGAGCTGTCTGAGGAATTCAGATCTGCGCGAAGCCCTTGGAGAAACTGGTCAGTCAAGTCAGGGCCATGAACTCCAGGGCAAATGACAACCACCATGCAATATTTAATCCCCTATGTAGTCCTGATGTAATCCTATTGTTTAATTCTTGTTTAATTCTGTTTTCATCCTAAAGCTTGAAGCTTTTTTATCCCCCCCAAGGGGATATTGAACTACAATGACCAAGAGTGACAATAAACTGAATCTTATCCAGAGGACAACACCGTGGTTGCAACTCCTGAAAAAATTGAACGTCTTACCTCAGCTTCGCCAGTCTCCCCATCCGGCGATCGCGTAGCTGTCCTGTTGATGGGCTATGGCGAGGTCGAAAGCTACGAAGACTTTGCTAACTACAACGAACAAGCTCTAAATCTGTTAACCGCCAAGTTCGCCCCTGTCCCTACCTGGGTCTATCCTCCCCTGGCAAAATTGCTGGCGATTTTTGACTTACATGAATGGAGCCACCAGCATGGCAATTTTATCTCTCCCCACAATGCCATCTTTGAGCAGCAGCGGGCTGGAATCGAGCAGTATTTACAGGAACGTTGGGGGGATCAGGTCAAGGTTTTCAAAGCGTTTAACTTCTGTGCTCCATTCCTGCCGGAACAGGTGTTGGCCCAGATTAAGGCTGAAGGCTTTGACAAATTATTAATCTATCCCCTGCTGGTGGTGGATTCGATCTTTACCAGTGGGATTGCCGTGGAGCAGGTGAATGCAGGTCTGGTTCAACTGGCTGATGGGGCAAAACATTGGGTTACCGGTCAGCGATATATTCCCTCCTTCTATAATGAGCCCGCCTATATTGAGCTGATGTCCCGGATGGTGGAAGAAAAAATTCAGCGCGATCTGGCGGTAGCCCACCTGCCCTCCCAAACTGGAATTGTCTTGATGAACCATGGCTGTCCCCATAAAGCCAAAGGATTTACCTCCGGAATTGATGAAAGTCAAGCCCTGTACGAACGGGTACGGGAGCGTTTGATTCACCGCTATCCTTTGATTTCGGTGGGTTGGCTCAACCATGACACCCCCTTGATTGACTGGACACAACCGAACGCTCAACTGGCTGCCCAAAATCTGATGGAGTTGGGGGCAACGGCAATGATCTTCATGCCGATTGGGTTTGCTACCGAAAACCATGAAACCTTACTGGATGTTGAGCACATCATTGGCGCTCTGCGTCGCAAGCGTCCTGATATTACTTATGTTCAGATGCCCTGTGTGAATGATCATCCTGATTTTCTGCAAATGGCAGCGGACTGGGCCAACCCTCAGATTGAGGCTCTTTTAGGGGAAACAGCTCTAGCCATCAATCCCTCACTGGCAGCCACTCAAGCCCAACAGGTTCAAGGCCACAGCCATAGCCATGACCATGATCACAATCATGATCATCACCATGATGGCCATCATCATCACGATCACTAGAGAGGTGGGTTTCTTCTAGGAAATCGGGACTAACAGGGCATTGAAATCCATTCGCAATGGTTCAACCGCCCTCTAGCTCAGGGGTTCAATCCCAATGCTGATTCTGTAATCCTGGCAAAAAACACTAAGTCTGGGGCAGTGTGTCAGAATAAGAAAGATTAGCAGTTTCAAGAAGTTATCAAAAGATTTTCATGTCCGTTCTGGCCGCCATCGCCGTTTTAGCAATTCTAATTGTTGTTCATGAGTTGGGCCACTTTATGGCGGCCCGATTCCAGAATATTCATGTCAACCGCTTTTCTATAGGGTTTGGCCCTATTCTCTGGAAATATCAGGGCAAGGAAACTGAGTACGCGATTCGCGGTTTTCCCCTGGGGGGGTTCGTGGGATTTCCCGATGAAGACCCCGACAGCAAAATTCCAGAGGATGACCCCAATCTATTGAGCAATCGCCCAATTCTAGATCGGGCTATTGTGATCAGTGCTGGAGTGATTGCCAATCTGATTTTTGCTTACTTTTTGCTGGTAGTGCAGGTGGGCTTGATTGGGGTGCCTGAGTTTCAGTATGAGCCTGGAGTCAGGGTTCCTCAGGTTGCTACTGAAGTTAGCTCCGCCGCCGCCAAAGCTGGAATCCAGGCGAACGATATTATCCTCTCGATTGATGGACAATCTTTAGAGGCCACGGAAACGTCTCTTCCAGAGTTGGTTGAGACGATCAAAACCCAACCTAATCAGCCCCTGAAGATGAAAGTTCAACGGGCTGATCAGGTACTCGACCTCACCGTCACTCCCGAACCGGATGCTGAGGGGAACGGTCGAATTGGGGTTCAACTCACCCACAACCGGGAAGTCATTCGTCGCCAGGCTATGGGAATAGTCGATGCGTTCAAGCAGGGAGCTGAGGAATTTCAACGGATTATCAAGCTAACAGTTCAGGGCTTTGGTCAATTGCTGAGTAATTTCCAGCAAACTGCTGGACAACTTTCTGGCCCGATTGGGATTGTAGCGATTGGGGCTGATATTGCCCGCTCTGATGCCGGAGATTTGTTTCAGTTTGCAGCTTTGATCAGTATCAACTTGGCTTTTATTAATATCTTGCCGTTACCGGCGCTAGATGGCGGCCAATTGGCTTTTCTGTTGATTGAGGCGATTCGCGGCAAGCCCCTGCCTAGTCGAGTTCAGGAGAGCGTCATGCAGACCGGGTTAATGTTGCTGTTGGGTCTGGGGATTTTCTTGATTCTGCGGGATACGGTGAATTTACCCCTGGTGCGATCGCTCCTGCAACAGCAGTAATCCAAACCGATCATGGCAACTCGCCGACGATTAAGTCTGAAACAACGGGCCCTAGAGATTCTAGTCCGACTGAAGCGTCTTTATCCGGATGCCGTTTGTAGTCTCACCTATGACAGTCCGGTGCAGTTGTTGGTCGCGACTATTCTGTCTGCCCAATGTACAGATGAAAGGGTCAACAAAGTGACTCCGGCTCTATTTGCTCAATATCCTGATGCCCCCTCCCTGGCGGCCATAGAGCAGACGGAACTCGAAACTTTAATCCGGTCTACAGGGTTCTATCGCAATAAGGCCAAGAACATTCGAGGGGCCTGTCAGATGATCGTGGATAAGTTTGACGGGCAAGTTCCCAAGCTGATGGATCAGCTCCTAGAACTGCCAGGGGTAGCCCGCAAGACGGCTAATGTGGTGCTGGCTCATGGCTACGGATTGAATATGGGAGTGACGGTTGATACCCATGTCAAGCGTTTAAGTCAGCGATTAGGGCTGACCCAGCATACTGATCCAGTCAAAATTGAGCGGGATTTGATGCTGCTGCTACCCCAAGCGGACTGGGAAAATTGGTCAATTCGGCTAATTTATCATGGCCGAGCAGTCTGTACAGCGAGAAAGCCGATGTGCTATAATTGTCAATTGTTTGAGCTGTGTCCTTCTGCTCAGGTTGAGGACGTTGGCCAAGGCAAGGTGGCTCAAGGCTCGTAATATTCGGTTGAAACGCTGTAAACACTGACTAAACAATTTTGGATTAAAGAGGAAAGCAATTCAATGGCTAAGAAAAGCATGATCATGCGGGATGAAAAACGCAAGCGGATCGTAGCGAAATATTCTGAGAAACGTCAAGCGCTGATGGAGCAGTTTAGACAGGCAGAGAACCAGATGGATAAGTTGGAAATCCATCGCAAAATCCAGCAACTTCCCCGCAACAGTTCCCGTACCCGGGTGCGGAATCGTTGTTGGGCAACAGGTCGCCCCAGAGGTTA
Source organism: Oscillatoriales cyanobacterium RM2_1_1 (assembly GCA_012033335.1). Lineage (GTDB taxonomy): Bacteria > Cyanobacteriota > Cyanobacteriia > Cyanobacteriales > Microcoleaceae > JBHJGO01. Next base: position 14,566 of record JAAURB010000051.1, read on the forward strand.
CTATCGGGATTTTGGCCTGTGCCGCAACCAATTGCGGGAAATGGCCCACAAGGGACTTTTGCCAGGGGTTGTGAAGTCCAGTTGGTGATTTGTTAACCAGCGACAGGTCAGATTTTTTGAAAGCCTCGCAGCGCGGAGCTTTCAGAGCAAGTGTACGACGACGACGCAACTGGATTTCTATGGCTTGAGAGCCGTTCCTGAGCTAGTCCAGCCAGCCTACAAAAGGTAAGGATTATTAGCAGCTTTTTGATCCAGGATTGATCCAGGAACCAGTCAGCCTACTGCCCGCAACAGCGCTCAATTCCCAAACTATCTAGTAACAAATCGCTCACCGCATTGGCGATCGCAAATTCTCCATAGAAGCTTTTAGAAAAGTCAAAGGCTTGCATTTCAGTGACGATTGCAATCACTAGAGAACCCAAATCATTTTCCCCCTCCATGCGCTGACGGACAAAATTTGGGCAGCCCGTTGAGCAATTTTTTGATTGATGGGTTCTGGGAGAAATTCTTGATCTAACCAGGTGTGTAGAGCCTGCTGTAGCCATTTACCCTCCTGTTGGGGGTTTTGAGCTGGAGGTAAAACAATAGGTTGGATGGGATCAATCATAGGAATCAGAGAATATCTAATACTCAACCAATCAAACTCAACAGTAAAGATCACGATACCCTATTGTACAGGAATTTTTCTGCAGTCAGAATCACTCCTGAACCAGAGAAACAAGCCCCGAACTATCAGGAGACTTCAAATTTTGGATGATGTTGCGCTTAATAGACTGAGCAATTCGGCGATTAATTGAAGTCTCTACTGGATTGGCCGCAACTTGATAACTCACTTGATAGCTTTTCTGACTTTTTGAGGATGCAGCTTTTGATTCACTGGCTAATAGTTGCTGTTTAGCACTGGGCTTAATCGTTTTCGAGCGTACCAGGACAGAGGGCTTGGGGCGTTTGTACCAGAATACCTTATAGGAATGGGCCGTTTCATTACTTTGAAATCGGAGCAGATTATCTCCCCGACCTAGAATACTTAAAATATAAAATTCTCCCCGTTTATGAACTTGTAAGTAACCCCAATTTTTCTCGGTCTTATTGACCAGTTGCTCCAGGGTCATTTCGAGCATAGGACAAAGATCTAAAGGTAACATTGAAACATTTCAATTAAAATGAAAATATAAACCAGAGCAGTAAAACAATCCAGTTAAGGCTTGAGCTTGAACCAGGCTAAAATTAAGTCAAAACCAAGCTAAACTAGGTGGAAACAGATCGCCAATCTGGCCTGATAGCATCATATCAGACTCTTATCTTTCCAACTCCTGGACTATCGCAATCACAATGGTTTGTCAAATCGGGTGAGGGGGGTATTGCCCCTTTCCTGGGGCTTTTTTTCAATCCGACCCTCGCTTTTTTCACGATTGTTTTTCACGATTGATTGAAGACTGCCATAGCATTCGAACTTCAACAATGCCATACGACAATGCCACACGACATTGATGCAATCATTCAACGGTATGCTCAGGGCTACTTTTTGATGGCCAATGAGGAAGACAATGGCTTGAGCTGGTATACCAGTCGAAAGCGGGCTGTGATTCCTTTAGATGAGCGCTTCTGTTATCCGCGATCGCTCCAAAGGGTATTGAACCAGAATCGTTTCAGCGTCGCCATTAATCGGGACTTTGAGGCAGTCGTTAAGGGCTGTGCCAATCGAGAAAGTACCTGGATTTCCCCCGAGTTGGGGGAGACCTATCACACCCTGTATCAGGCGGGGTGGGCCTACAGTTTTGAAACCTGGCAGGGCGATCAACTGGCTGGAGGGATTTTGGGATTGGTAATTGGGGGTGCATTTATTGGCGAGTCGATGTTTTTTAAGATTCCGGAGGGATCAAAAGTGGCGATGGTCAAGCTGGTAGAAAGGCTCCGGGAAAGAAACTTTCTGCTATTTGATGCTCAGCTTACTAACCCCCACCTGGAGCGCTTTGGAGCTTATATCATCAGTAGTCAGCAGTATAAAACTCAATTGCAGCAGGCTATCCGGCGGCGATGTTCATTGGAATGACGAGACCTTTTAAAATCAACTGAATTATCCATAGAAATTATGTGTGGACGATTTACCCTAACCTGTTCTCCAGACACCGTAACCCAACAGTTTAGTCTAGTGAGTCTGGGGGATATTGCCAACTTCAAGCCCCGATACAACATCGCCCCAACCCAGGATCTATTCACAGTGCGAGTCTCAGGGGAAGCCTCCGATCAGGTTTGGCAATCCTGTGGGATGCGCTGGGGCTTAATTCCAGGTTGGGCAAAGGATACTGCTTTGAGTTCGCGCCTGATCAACGCCAGGATAGAAACGGTAGGGGAGAAACCAGCTTTTCGTCGGGCCGTCAGCCAGCGTCGATGTCTGATTCCAGCGGATGGATTTTATGAATGGAAAACCCAGGGAACTCGTAAACAGCCCTATTATTTTCAACTTGAAAATCATCAGCTATTTGCCTTTGCCGGACTGTGGGAAACCTGGCTGTCTCCAGCAAAGCAAGAGATTATTTCCTGTACGATCCTGACCACCGCCGCCAACCCGGCCATACAACCCTATCACTCTAGAATGCCTGTTGTGGTGCCAGCACGGCTTTATACTGATTGGCTCGATCCCCAGTTAACGGATGCTCAGGCTTTAATCCCTCAGTTAATGGAACCCATTGAACAACCGGGTTTCATTCCCTACGCCGTCAATACAGCGGTCAATCGCCCCACCTATGATCAACCAGATTGCATTCAGACGATAGAACCGACCGCTAGTCTATCTGAGTAAACCAGGCTGCCGCTTGCTTCAAATCCAAATTGCCGCCGCTGAGAATCACCCCAATCCGGGCCTGGGGTCGAGTCACGACCCCCTGCAAGAGTGCCGCCGCCGCCAGGGCTCCTGTGGGCTCCACCACCAATTTCAGCCGTTCCCAGAGGAAAAACATGGTTTTGAGAATCTCCCCATCGGTGACCGTCACCATATCATCAACCCAGTTCAGCACCATTGGAAAGGTCAGCTTTCCTAGGGAAGGGGTTCTGGCCCCATCCGCAATGGTGTCGGGATTTTCAACGGTTTGGAGCGTTTTACTGTGAAAGGAGCGGGTGGCATCATTCCCCTGGGCAGGTTCAACCCCAATAATCTGACAGTTGGGCCACAGATGTCGGGTAATAATTGCACATCCGGAGAGCAAACCCCCCCCTCCACAACACACCAGGAGCAGATCCAAACGTCCTACCTCCTGAAGCAGTTCTAGCGCCGCTGTTCCCTGCCCAGCAATGATATGGGGATGGTCGTAGGGGGGAATAATCGTTAGCCCCCGCTCTTGGGCAATTTCCTGCCCCAGGGCTTCTCGGGCAATTTCTGAGCGGTCATAGAGGAGAATCTCTGCTCCATAACCCTCTGTGGCTGAGCGTTTCACCCCCGGAGCATCGGCGGGCATAATAATGGTCGTCGGAACCCCAAGGATAGTTCCGGCCCGGGCGATCGCCTGGGCATGGTTACCGGAGGAAAAGGTCAAAATACCGCGCTGCTTTTCTGCCCCAGACAATTGGGACAGAGCATTGAAGGCCCCGCGAAATTTGAAGGATCCTGTCCGTTGGAGGTTCTCGCACTTGAAGAAGACTTCAGCCTGGGTTAATTGATTGACGGTCTGGGATGTGATCACCGGAGTTCGATGGGCATATCCTGACAACCTGGTGGCTGCGGCCTCAATATTCAGATAATTAACCGGGTCATTCATACACTTGATACTCAATAAAGAGACATAAGTTAGGTGGTTGTAATTAATTGTTAAATGGTAAGGGGTCTGGGGCTGCGCCCCAGAAAAGCGGCACTGCCCCCTTCACCCCAGATCAATCTTCTGATTAATTGCGTCAAGCTACTTACTGAAATGTAAGACTTAGATAAGTAGATGGTTGTAATTTAATTATACAATAGGAAGGGGGTCTGGGCTTCGCAGGGAAGGGGGCAGCGCCCCTTCAACCCCCTACACGTATCTTCTGATTAATTGTGCCTAGCTACTTATAAGACTTACAGGGGTTGGGTTGAAGCATGAAGCTAGCTTCCCATGGCCGAAGTCTCCCTGAAGGGCAAATACTAACGCCAGTAACCAGTTACCCTATTGCTCGTCTATCCTACTTTATAAATCAGCCCAGCTACTGAATCTCAATTCCTTGACACTGTTAATCCGTCTATTTCACGGTAGGATGCTCATAGGACTGGTTTGATTTGGATTTAAATTGACTTGAATTGACACTGCATGGAGACCGAACAACCCTCTACTGAGCTAAGCAAGCGAATTACCACCCCACATCTGCCTTCTATGGGATGCGGTACCTGGGCTTGGGGCAATCGCCTGTTATGGGGATATCAGGAAACCATGGATCAGCAGTTGCAGCAGGTCTTCGATCTTTGTGTTGAGCGGGGAGTCACGTTGTTTGATACGGGCGACTCCTACGGTACAGGCAAGCTCAACGGACGCAGCGAGATGCTATTGGGAAAATTTGCTCAGGCTTATACTGGGGCTAATCAAGACCGGATTTGCCTCGCCACCAAACTGGCAGCCTATCCCTGGCGACTCACCTCCAAGTCCATGGTATCAGCCTGTCGGGCCTCTATGCAACGGCTGGGACGGGTGGTAGATTTAGTCCAGATGCACTGGTCAACGGCAAATTATGCCCCCTGGCAAGAGGGAATTTTGCTCAAGGGCCTAGCCGATGCCTGTGAACAGGGTTTAGCCAATAGTATTGGACTCTCTAACTATGGGCCAAAACGCCTGAGAACCATTCAGCAAAAACTGGCTGATCGAGGGATTGCCATTAGAACTCTCCAGGTACAATACTCCCTGCTCTCCACCTATCCGGTGACTGAGTTGGGCTTGAAATCCGTCTGCGATGAACTCGGAATTCAACTGATTGCCTATAGTCCCCTGGGTTTGGGATTGCTCACGGGCAAGTATACCCAAACCGGTAACCTGCCGAAAGGGATTCGCGGGTTTTTATTCCGGCAACTTCTGCCTGGGATTCAACCCATCCTGAACAGTTTGCAGGCGATCGCCATTTCTAACCACAAAACAATGGCTCAGGTTGCCCTTAACTGGTGTATTTGTAAAGGGACAATTCCTATTCCAGGGGCAAAAACCCTAGGGCAGGCGCAAGAAAATTTGGGGGCCCTAGGTTGGCAATTACAGACGGGGGAAATTACAGCCCTAGATCAGGCCGCTGCCCAAGCTTCTAAGAAAATGGTACAGAATATTTTTCAGACGAAGTGAAGACGAAGTGAAATGGATTGGACTTTTTTTAGTCTACGATCCTCAACCTTCCAAATGATGGAATTGAGTTTTAGCCCATAGTTACCCGCTAACGACGTTACACTTTGATCAGCGGATTTTTATAGGCAGACCTAGATTATTCAACAAACCCATGGTACAAACCCCAACTCGCCAGACCACTGCCACAGAGTTAGCCACTTTGGCCATCGATTTAATTCGTCAAGCAGGCTGTGAATACGGAGATGTTCGCTTCTGCACCTCCCGCAAACAGGCACTTTTTGCCCGAGATCGCTCCCTCAGTCGTCTATCAGATAATGATGATTCCGGGTTTGGGGTGCGGGTATTGCTCAATGGAGCCTGGGGATTTGCCGCCAGCCATCGCCAAACCCCAGCAGAAGTGACTCGCATGGTGGATCTGGCAGTAGACATTGCCAAAGGCAGCCGTTTGTGCCAGCAAAATCCCATCAAGCTGGTTCCCGTGGAAGCCTATCAAGACACTTATGTGACTCCGATTGCCATTAATCCCTTCGAGATTCCTGTTGGAGAAAAAGCAGAATTATTACTGGATTGGAACGAGCGCTTACTCGCCTATGAAACCCAGGGAATCAAAAAAGCCTCGTCCTATCTGATTTTTAGCCAGGAAAATAAGCTGTTTGCATCTACCATTGGCTCCTTAATCAATCAAACGATTTACCGCAGTTATGGTGGGTTTGGCTGTACGGCGATCGCCAATGGAGATGCCCAGGATCGTAGCTACGAAAGACCCCCTTTAAATATTGGTTACGAGCAAATTGACACGGCAGATTTCTCTAGTCAAATTGATCGGGTGGCGAGGGAAGCGATTGAAAAAGTCTCTGCTCCCAAAGGCCCCTCTGGCATCCGTTCCACCCTGATTCTCAAGCCCACCAATATCTGGCTTACCATCCATGAATCCGTTGGACATCCCACCGAATTAGACCGGGTCTATGGCTACGAATCCAACTTTGCCGGTACCAGTTTTGCTACTACCGATCAACTGGGAACCCTGCAATATGCCGCTCCCTGGGTGAACTTCAAGTGCGATCGCACCCAACCCGCCGGTCGCAGCACCGTCGCCTATGACGACGAAGGAGTTCCTGCCCAGGATTGGTACGTCGTCAAGGACGGAATTCTGGTGGACTACTTGACGGATCGGGAGACGGCCCATCGTCTGGGTCGGGGCAGTAGCAATGGCTGTGCCTATGCCGATAGCTGGTCAAGTGTACCAATGGTACGCATTCCCAATCTGGGGCTAGAACCGGGCCCGGAGGGGGGCGATCGCACCGCCACCCTAGAAGAGATGATTTCCAATACAGAGGATGGGATTCTGATCGATGGAATTGGTAGCTTCTCCATCGATCAACAGCGACGCAACTTTCAGTTTGGTGGAGATGCGTTCTGGCAGGTGAAAAACGGCAAAATTGTAGGGATGCTCAAAGATGTCACTTACCATGCCATGACCACTGAATTTTGGAATCAGGTAGATGCCATTGGCCCTGCGACAGAACAGCAACAATGCGGGACGAATATCTGTGGCAAGGGGGAGCCAATGCAGGTCGCCCAAATGACCCACAGAGCTGTCCCTGTAAGAGTTCGAGATATTCATATCGGAGGGGCAAAATAAATCCTCTGATCCTGAATTTATTCTTAGAATCAGTAGCTAGAATCAGCAGTGCCCAAGGGTCTCATGGCTAAAAATTTTTCGAGTCGGGGGATCGCCTATCAAAGCAGGCCCACATTTCCCAGGCCCAAAATCATCCCAGCCCCCAACAGGTGACCCAGGCTAGTGGTTGCCAATAGTTCTGGCAACCCAAACCCTTCAAATAATCCTGGCAATGGCCCTGGAATTGCTGGCCCCCGGCCCCGGTTTGCTTTGGGGATGGCGTAGAAGCCAATGGCGATCGCAAATAGATTGCAGGTAATCATGATCAATGCCACCTTTGGAGACCAGGTTGGGGTATTGGGTACAGTGGATTGCACAGCCAGCAATCCGGCAAAATTCAGGATGAAATTCATAGTGATCTAATCTCAGTATTCAAATGGTATCGGTCTCTCACAGCCAGGATTATAAGAAAACATACTCACCGATCTTTAAAATCGTTTCAATAGTTAATATCTACTTCAATTTTCGTAATACAGATAGCTTTAGCCTACTTGAGTAGCGAACCCAGGTTGAGGCTGTGGTTCCAGTCGGCTAATCTACCATATTATTTGGTAAAATGCCTCACTAGCGGCACAGAGAATTGTCTGGATCAATGGGATTCCAGACCGCGTTAGTCGGTTGTTTCCCTTCCAATAAACTAAGCAGGCTGAAAATAAACGTATCCTCCTCAATTCCCTATTGTTTAGCCAATTCTTGAAATGCTAGATTGGAAAATTCAATAATCGGGACTAAATCCAGTTTCCAGTTTCCAGATTCTTCCACAAATCGAAATCGAATTCCGGTGGGTTGATTGCTGCGGGTCATCTCAGCAAAAGCTTCCCCCTTTTCCAGGGCAATTTGACCCACTTCAATATCAGTCACCCCATCTCGACCAATCCATCCCTGTTCAACGCCATAGGCGATCACCTCTCGATCCGAGAACTTGAGTAAGGTTTGGGGTTCGACCCGGAAGCGCAGGGAAAACACCTGAACTCGATTCAGCATGGGCTCAGCCTTGACCGTGGCCGCATCGGCACAAACCGCCAATTTTTGCATGGCTCCGTAGTACTCAATCGTATTCTGGCTGAGCTGATCAACAGCTTCATCCCCCCGGCCCGCCAGAATTGCCGATTTGTAGTCTGCAAAGGTGGCTTGAATCTCAGCCGTCTCATCCGCTAGAACTGGAGAAACAGCCACTAGCAACCCAATCAACCCCAATCCCATTCCCTGAGCGAATAAATTTAAGGTTTTATACCTGTAGCCCTGAAAGCCAGAAGATTTTTGTAGGAGGCTACACCCCCATGAAAATCTTCCTCTGCTGACTACCTCGGGGGTAGCTATCAAGTTCAGGGTTAAATTCATCAGATATTTCATAGAAAATCAGGTTGATTAGTTTTGTAAATCAGGACGAACCTCAGACAACCCCTCACCAGGGTGAACCAATCAGGGTAAATCCAGCCCAGTAATAGGGATGGGCCAGGCTTTGAGTCCCGATATCGGCCAACTCAGGGGGCAGGGGAACAGCGCCCCGGCGAGTCACCAGTTGACCCGATTCAATCCGCACGACTCCCTGAATCATATCCATCTGTGCCTGCCTCAGGGCTGCTGCTTTGATGGGAGCTGTCCTTAGATCGGTATAAAACTCACTCATCAGTCCCAGGGTTCCTTGATCACTGACGTACCACAAACTGGCGATCGCCGATTTCACCCCTGCCTGCACCGCCAATCCCGCAAACCCTAGCTCTGCCTGGCGATCGCCACCGCCGTCCGGCAAGCACTCAAGACCAACAATTCCAATGGTGGCATATCCCAGTTTAAGGTCGGCAATTGATCCAGGGGCAAACGAGTATCCCAGAGCTGAATATAGGAATTTCTCGGGGCTCCAGGTCTGAAGTCAGCATGGGTGGCCAGGTGAATCACATCATAGTTCGTCAGCCGCCGTTGGACTTTGAGATTTTCCAGGGTGAAGGCTTCGTCTAAGAAGCCTTCACCCGGCCAGAGTGAAGTAATAGTAGCAACTTCCAAAGGCACAGCAGGCAAAGGGCTTTGGTTCTCAAACGTACTGGCTCCCATGGCCAGAATATCCCCTTGCTCGAGGGAATCGTAGCGAGTGTTGATAAAGCTAGTGCTGGGAATCAGGCTGTAGCTGTATTGCTCCACCAGAAATTGCTTCCCATCCCAAAGGGCAGCCAGGGGGACACTCCGCAAGCCTGGCCCCATGGAGAACAGTAAAGTTGTGGCCCCAACTCGTTCTAGATCCGCTGCAATCGGCTGAATCATCCATTCATGGAGCTGTTGGGCAGGCCCTTGATAGCGGTCGGTATCCCGATCTCTGGGGTTAGTAATACTGGCTTGCAAATCTCGAATCACGGGAAACAATTGCTCCGCTGTCGCTTCCGGAACACTGCGGCGAATGGGTTCCCCGGAGGACGGAACCAGAATAATTTCTAACTGCTCCTCTCGGGCCACCATGTAGACAATCACATAAACTTCCTCGGTTTGTTCTTCAATCCGCCGGAGCACCTCTTGAATAGCTTGGCGGTCAATCAGGGAGGTTGTTACCCCTAAGTATTGTTCAAATTCTCGATTACGGCTCTGTTCCACCAGGAGCAAGGTAATGTCCAAATTGCCACTTTGAAAGGCAAAGTCTGACGAGGCAATCAAGTCCCTGGGGTTGAAGCGGATATCACCCGAATCATCCCGTGGATCAGCGGTAATTTCAGCTTCATCGATGGTTCGCACTGGAGAGGTGGTATCCCGATTGATGGCGATCGCAATGTTGTTAAAGCTTTCTCCATTGGGGATAGGAATTGGTATGGGAGTAGAAGTTGCAGGATCATCGGTTTGAAAGGTGATATTGCCTTCCGTGGCGGAGCGGGGCAGGGAGGTTCCTGGAGTCACGGCTGAAGTACCACTAGTAATCGCGCCAGCACTGCCATTGACTCCGGGATTTCCCACTTCAAAAGCGGCTACGGGAGAATTGAGAGCGCCCCCCGCGTGGCGAATCGTAATCGAACCTCCCCCATTGGGACTTCCCGTAGATAGGCTCGCCGTACCACTGGGGGAGAAGCCCGTAGGAAACGTATTAGTGGCCCGGAAGAATCGACTGGTGGAGGTAATTGAAATGTCACCTCCTACCCCCTGGGTACCGCCCTCTGCCCGAATTGAACCGACTTCAACATCTCCCACTGGATCAAGGGTGACATTGCCCCCACTGCCTGGGGAACCGCTGGTGTCGATTTGCCCCGCCCGAATGGCGGTTTCCGCTTGCAGGATGAGGTTACCTCCACTGGTTCCGGTGGTGTTGAGGTTGCCGGTGGCGATCGCCCCGGTTGGAGCATTCAGGGTTATGTTACCCCCAGGAATAGTGGCAGCGGCGGTGGTTAAGTTCCCGGTGGTGAGGCTTTGCTGTTCGGTGGTGAGGTTGATCTCAGTCGCATCAATGTCCCCCGTCGTCAGGGTTTGATTGCTGGTAATGGTAACGGTGCTGTCGCTGGAGATTTGACCATTTAGGGTGGTATTGCCCCCGGCGGTGATATTCACTCCCCCGGTCCCGGTGGTGATGCCGCTGCCATTAACATTCCCCCCTGTCACCTCCAAGCCATTCAGGGGCAAAGAATTACCGGTTGTTCCCAGGGTGACATTGCCGGTTCCCGCCTCCAGGATGAGCTGCCCTGGCCCAGAAATTTCATTAGGAAGTATCAGGGAGCCATCATTAATATCGGTATTTAACCTCACCGTCTCACCGGCAATGTTGGTCTGGCCCACAGCGGAAAAATCCAGACCCCCGGCTGAGAATACATCCCCAAATAAGCTAACTGTTCCAGCCTGGGGTTCTACTGCTGCCAATTCTCCGCCCCGAGCTCCAATCTGATCCAGGGTAATTCTGCCGGTTCCGGCATTCAAAGTCAGGCGATCGCCGCCCCGGTAATCGGACTATTGGTCAGGAGAATGCTGCCGTTCCCCAGACTGGTGAGGGTGATGTCGGTGTTCAGGGCGGTGCCGCCGGTTGCCGTTGTCAAGTCAAGAGTGTCACTCACGGTTAAGTTGCCATTCAAACTTGTAATGCCGCTGGTCAGGACTTGGAGATTTCCCAGGGGGGCAGTCTCTCCCACAGTAGATAAACTGACGTTTCCGGTGCCCGCATTTAAGGTCAGATTGGGATTCCCAGGGGTGCTATTCCCTGGATCGCTGTTCCCTGGGGCGCTATTAATAGCATTGCCAAACCGGATTTCCCCCCCGCCGCCTGAACCCACTGTAGACAGGGTCAGGGACTCTTCGATCAGGACTGGAGTATTGAAAATTAGGGAACCTCCCTGACCGGCTGTGGCTGAAACATCCAGATTGCCTCCCAGAGTGAGGGGAGTGTCTGAGGTGAAGGTCACGGCTCCCCCCTGGGAGGTGCTATTGCCAGAGCGGGTGCTGGTGTTGATTTCTCCGGTTAAAATCTGACCCGAGGCATTGAAATTGACGGAGCCGCCATCCCCATCCAGGGAACGGGTATCGATCACACCAGCCTGGGTGTCAATGGTTCCGGCAGCGCTATTCAAGTTCACAGCCCCACCGGAGTTGAGGATATTGCCCGAAACGATATCATTTTGCGCTTCCAGGGTTAAACTGGCATTTTCAGCCCCAATCAAGCTGAATCCATTGCCATTAAACGACTCTGCCCGCACTAACAGGGGAGAACGAAAGGTTGTATCTCCAGCCAGGCTGATGGGATTGTCCGATCCACCACTGCCAATGGTTAGGGTTTCAAGGTCAGAGCCCAGAGGATTCAGGTCAGTTTGGCTGAGTTCCAGGGCGTTGGAATCGGCGTTAGCCGTCCCCCCCAGGATAATAGTCTGACCCGGGGTAAAGGGTTGCAGGGTTAACGGTTGGTTATTGCCGGTGACTGTGCCCCCCAAGTCCAGTTCATCTGCCGTCAGGGTGAGGGTGTTATTCAACGCCAAATCGTCGTTGTAGCGTTGACCCAACTCCCCTGAGGTGGTGACATCGCTATTGAGTGCGGTGGTTCCCCCCCCGTCGGTGAATAAACTGGTGGCGTTAACGGTACTGCTAAAGGTTGTAGTTGCCGAACTAGTAACGGTCAAATCCCCAAGAGCAACCTGATTACCAACGGGCTGAGTAAACTGCACGGCCCCAGTTCCCGCGTCAATTTGCAGGGTATTCTGGTTAGGGGCGCTGCCATTGACAGGGCCATTGAACGTTACCGTTCCCCCCGCTGTGCCCCCGGATGTGATGAGGTCGATAGTAGGTTGAGACAACTGTGTGGTCTGATTCAGGGCGATCGCTCCCCCCTGACCTGCTGGGGCTGAGGTATCAATGCTCTCCGTCAAAGTAATCTGGTTGCCAGCCTCCAGGGTAACTGACCCACTAATGGCACTGCTGGAGTCCTGGGTCGAACGGGTATCAATCTCCCCCACCGTTAAATTAATGGCAGCATCCAGGATCACGTCTCCGCCGTTGCTGGTGTCGGAACTCGTAGTCAGCAGCCCCCGGCGGGTATCTACATTCCCATCCGTGCTGGTAACTGTAATTCCTCCCTGGGTGTTGAGTGCCCCTGTCCTGACGTTCTGGTTGCCCGTCAGACTGATGTCTCCCTCCCCAAGGGATTCGATCAGGGCGGTGTCGCCAAAGAATAAACTGATCGGATTACTGGTCGGATTATCGCCATTGCTGGTTCCGGTGATTTGAATGGCTCCCGCCTCCGAGAACACCAGGGACGCAAAACTACGAACCCCTGCACTGTTGAGCCCCGTTCCCCCAATCCCAACCAGATTAACGTCTCCATTGCCGCTGCTGCGAAGCTCCGTACCACTCAATAGCAAAACCCCATCGTTATTCCCCCCTGATCCATTGGCGGTTCCTGCTAGGATCAAATCCCCCGACTGGGTGGTTTCAATCAGACTATTATTGATGACAATTCCCTGACCTTGGGTATTGCCGTTGCCCGTTCCAGTGATGGCAATCTCACCGGTGGCAGAACTAATTAAGCTCTGATTCAGGATGGCAATTCCCTGACTATTGGGGCCATCGCTACTGGTTCCATCCAGGGTAATTGTGCCGGATACCGTGGTTAGATCGCCCCGATCAAATAACACAATGCCATCATTGTCTACCCCTGTTCCCTGACTGGAACCAGTCAAGGAAAGATTGCCAATACCCTCAGAGAAAATAGCGCCGCCTTCATTGATCAAAATCCCGTGACTCTGGTTGGTTCCCCGACCAATTCCTGAGAGTTGAATGATGCCATCATTGGATTGGACAAAGCCATTTTCAAAGATTAAAATTCCTTCACTGGCTGCACCATTGCCTCCGGTTCCAGTAATTGTAATATTGCCCGTCCCGGTTGCGATCACCTGGGAATCTCGAATGACAACGCCATCGTTATTATTGCCGATCGCCTGGCTTGTGCCACTCAGGTTAATATCTCCATCGGTAGATAGGAGTTGAGCGTTATTGGTGAGGGTAATCCCGTTGGTATTTCCCAGGCCCAGGATAGCATTTCCAGTTAAGTTAATGGTTCCGGTTCCAGTTGAGATCAGGGCATCCTGAAAAATATTAATCCCGCTTCCTGCCGCCGTAAAGTTGCCATTTCCCGTGTCAATTAAGGCATTACCAATATTAATCACCCCTGAACCATCTGCGTCAACATCCGCGTTGAAAATAACATTCAACCGAGCTTCGTCAGGAACATTGTTGACGATACTTTGATTCACAACATTAATAGAGTTGGCGGCATTAAAAGTTAAGTTGGCTTCCTCAAGATTAAGGTCATCAAACCCATTAAAATCAATTGAGGCGTTGAGGGTAATATCCCCTGCCCCTGGAATCGTGGGATCAGTTCCCGTTTCAATAATCACAGTGCCAGAAAATTCCAGCGCATCTTCCAGGGTGCCTACGGCAATTTGAGAGAGAGTACTGTCCGGCGGTAATGGATCTGGAGGCAGGGTTTCAACAATTTCAATACTGATAGGGTCAATCAGCCAGGTTCCTCCAGTTCCGTTGGGAGCAGAAAGATCAGGGGCATGGGTGACCGCCAGAACTCCCCGGCTACTGGTTTCTACAAAGCCCCCATCGCCAAACCCTAGGCCCCCCCGAACGCTGATCTGCCCTCCAATCTGGGTATATTCCTCTGACCAAACAATCACCGTCCCCCCATCCCCGAACTGTAGCCCATCCGCTTGAATGAAGGAGTTCTGGTCAATTACAGTTTGGGCTGAGTTGGGTAGGATTCCAGACCCTTTGTAATCTCCCCCGATCCGAATGGTTCCGCCCCCATTCCCACTGGCATCGACTCGGGCCCCCAGCAGCTCAACCCGGTTGCCCAAGAGGTTGATCTCCCCCCTTGGAGGGGATTTAGAACTATCAGAATGATTCGGGGTGGCTGTACTAACCTGGCCTGAAATTATTGCTGTGCCTGGAGTTGAGCGGGTGGCTGTGGCGGATGACTCGCGATTCAAGACAATTTCCCCCGTTTCCGTCACCTGAACTGCATTCGCTGCCGTTGAGGTGCGTCCGGTTAACAATTCTGGCAGGGACAGGGGAGTCAATTCCGGTTGAACCCCTGAGGGATCCGCTGGCAAGACCTCCAAACTCAACAAGCGTCCCGCCTGAGCAATTCGTACCGTATTCTCTCCCGGCACGGCAACAATGGTAATTTGTCCGCCAGGGGCGGTGAGGGTGCCTGCGTTGAGCACAGCGCCCCCCAAAACCGTCAGACTCTCTCCCGGCGCAACAGCCAGGTTGCCAAAGTTAGCAATACTTCCGGGAGTTGGAGTGCCAAACAAAAACTGATTGGGATCTCCAATTAATTCCCCCCAAGTGTTGTCCTCCAGCGCCTGGAACCATCCTCCCCGATCAAACCCAATGCCCGTGGCAGTCGTCACCGTAAACGCCGCCGGGACATTCAAACTGGCATTCTGGCCAAAAATAATCCCCGCCGGATTGATCAAGAACAGATTCGCAGTACCTCCGGTGACTTGGATCAAGCCATCAATGAAAGAGGCTTCGCCCCCCGTGACCCGACCTAGAATATTCCGGATGTCCGGGTCAGCCAGGAAGTTGAGAATCTCACCCTCGGATAACCCCAGCCGCTCAAAGCTATGAAATAAATTCGTGCGATCCTCCGACCGTTGACCCCCCGTCACATCAAATTGACGATCATGGGGGGTCACAACCGTTCCCGTACCATCTTGGGCTGGAACTACGGGTTGAGAGTGGATTGGACGATTCAGCGGTTGACCATTCCCCGACTGAGGATTCCGGGATTGAGCGTTCGAGGCTTGCATCCCCCAAAATTGAGGCCAGAGTACCAGGAGTAATAGGGCAAGCAAACCATGAAACTGGCGAGCGGGTTGGGAAGCCATAGGGAGTACCTCAATCGGGGGGACTGATTTTAAAGGAGGAATCCCCTGAATTGATCAGGAAACTCAGCGATTCTAGTATTCTACCGAATGTCCAGGAAACAACCGGCATCTCGGGGCTTTACGAAATACTGCGAAATTTTGGATTCAGATCAATTTTGTACCGAATCTATGCCAAGATAAAAAGTTGCTGAACGTTGCTGAACTCTGCCGAACTCAGGGCGAGTAGTCACAGGGGTTATAAAGCTTGGGTTCGAGAGAGGAGAATTTTTAGGTAGATCTATGAAAGTTGGAGATCGAGTTCGCGTTACATCTTCTGTGATTATCTATATTCATCCGGAACATCGGAACCAACCCTTTGATCTTGAGGGTTCAGAAGGAGAAATTGTTGACATCCTTACCGATTGGAATGGCAGACCCATCAGCCCCAATCTTCCTGTTGTAGTGAAGTTTGCCAGCAAACTGAAGGTTCATTTAAAAGAATCAGAAATTGAGATGGCTGAATCTGAATCCTAAGCCCTGAAGCCCCTAAGGAAATATCCAAACAGGTTGAAATCCCCTCGCATCTTTTTGAATTCCTGTTGATGGGAATCAGCCATTTCGGCGTACCACTGGCAGTATGCCTGTGTTGAGTCCCGTTGCTGAACTTCATGATAAAACTCATGGGTTAATGATAAGTCTGAAACTGTTCAGCAATCGGTTGGGCGGTTTGTGGCCATTCCCATCCATTCATAGTTAATTCCTCAGTTAATTGCAGTTGATTTCAGTTGACGGTGCTTTTTGGCCTGAGGTTGGCAACGGTTGAGGAACAAGCGAGAAACCTCAGGAAGACGATCCAAATGCCTCATCTTCGATACCAACCCACCATTCCCCTAACTTGAGCAAATCTTGCTGAATATCGGCAAGCTCCGCCATGTATTCTGGTGTTGATAGCTCACTGCGGCGTTCCTGTAGCTTTTTGAGCCGGAGTTGTACCAGTAACCAGGGTTTGGTATAGCCTGCGGTCGCTTCAATATATCGGCCCAGATCTTGACTATCCATTACATTTCCTAGAACAGCGTTCCCTGATTTTAACCTGTAGCTCAATCGATCCAGACGTTGCTGGAGGATTTCTGATCGTAGCTTACCTACTCTTTGTCGCTGCCATAACTCAACCGTGTTTTACAATCAAGACAGAGCCAGACTGATCCTTGAGATCATCAGTTAAACCCGATAAATCAAGCATAAAAATGGATACAAAAGCCTTTAGACGTACCCTGCAAAAGTCGGAATCCTATCACCGCAAGGGCTTTGGCCATGAAGAAGAAGTCGCAGGGGTGATGCAATCCGCCTACCAGAGTCCCTTAATTCAAGCGATTCGGGACAATCAATATCACTTCACCCAGGGAAATGTCACCATTCATCTGGCCCAGGCTTTTGGATTCTGTTGGGGGGTAGAACGAGCTGTAGCCATGGCCTACGAAACCCGCCAGCACTTCCCCGATGAACGCATCTGGATCACCAATGAAATCATTCACAATCCCTCGGTCAATCAACATCTGCGGGATATGCAGGTCGAGTTTATTGCTCTGATTCAGGGGGAGAAGGATTTTTCTGGAGTGCAGCCGGGGGATGTGGTGATCTTGCCAGCGTTTGGGGCGAGTGTTCAGGAAATGCAACTGCTCAATGACAAGGGCTGCAAAATCATCGATACGACCTGCCCCTGGGTTTCTAAGGTTTGGAACACGGTGGAAAAGCACAAGAAAAAAGCCTACACCTCAATTATTCACGGGAAATACAACCATGAAGAAACCGTAGCCACCAGTTCTTTTGCAGATAAGTATTTGGTCGTGCTCAATTTAGACCAGGCAGAATATGTTTGCCATTACATTCTCAAGGGGGGCAACCGGGAAGAATTGATGGCAAAATTTGCTCAAGCCTATTCCCAAGGTTTTGACCCGGATATTGACCTGGAACGGGTGGGAATTGCCAACCAAACCACCATGCTCAAGAGCGAAACCGAGCAAATTGGCAAACTGTTCGAGCGGACAATGATGAAAAAGTATGGCCCTGCTCAACTCAATGACCACTTCCAGAGCTTTAATACAATTTGTGACGCGACCCAGGAACGTCAGGATGCCATGCTGAGTCTGGTGGAAGAAGATGTCGATTTGATGATTGTGATTGGCGGGTTCAATTCCTCCAATACTACTCATTTGCAGGAGATGGCGATCGCCCGGAATATTCCTTCGTACCATATTGATGCCGTTGATCGGATTCTTTCCCCCGCTCAAATTGAACACAAGCCTTTGGGCAGAGGGATTGAAGTGAGTGACAATTGGTTGCCTGAGGGAAAAATTACAGTTGGGGTGACATCCGGAGCGTCAACACCAGACAAAGTAGTAGAAGACATCATTGAAAAGATTTTTGCCCTGAAAAACTAGGGGTTTGTCAAACTTAAGCCAACATGGTTCAGTGGTATCAAACGTTTAAGCGCCCTCTTGCTAGGGTATTGCTCCCGATGTTATTCATGGCAGGCGGAAATTCCCCTGGATTGGCCCAATCTCCAGAACTGGATCCGGGTTTCCTTGATCTGGAGTTAAATAAATCTCCTAAATCCTGCTTTGTCAAGCTTAAGGATTTGCCACCTCCGCCCCTGTCTCAAACCTCCCCCAGCATTCCCAATCTCTGGCTTGCCCAGGAAATTTATGGAAACGCCAGTCAATTTCCGGTTTTCCCCGATGACTCCAAGATGGATCAGGAAACCCAACCTGAAGCCGATCCTAGAAATATTGTTCTAGATACCTGGTATGTAGAACCCGCTATTACTCAAGTTGCCCCAGAATTAACGGTCAATAATCTGGTGACATTGGTTGTGGATCGTCAGGTGTGGAGGCGGGAGCGCTATATGGGTCAATATGTTTTTGTCAATCGGTTTGGTACGGTAGTGCGGGACTATGGCTACAACATGCGGGTTTGTAACCGTGAAGGAGACTGGCTAGCAAACTACATCTGTGACTTTGAGACTGCCCCTCTAGAATGCAGAATTCAGATTCAGGGGATCGGATTACAAATTCGCGATTTCAAGGTATTCACCCCTGACCCCCCAGGGAACAATCCTGATAATTGATCCTTTAAAACTCCCCGGGAGATCCTCAAAATTTCTGGGGAGGACTTGACATTTTCTCTGCAAACCGTAACAATAGATACAGAAATAGAAATCGTTCATCTCTTTCGTCTTTAAGATCTGTTCAGGGTTTGCTGAGGATCGTCGAGATAAAAGAGACGGAAGTAGGGAAACATCCCGAAGGAACGCGCCTCACTTGATTAACCTTTGCATTTTAAGGAGAGGCGTTATGCAACTCACATATCGTGGTACGACTTACGAATACAATCCCCCTCAAGTTGAAACCGTTGATGGGAATCTTGGGAAATATCGGGGCTTAGACTGGCGGTTTCGCAACCGGCAAAAGTCTCCCGTCATCCAGCCGACCCATACTTTAACCTACCGGGGAGTAAAATACTCCAACAATCCGTTAGGAGACGTGAAGCCAATGGGGGCTCCGCTGTCCGTTGATGAGAAGGCTCGGGCTCTAATGGTGGGCCAGGAAAAAGCTAATCTGAATCGTGAACAGTCAATGTTGGGTCGATTGGTAGATGAAGTGGGGTTGAATGCTTCTGAGGCTAACCACCACGCCTAGTTACTGGTTGGAAGCGGTTCCAGAGGGATAGTAAATCTACACTTCTGGAACCTGATAATTTACCCTTATGCTGTATCTCAGGTTACATTTTTTGAAGCCAAGTCAGCCAAGTGATGATTCCTTGATAAGCACAGGGTATATTAAGTATAAGGAACAACAATAATACAAGGATAAAAAATTCCATGATGAATAGAAATAGTCGCAAAGCTACAACTAAAGTCTCTGAGACCCACCGGGTCAACTTGCAAAAGAGACTGGAGCACCGTTTAGAAGTTGCCAGAGCCAAAGGAGATGCGGATCTGGTTCGAGTTCTAGAAGCTGAAATGGAACAGATTTAGATTTGGTTTCAGATTGAAACACTCTGCATAGCCATTTTGAAGCCCAAAAGCTTAAACTTTTGGGCTTTGATCATTGGATCTGTGAAATGATTATCAGAATATTATCAGAATTAACTCAACGCCCCCGCTGGAATCCCCAAAATGTCCTCAATTTTTGGCATATCTTCAACGGCAACGACCCGACCTTCATCTTCAAATCCCGCAATCTGATCAAAATTGAGATAGCGGTACAATTCCCCTGCAAATGGATCAATTTTGGCTTGAACAATCTCCATGTATTCCTCAACCGTGGGAATCCGCCCCAACAATGCACAAACCGCTGCCAGTTCTGCCGAACCCAGATAAACCTGAGCATCTTTGCCCATGCGATTGTTAAAATTTCGCGTTGAGGTGGAGAAGACCGTAACACCATCTTCCACCCGGGCCTGATTGCCCATACAGAGGGAGCACCCCGGCATTTCCGTCCTCGCTCCGGATGCAGCAAAGATATCGTAAATTCCCTCTTGCCGCAGTTGTTTTTCATCCATCCGGGTGGGGGGACAAATCCACAGTCGCACCTTCACCGTTCCTGCCCCCTCCAACACCTTAGCGGCAGCCCGATAATGGCCAATATTCGTCATGCAGGAACCAATAAACACCTCATGGATTGGATCCCCCGTGCATTCAGACATCAGCTTGACGTTGTCGGGATCGTTAGGGGCCGCAACGATCGGTTCCTGAATCTCGTTGAGATTGATTCAATCATGTCAGCATATTCCGCATCGGCATCCGCTGACATCAAGACCGGATTGGCCAGCCATTGCTCCATTTTTGCCACCCGCCGCATGATGGTTTTCGCATCCTGGTAGCCCCGGGCCACCATATTTTTCAACAGAGCAACATTAGAACGGAAGTACTCAGAAATGGTTTCCACGCTGAGTTTGATGGTGGAGCCACCACAGGAGCGTTCAGCCGTGGCATCGGTCAATTCAAATGCCTGTTCTACTTTTAGATCTGGCAACCCTGTCATTTCCATGATCCGGCCATTAAACACATTCTGTTTGTTTTGCTTAGCAACGGTGAGTTTGCCCTGTTGAATGGCCACATAGGGGATCGCATTGACAATATCCCGCAGAGTCACCCCCGGTTGCAGGTCTCCGGTGAACTTCACCAGCACCGATTCGGGCATATCTAAAGGCATCACCCCCAAGGCCGCTGCGAAGGCCACCAACCCCGATCCCGCCGGGAAGGAAATTCCCAAAGGAAACCGGGTGTGGGAATCCCCTCCAGTACCCACGGTGTCTGGCAGTAACATTCGGTTCAGCCAGGAGTGAATAATCCCATCCCCCGGACGTAGGGCCACCCCACCCCGAGTTGAGAAGAAATCAGGAAGCTGCTGATGGGTTTTGATATCCACCGGTTTGGGATAGGCAGCGGTATGACAGAAACTCTGCATCACTAGATCCGCCGAAAACCCTAAACAGGCCAGTTCCTTCAATTCATCCCGGGTCATGGGGCCAGTAGTATCCTGGGAACCCACGGTGGTCATCACCGGTTCACAGGCGGTTCCCGGACGCACACCGGATAAGCCACAGGCTTTGCCTACCATTTTTTGGGCCAGGGTGAAGCCTTTGCCCGTATCGTTGGGCAGTTGGGGGCGGACGAACAAGTCACTGGGGGAATAACCCAGGGCTTCCCGGGTTTTGTCGGTTAAGCTGCGACCGATTAACAATGGAATCCGGCCCCCAGCTCGAACTTCATCCAGAATCGTTACGGGTTTGAGGGTGAAAGTGGAGAGGGTTTCTCCAGCTTCATTGGTGATCTTGCCTTCGTAGGGATAGATCGTAATCACATCCCCCGTATTCATCGGGGCCACATCACATTCAATGGGCAATGCTCCGGAATCTTCAGCGGTATTGAAGAAAATCGGGGCGATCTTGCTGCCCAGAATGTAACCGCCAGCCCGCTTATTGGGGATAAACGGAATATCATCCCCAATGTGCCACAGCAGAGAATTAATGGCAGATTTCCGCGAGGAACCGGTGCCTACCACATCCCCCACATAGGCCACAGGATGACCTTTTTGTTTGAGTTCGGCAATGGTTTTCAACCCTTCTGGTATCCGCGATTCCAGCATCACCAGGGCGTGCAATGGGATGTCCGGGCGGGTTGTGGCATGGGGGGCAGGGGATAGATCGTCGGTATTGGTCTCCCCCGGAACCTTGAACACAGTGACGGTAATAGCTTCCGGAACTTGAGGCCGCCGAATAAACCAGGCCCCATTGGCCCAGGCATCCAATACTTGTTTGGCGTAGGGATTAATCTCTGCGAGTTCGAGGACATCGTTGAACGCATCAAATGCCAGAGTTATTTTACTCAAGGCCGTAGCCGCCGCCGCCGCAATATTCTGATCGGAGGATTTCAGGAAACTCACCAATGATTGCACGTTGTATCCGCCCACCATGGTTCCTAGCAGGTCAACTGCCCCCTGAGGACTGATTAGTGGGGATTGGATTTTACCCCTGGCAACGGCAGTCAAAAACCCGGCTTTAACATAGGCGGCCTCATCAACCCCGGGGGAATCCGCTGAGTCAAGAGCTCCATCAGGTATTCCTTCTCCGCTTCCGGGGGCTGCTGGAGCTGTTCACAGAGTTCAGTGGTCTGTTCGGCATTCAGGGGCAGGGGGGGAATTCCTAAAACGTCCCGTTCCGCAGCATGTTGGCGATAGGCTTTAAGCATAGGTATTTCTCCATCTCACGTTGTATTGATACTGTACCGAGAAATCCCAGGAGTTTGTAGCAGGGGTTACGAGGTGATGGTTGAGGATTGGAAGATTCACCTGCGATATTGGCGATGGCAGAATTTGGATGAGATCGCCTGATCTACCTGATCTAATTGATCTAAAAGCAATCCACTTTCCCCTCCAGAATTCACAAACTAGAGGGAAAGTGGATATTTATGTTAAGTAAGTAGATGGTTGTAATTAATTATCAAATAGAAGGGGGTCTGGGGCTTTGCCCCAGGA
>JAAURB010000052.1 GCA_012033335.1 Oscillatoriales cyanobacterium RM2_1_1
CTACATGTATCTTCTGATTAATTGTGCCTAGCTACTTATTTACTTAAACGAGTTAGTTAAAATGATGAATTTACTGAAAAAAATTGCTATTACGACCCATTAGTTTACTGTATAATAATAGGAATAGCCAATAAAATTAGGTAAAGCGGATAAAGTTTATCCGCTTTATAGTGCTAAGTTCTCTGACAGCTTTCTGGTGACTTGATTAACCAAGAAATTTCTTAGCTAAATTTCTTTGATTGGATCAGATTTTTTCAACATGAGGTTGATTTTTTCCCTGATTTAACAGCCGGGTTTAGAATCTTGAATCTCGACATCTCAGATCAGAAGCTTAAATTTTTTGGTTAAGGGGATCAGCAACATAGCGGAAATTCTCATCTGAATTCCACGGGCCACGCTGATCCTGGCCATTGCTAGAAAGATTGTAGTAAATATCAACAGTTTCGTCCGGTTGAATATCTCCAAAGAACGGATCAGTTAATTTTCCTACAGACTCCAACGCCTTCATAAACATTTTGGTATGGGAGATTTCTCGAGTTAACAAATGCACCAATGTCTCCTTGGTTCCTTCATCAGGTGCTAGCTTAATCAAAGACTCATAGGTCTGCCGAGCTCCAGCTTCAGCAGCAATATTAGCCCGAAGATCCCGCACAACGTGACCACCTTCGTTCAGATAGGTTGCTGTCCAAGCGTTACCCTGGGAATCTAGAAAATGAGGCCCCTGTCCCCGCACCGCAAACAGAGTGCTTTTGAAAGCTGGGGTCTGGTCAACATTCTTTGTATGAACTTCAATTAACCGACCAATCATTTCCAGATGACCAAACTCCTCAATCGCAATATCCTGAAGCATGTCCTTGATGCCGGGATCTTCAGTATGAAAAGATTGAACCCAATATTGTAAAGCGGCTGAAAGTTCTCCGGTTGCTCCTCCAAATTGCTCCAATAAAAGTTGAGCAAATTGAGGATTCGGTTCTGAAATTTTGACATCTTTCTCGATTAGTTCTTTTTTATGGAAAAACATAGTCAGTGGCTTTTTTGAGGAAGGACAAACTGCAGTATTCAAGTAGAAATCACTTGAATGTAACCTCATTATAAAAGCTTCAAACAATCATAGTATCAGTCTTTCGAGAGAACTTACATCGATTTTTAAATCCTAGGACTTCTGAATTGGGAAGTTGGTAGCCCGTCTTGCTATCAACTGCTGTAAGTGTTTGACTGAAACAACTTCCTCATCCATATTGTCGGACTCTTAACTTGAAAGTTGACCTCCTGTCACGTCTGAATTCCCAGACCGCTTCCCCATTGATTAATTCGACTTACACAAAGTATTTGACAATCTCCATCAATAATGTGGGAATGCGTGATCGTCAAGGTTTTGGACAATTAAGCTGCTGCTAATTTCACTTCCTCCTCACTCCAGCTAATTCTCAGTGTGACACTTTAAAGTGCGGAATGTGGGCTGAATGGGGAGTTGAATCAAGAACTCAGTTCCCCCTCCAACGGTAGAATCACAGAGTAATTGTCCGCCATGTTTTTCGACTACAATTTGACGGGCGATCGCCAAGCCCAATCCGGTTCCTTTGCCCACACTTTTGGTGGTAAATAAATGGTCAAAGATTCTGGCTTTTGTCTCTTCAGTCATGCCTTTGCCATTGTCTCGAATCCGAATTTCTACAGTATTCTTTTCTTTAATCAGTGCGGTTTGAATCGTGATCAGTTGGGGATTGGCTTTGAGTTCATCTAGGGAAGATTGCTGAGCCATTTCATCAAACACATCCACTGCATTGGCCAGAATATTCATAAATACTTGGTTTAATTGTCCAGGGAAGCAGTCGATGGAAGATAGTTCTCCGTAGTTTTGCACCACTTGAATAGCGGGACGAAACTCGTTGGCTTTGAGTCGATATTTTAAAATGAGTAGCGTGCTATCCAAACCCTCGTGCAGATTGGCTGGAACTTTATATTCAGCATCAGCGCGGGAGAAGGTTCGCAGGCTGGTACTAATGCCCTTGATCCGATCGGTTGCGCCGCACATGGAATCGAGTAAATTGGGCAGGTCTTCACTCAAGAATTCCAGGTCAATGTCTTCTGCCTTGTCTTGAACAGGTGCTACCGGATTGGGATAATGTTGCTGATAGACTGCCACATAGTCGAGTAAGTCTTGCACATATTCTTTGGCGTTGTTGATGCTGCCATTCAGGAAACCCAACGGGTTATTAATTTCGTGGGCTACGCCTGAAACCAGGTTGCCCAGGGATGCCATTTTTTCCCCTTGTACCATTTGTAGTTGGGCTTGCTGTAATTCCTGCACCATTTTTTCTAGAGCGATCGCTTTTTGCTCTACTGTTCTCTCTAGAAGTTTGCGTTGAATCGCCAGAGATATTTCCGTTGCGACGATCTGCAATGATTCCAGTGTCGATGTACAGATAGGCGTGCGGGAAAACATCGCCACAACCCCCAACAGTTCAGAATCAATCAGCAAGGGATATCCTGCAAAAGCTACCATCCCCTCCTGTTTTGCCCATTCAGGATTGCCAACGCGAGGATCGTTGAGTACGTCGTTGGTGAGATGAGGGGTTCTTTCTTGAGCAATTAAGCCGATCTTAAATTTCCCAACTGGAACATACTGATGACCACCATTCAGGTGGGTGTACAGTCCCGCACTTGCTTTCAGCTCAAGCATATTATCAGTCGGATTCAGCACCCAAACCCGAGCAAAGGCGGCATCAAGAAGGTCAACCATAACCTGACAAAATTGTTGGAGCATCGTTGACAAATCCTCACTATGAGCCGCAATTTGGCTGATAGCGGATTGACAGGCGAGGAGACGATTTTTGTTCTGCAATTGTTGGAGTTTTTCCTGTTTCTGCTCATACAAACGGGCGTTTTCCAGGGAAATAGCCGCTTGAGCGCAGAGGAAGTTTAAGAGTTGGACGCGATCGCCGGTAAATGCCCCTACGGTGAGGCGATTCTCCAGGTACAGAATGGCAACAAGTTTACCCTGGCGGAGAATTGGTGTACAGAGAACACTCTGGGGTTGGTGTTGCAGGATGTAGGCATTCGTGGCCAAGGTGGGATGGGCAAGAGCATCCACAATCACCACGGGTTGCAGGCTGCGCTTAACCGTCTGAATCAGCGCAGGGGGGAGGTCTGGACTCTCCGAAAGCGGCACAGATTGAATTTGAGCGGGTTGGTCAGTGGTAGCGACGGCTTCCACACACCATTCCTGGTCACGGGGCAACAGCAATACACCCTTGTCCGCGCCCGCGTTTTCGAGAACAGTTTGCAGCAGGGTTGCCAAGAGCTTGTCCAGTTGAATTTCACTGGAGAGGGTTTGGGAGGCTTTGAGGACGGTCGCGAGGTCAAGAGTGGCAGAGATACTGGTGCTGCCAGAAGAGGAAGAATGAGCACTAGCAGTTTGGGAAGTGGTCAGCAATTCGGGAGCAAATACAGTTTCCGTTGTAGATAATTGACGATGCTCTTGCTGCAAGATCGGCGCAAGCAGTTGGGGATAACGCTTTTCCAGGTCTTGAACTTTCGCTTTTGCGCCCCAGTGAACATAACCGTAATAGGCATTCGTTAGATAATCTTGAGCAACTTTTTCTTTGCCCCAGTCGAGGTAGAATTTGGCGGCGAGTTCGTTGGCAAGGCTCTCTTCATTGACCATTTGATTAACGTTGGCATTTGCGATCGCTCGGTCATAAAGTTCCATCGCTTGATTTTTTTCACCGAGGACGCGCTGACGCTCAGCTTCCACCAAGTCGTACTTATGTTGATGATTTTCTGGCGAAAACTGTGCCCAGATTTTCATTTTTTTCTGATTTGCGGCCACTCGCTTGAGCATCTGTTTTTGTTGCGATGGGCTGACATCGGGATATATCGCTAGTCGCGTCAGCGAATCGTAGAAGTAAAGTGGAACCGTAACTAAAAGTCCGGCACAAGCCTCTTCGTACTGTTTTGCTAGGCCCGCTTTTTCGAGAGCTTTGGTGAGGTTGCCAAATCGATAACAGAGTTCCAGTTGTGTGGCGTAAGAAAAGGCAAGTCCGGTGCGATCGCCCGCCTCAATTTGCACTGGCAAATCAGTTTGTTCAGAATAACAATTCCCGCTTAGCTCAGTCGGGTTAGCGGACTTGCCCAGTAAATTTTCAACCGCTTGACGATAGATATTGATATACACCAAAGCATTATTTTGCTTAAACTGGCTGATAGCTTCGGCATAAATTTTTAGATCTGGCTCAAGCTCTGGTAAGCTACGCCCTACGCAATATAAATGCTCTGCTCGAACAATAGCTGACCAAGACGCATATTCGAGATCTCCGGTTTCGAGTCCGGCTTGATAAGCCTCTTGGAGCGGCGCGATCGTCGTGTGAATGGGGTCTTTCCAATGCCGCATAAAGCAGTTGACCATGAACATGACTCTACAGCGCATGTCTTTGGCGTTGAGTTTTTCCTGGACTTGAATTGCCAATTGCCCAAATTGATAGCCGGTTTCAATATCCAGCAATACCCCACACAAAATGGTGCCATACCAGCTATAGGCGAAGGCGGACAGAGCCGTATTACCCCGTTTGATAGATAGATTGACTTGCTTAAATGCCAAAATTGGTAGTAGCTTGGGTGCGCCAATATAAGCCGCAGACAAGGTGCTGGCAAGGATTCGCATCGCTGCCAAGTCTTTGGGCGCTTGCATTGTGGGTAAGTTGACCAAATCGGGGATTTTTTTACCAGCCAAGACTAGTTTCGTTTTCGCAAGTCCCAGCAAGACTTTTGCCATATTGGCTTGCTGAGGGATGTGAACAGCTAGGGATTTTAAGGTGGTTTGCCCGGTCTGAATTGCTAAGTCTAACTTATTTTGAGCGAGATAGGCTTGAATTTGGGTTTCGTAGATTTTGATTTTGTCTAGGAAGGTTTTGGCAGAGGTTAAGGTGGTTTGGGCGATCTCGTCCAATTCCTCAAAACGACCACCCAAATAGGCGACTCCTGCGGCTTCCGTTTGTAAGCTCAATGCCAAGTCATATTGAGTTTGCCAACAAGTTTGGCTGAGTAGCTGAATGCCCGTGGTGAGATATTCAAATGCCGCATTGTAAGCCGTTGAGGTCTTTGCTTTTTGACCAGCGCTCAAGTTCAATCGAGCACATTGTTCGCGATCGCTTGGATTCACCAAGTTTGCCTGACCAGAGTTGAAATGATTGACAATGTCGAAAAGGCTTTCCTCTCGTTCTTGAGCGGTCAGTTTTTCCAAAAGCAATTGCCCAATTTTTAAATGCGTTAGTTGTTTCTGATCCTCTGGAATTAACGAATAAGCCGCTTGCTGAACGCGGTCGTGCAGGAATCGGTAGGTTGGATTAACGGCATTCTGAGTATCCGTTGGTTCTGTGTCCTGAAAGAACTTGTAGCCTTGACTGGTAGGCAAAATCAAACCTTCTTGCAGTGCTTTCCACAGGGCGGTTGCGGTGTCCGTTGCAGACTGTTCAAAAACGATCGCCAACGTTGCCAAGTCAAACTGATTCCCTACACAAGCGGCTAACTTTAACACTTGTTGGGTTTCATCGGGTAACTTCTGCAATTGCAGCGCCATGAATTCGACAACATCATCCGTGAGCGATCGCAGATTCACTTGAGCGATATCGCATTCCCAGTAACGGAGATTTTGATTAAAAGTAATGTGTTCATCTTCATGTAACGCTTTCAGAAACTGAGTCGTGAAGAAAGGATTTCCTTGAGTTTTGCGATTGATTAATTCGGTCAGCGGTTGCGCGAGTTCCAGCGAACAATTTAACGTATCCGCAACCAGATGATTGGTATCAGCAAACGCCAGCGGTTCGAGAGTAATAGTATTGACGATTACCTGGGCTTGCTTCAGTTCTTCGACTATCAAAATAAACGGATGAGCCGGAAATACTTCGTTATCGCGATAGGCTCCCAACATCAACAGATAACCGTTGTCATTCATCAACAGTTTCATCAATTGAAGTGAAGCCGAATCCGCCCACTGCAAGTCATCCAGGAATAGAACGAGCGGATGTTCTGGGGTGGTAAAGACTTCGATGAACTTTTGGAAGAGTAAGTTAAATCGGTTCTGGGCAGCAGTTCCAGAGAGTTCCGCCACGCTGGGTTGTTTGCCAATAATTTGTTCGAGTTCGGGAATCACTTCGATCAGAACTTGTCCGTTCTCGCCCACAGCAGCTAGAATTTGGGTCTTCCAGTTTTGGAGTTGTACGTCGGATTCGGAGAG
Organism: Oscillatoriales cyanobacterium RM2_1_1; assembly: GCA_012033335.1. Classification (GTDB taxonomy): domain Bacteria; phylum Cyanobacteriota; class Cyanobacteriia; order Cyanobacteriales; family Microcoleaceae; genus JBHJGO01. The sequence continues at coordinate 6,236 of JAAURB010000052.1, forward strand.
TAACTGCCCCATCAAATCCCGCAAGGCTTGCACAAAGGCAGACAGAGGAATGTTGCGATTGAATTGGTCAAACTTACCTTTGATAAAATAACCGTTTTGACGAGTAATCGGTTTATGGACTTCATTCACCACGGCGGTTTTACCAATACCCGAAAAGCCTGCCACCAGCATCAATTCTGAGCCTCCCCCCTTTTTTAGGGGGGACTGAGGGGGGCTAGCTACCCGTTCAAAGGCATCCAACAACATCTGAACTTCCTGTTCCCGACCGTAGAGTTTTTCGGGAATCAAAAAGCGATCGCTCAAATCTCGCTGTCCCAGTTCAAAAGTTTGCATCTCGCCGGTTTTTTGCGATTGATTCAAACAGTTTTCCAGGTCATACTTTAAGCCCAAAGCGCTTTGGTATCGGTCTTCCGCATTCTTCGCCATCAATTTCAACACGATCTTTGAAACCACTGCTGGAATTTCTTTCTCGTTCTCTAACGCTGGAGGCATCTTGGCAAGATGAGAATGCACCAATTCCATCGGATCGTTGCTTTGAAAGGGCAATTGTCCACTCAAGAGTTCATACAACGTCACGCCCAAGGCATAGAAATCCGCCCGATAGTCAATGCCGCGATTCATCCGCCCGGTTTGTTCCGGCGCGAGGTAAGCCAAAGTTCCCTCCAGCACGTTGGGATTTTGAATTTCTTGAGTCTCTTTTGGCAGGAGTGAAGCAATACTAAAGTCAATCAGTTTAACTTGCTTGGATTCTGGCTGAATCAGAATATTGGCGGGTTTGATGTCTTTGTGAATGATGCGTTTTTGGTGCAGTTCATGCAGAATAGTAGCCAGTTGAATGGCGATCGCCAACACCTCTGCCACATCCAACGCCTGTTGCTGAAGATATTGTCCCAGCGCAGTTCCACCCCAATCTTCCATCACCAAAGCATAACCACTTCCCAAGGGTTCCAGTCTCAAAGGGCGAACAATCCCTGAAATGTCAAGAGTTTTGGTAATGATGTATTGATTGCGAAACTGCACCAATTCACCGAAACTTGGATATTCGCGCCGCAACACTTTGATCACCACTGAACGCTGTTCGGCAGTCTGGATTGCCCGATACACGGCGGTGCGAGAGCCCAGGTACAGTTGCTCAACGATGGCATAGCCGGGAATTTGAGGGGCGACACAGGTCGGTTTGTTTTCCAGGGTGATCAATATTTTCGGGTATAGAAGTTGCGGGAGTAAGCTTAATATGACTTTTAGAGTTCCCCAGATTTCGGCATTCTGATCAGAATGAATACCTCAATCCTGAATCCGACATTCCGCCCTTTCAACTGACATAAAATGATTTAGGGAAGCTTCAGATCAGTAAGTAGTATTGCTTACACTTAGGGTTGAAAAATTGGGTTGTGCATCAAACTAATTTACAGTCTCTCTGGAGCTTCGTCCCAGGAAGGGGGCAGTGTCCCCTGCACCCCCATATCAATCTTCTAATTAATGGTGTCAACCGACTTAAACTTGACTAATAGATGGCAATCCCAAATAGTTTATGAAAGCTTTATAAAAATTCGTAGCACAGACTTTTAATGCAGGCTTAACGCAGGCTTTTAGCCTTGATACCTGATTGACTTGCCTAAGCAGCACTTGGTTAGGTTGGAGACTTGACCAGCATTCATGGTTTCGACACAACTGTTAAAGGGGCTTTTGTCAGTATCTGGATTGGTCTTGCATTTCCAGTCAGTTCCTGGCCAGAATCTTTTATGTGTTCTCCTTACAGCCTGTCAATGTTGCAGAACAGAAACAGTCAGTTAGAATTCAGTTAGGATAAGGCAGTTCCTTCCCCCGACAAAAACGATTGCTCTGAATGGCCGAGGGAGATCACTGGGATCAACTTATTTTCAACCTGAAGTTAGAGATTTATCTATGTATTTACCGGTCTGGCCTGGTAATCCCTATCCACTGGGTGCAATCTGGGATGGCAAGGGCACGAATTTTGCCCTCTACAGCGAAAATGCCACGAATGTAGAGCTTTGCTTATTTGATAGCGAGGATCAGGAAACTCGAATTTCTTTGACTGAAGTCACAACCTTTGTCTGGCATGGCTATATTCCAGGGGTGGCCCCAGGGCAGCGCTATGGTTTTCGGGTGGATGGCCCCTATTCACCCCAAGAGGGTCATCGGTTTAATCCCAATAAGTTACTGATTGATCCCTATGCTAAGGCCCTAGATGGTGAGATTGGCCACGGAGAAGCAGTCTTTGGCTATGACTGGGAACATCCTGACGAAGATCTGTCTTTTTCAGAGCTCGATGGTGCTGCTCTCGTCCCTAAAGCCGTGGTGGTTGATGATGCTTTTGATTGGGGAGAGGATCAGTTACTCCGGATTCCTGAGCATGAAACTGTCATTTATGAAATGCACGTCAAGGGCCTGACCCAGCTTCATCCCGACGTTCCTGAAGACCTTCGAGGCACCTATGGGGGCTTGGGACATCCCGCTACCCTGGCCTATCTTCAGTCTTTGGGGATTACAGCGGTGGAGCTGATGCCCATTCATCATTTTCTCTCCCAACCGGGGCATTTAGTCAGTCGAGGTCTGAGGAACTATTGGGGTTATGATTCTATTTGCTATCTAGCGCCCTATTCGGGCTACAGTTCCGGTCAGACTCCTGGGGCTCAAGTACAGGAGTTCAAGGAAATGGTCAAAGCCCTTCATGCCGGGGGGATTGAGGTGATTCTAGATGTAGTTTACAACCATACAGGAGAAGGGAATCATCTGGGGCCAACCCTGTCTTTGAAGGGCATTGACAACGCCGTTTACTATCGCTTGGTGGAGGATGATCCCCGCTACTACATGGATTTCACCGGATGTGGTAACTCCCTGAATGTTTGCCATCCCCAAGTCCTGAAGCTGATCATGGATAGTTTGCGGTATTGGGTATTGGAAATGCATGTTGATGGTTTCCGGTTTGATTTGGCTTCAGCTTTAGCCCGGGAATTGTATGAGGTGGATAGCCTGGCAGCTTTTTTTGACATCATCCATCAAGACCCAGTATTATCAACGGTCAAGCTGATTGCAGAACCCTGGGACGTGGGGGAAGGGGGCTATCAGGTTGGTAAGTTTCCTTTACTCTGGTCAGAGTGGAATGGTAAGTATAGGGACACGATTCGAGACTTCTGGCGGGGAGAGGATAGTTTGTTAGCGGAGTTTGCCTATCGATTTACCGGCAGCTCCGATCTGTATGAGGCAAATGGGCGGAATCCCCATGCCAGTATTAATTTTATTACTGCCCATGATGGCTTCACCTTGAATGATCTGGTGAGCTACAACGAAAAATATAATGAGGCCAATGGGGAAGATAACCGCGATGGGGAAAGTCACAACCGCTCCTGGAATTGCGGTGCTGAAGGGAAGACAGATGATCCGACTGTTCTGGCTTTACGGAATCGACAGCGGCGGAACTTCTTGGTAACTTTGTTGCTGTCCCAGGGCGTGCCGATGATTGTCAGCGGCGATGAACTGGGGCGATCGCAGCAAGGGAACAACAATGTTTACTGTCAGGATAACGAATTGTCATGGATTGATTGGGATTTGCAGGAAAGCAATGGAATATTACTGGATTTCACCCGGCAATTGATTTATTTTCGGCGGCGGCATCCGGTGCTTCGTCGCCGCAAATGGTTTCAGGGCCAGGCAATTTATGGATCTGGGGTTGAGGATCTGGGTTGGTACAATCCGGATGGGGCAGAAATGACCGAGGAACAGTGGAATGTAGGTTTTGCGAAAGCAATTGGTGTATTCCTGAATGGAGAAGAAATTCTGGCCCGAGGCTCCCAGGGAGAACGGGTGATCGACGAAAGCTTTATGATTTTTTTCAATGCCCATTATGAGTTGATTGAGTTCTCTTTTCCCGACAATCTCCAACAATATCAGTGGAAACTTTTGATTGATACTAAGGAACCCAATTTTGTCAACACCGAGATTTTCTTTGCTGGAGATCAAGCGGTGCCTGTGTCAGCCCGGTCGATTATTGTGTTGCGGCGATTTTAGTCAGCCGTCTTTGATCGCAAGGGAATTAAGCTAGAGCTCAACTGATTATTCTTATATTGTCTCGATATTGGGGCTAGTGCTTGCGCTTCCACAAGGCTCCAAACCCAAGCAAAAGGGCGGCGATGGAGCCAGAAAGACTGAGGGGTTCTGGTACAGGTTTGACTTCTGCCCTGACAACGGCTTGAGGATCAATGAAACTATCAAAACTACCAGTAGCAGCATAGCTGGCAAATTGACCCTCGACAAATTGCTGTGGAGCGATCGCGGGTGCCGCATTCGGATCTCCACCAAAAGTCCAATCAAACCTCAAATTGATCGCACCCATCTCAAAAAAAGCGTTACCATTGGCATCGGTATCTTGAGTCGTATAAACCCTATACTGATCTGCCCCTGCAACTGAAGCATCCATGTCACTCAGGGAAATACGCCCAATTGAGTTATTCTGATCAAGAATGTCCATGAGATTGAACTGAGCATCAAAAATCCTAACTTCAAATTGATCAAACTCAAAAATCCCAACATTAGAAATATTGGGATTACTATCGGGGACTTCGGGATCATAGGAAAATATCCCTTTGAAGTGACCACCCGGGAGAAAGTTATCATCAGTAAAGCTACCTTCTAAGTTGAAGACCAGTTGAACGGCCTGAACAGGATGAGCGATTAAGCCTATGAGTAACGCCAGAGTTGTTGCTTGATAAATCCTGACCATAATGAACCCTATTTTCATTTTGTTTAATTGACAGTAGAAAACGTTGGAGGTTTCTTAAGGTAGTCTAGCTTAGTTTCTTTTGAATAGTTCAAATTGTGTGATCTTCAGCTTGATCTCTAATTCAAGGACTTCTCAGAGAACAATTTCTAGAATTGTGAGACTCAAAAAGTACATCCTCAAATCCTGGTACAAACCTCTCTATTGGATCTGTAATATATCTGGATTTGATGATTATCCACATTGCTCACTTTGGAATTTTAGTCTCGACAAATCATTAGACCTTCGGCTCAGATAATTTTTAACTGCAACTTTTTCTGGGGTTATCGCAGGTCAAGAGCGGTTCTCAAAACTCTGGCACAAACGCAAATAATGTATTGGGGAGGTTTATGGCTGACCTATCTTTCATCGTCTAGTCGTCTTTCCAAACATCGTTCCAAGTTGCCTGAATTTGCTAGGTGAAGACTGAGGCAATATTCGGATCAGGAAATAGAAAAATAATATCTCAGAACAAATTCTAGCCATCAAAAAAGTTAGCTGTAAGAACAACTAACCTTTCATCATTGAATCATCATGTTTATTTGAATTAAACAATAATGGCATTCATGGCTTTCTCGACTGAGCTGATCACCTCCAGATAATTTCTAAAAAATCGATAAAATGTCAGGCTGGAATCAAACAGTGTGGGTAAAGTTGGCGCTATTGTAAACGTAGTCAGAAAGGTATAAACCACTGACCCGAACAATAGAAAACCCATCACTCCAAACAATGGAATCAGGACGATATCGCTGGACTTCAGGTAGAGGAATGGAAACCAGTTTGCTCCACCCTGAATCGCAGCCAGCGACAGGGGTATTCTAGGTGTCATGGTAAATTGAGCAGATTTGAGGAAGGGTAAAAAGAATGGCCTTACCAACCCTGAAAACTAAGCCGACAATTTATTCAATTGATGGCTCAAAAGTTGATACTTCAGCCTTTTCCTAATGCTTACAGAGTCAAAATTCAGATCAGTCAGCAAAGCCTTTAACATGCCTAAGATAATCAGATCCCTTAGACAACGCTCTGCAATCTCTGCTCTAAAACCCCGATGCTCTGTCATTGCACACTTTCACTTTACTTTTGCTGGAACAGCAATTCAGGAAAGTTTTGCAATTTTGCTAGATCTGGCAGGCTTTCATTCCTGTTCTCATATTTCTATGATAATATTTAGAAATGTGAATCGTCGATAGTTTTACGAGAATTTCTCCAGAAAAATTTCCGAAAAAACCTGGAAAGTTTTGGGCCTTTAAGTTCTAAATAGTCCCAGAAATTCTTCCGGTTCAGCCAGCCCTCTAACCTTCAGAAAAAACCGGATTGGAACCCTAAATTTTTCCCGAATACGCTGAGATGAGCTAGGATCTTAAGTGCGATCGCCCAATTCAATTGAGATTAAAAGTTTGGAATGATTGGATCAGAAGCCTCAATCAATGAATCGACTACTCCGCTCCCCCATACCCACGAGGATCATCTGACAGAGCATCCCCATGTTCACAGTGAAGAGTCCCTGCGAAAAATTGTGAATCGTCTGTCTCGAATTGAAGGGCATATTCGCGGGGTCAAGACCATGGTGCAGGAAAGCCGGGCCTGTCCTGATGTCTTGGTGCAACTAGCCGCTATTCGAGGCGCTCTGGATCGAGTGTCGCGGATGATTTTAGATGAGCATTTGAGTGAATGTGTGGCTCGGGCCGCCCAAGCTGGTAAGATTGAAGAAGAAATCGAAGCTCTAAAAGCTGCCTTGGATAGGTTTTTGCCCTGAGAGGGCACTTTAAACGGATATCAAGCCGCACAAATCAACCAGACTGATGACAATATGCTGGTTTCAAGCTGCACTCCCTATCCTACTGGATTAGCAAATTTGACATTTCAAATATTCTCTAAGTGATTTTGCAAATAATTCTGATGGAGTGCTGGGCCTAGCTAATGAAGTCCTGCTTGAGGTTGTTCCTGAAAACTTTTGTTTTGAACTTTTGTTTTGAACTTTTGGTTTTACACTGTACGATTCTAAGATCCTCTGTAGGGAGGTATGAAACCTCTTTAAATGGCAGCTATGCCTCAGTTAACTTTCCAATCAATTGCAATCTTGGTGTGTTGCTCATGCCTTTTGCCTCAATCTGTTCGGGCCCAGTCTATTCCCCGACCTATCCCAATCGAACCCCAACCCTTGCCTGAGACAGGGCCTCTACCGCCCCCCGAGGAATTGCTCCAACCCCTGGAGCCGCCCCAATCTCCAGAACAGCCTGAGTTAGAAGTTCCTGGAACGATTACTGTTCAGCAGTTTGAGGTGCGTGGCAGCACTATTTTTGGCCCTGAGGCTCTGGCCGAAGTCCTGGCTCCTTTTACTGATCGTTTGATTACCTTTACAGAACTGCTAGAAGCTCAACAGGCGGTTACCCAGCTTTATCTGGACAATGGCTACATTACCTCCGGGGCGTTTATTCCGCCTCAAACCCTGGATCAAGGCATCGTAGTGATTGAGGTGATCGAGGGAACCCTGGAGGAAATCGAAATTACAGGGTTGGATCGGTTGCGAGCGGACTATGTTCGAAGTCGGATTGAACGAGGTACCCGGACTCCCCTGAATCAAAACCAGTTACTCAGCACCTTACAACTCCTTCAGCTCAATCCCCTGATCGAACGACTCTCCGCCGAACTCTCCGCCGGATCCCGTCCGGGTTTGAGTCGCTTGGAGATTGAGTTGGAAGAAGCAGATGCCCTTGCCCTAGGGCTCACCTTCGACAATCAACGTTCCCCCAGTGTTGGCAGCTTTCGGCGCTTGATAGAAGTCACCCACAGTAACCTGACGGGACGGGGCGATCGCCTCAACGTCACCTATTACAACACCGACGGTAGCAATACCCTCGATGACCTGAGTTATAGCTTGCCAATTAATTCTCGAGACGGCACCATTACCCTGAGTCATCGTCGGACTCGCAGCAACGTAATTGAAGAACCATTCAATCAGCTCGATATTGAATCCAATTCCCAGACCTATGAAATCAGTTATCGTCAGCCGTTCATTCTGACCCCGACCACAGAGTTGGCCCTGGGAATCACCGGATCAATCCAGGATACCAGCACCGCTTTAGAAGGTGACCCCTTCCCCTTGTCTCTCGGGGCTGACCCGGAGGGCAACACTCGAATCACTGCCTTGAGGGTATTCCAGGAGTACACCACCCGCAATACTGAGGAGGTTTTTGCAGCTCGATCTCAATTTTCCCTGGGTGTGGGGGCCTTGGATGCAACGGTGAATCAGGATCTTCCTGATAGTCAGTTTTTTGCCTGGCGAGGACAGGCTCAGTATTTGCGGCTATTGGGGCCAGATACTTTTTTGATTCTGCGTTCAGATTTGCAACTAGCGGATAGTGCTTTGTTAGCCCAGGAACAGTTCAGTCTGGGGGGAGTTTACAGTGTTCGGGGATATCGTCAAGATGCCCTATTGGCTGATAATGGTTTGCTTCTCTCCGCCGAAGTTGAGGTGCCGATTTTGCGAATTCCGGAGTGGAACAACACGGTGCTGAAATTGACTCCTTTTGTCGATTGGGGCAAGATCTGGAACAACGGCAATCTCTCAGAGGTGATCCTGGAGAAAAATACCCTGGCTTCGGTTGGACTGGGGTTAAAATTACTGGTAAGTGATAACTTCACCGCTCAATTGACCTGGGGCATTCCATTGATTGATCTGCTCAATACCGGAAACACCCTGCAAGAGGATGGCATCTATTTTTCAGTCAGATATCGGGTTGCTTTTTAGGACATTGGCTTTGATCACAATCTTGAATCCATCCTGCCAAAAACCGATAGGAATTTGACAACTTCGCCCCATTTCACCAATCATTGAGAATTGCTCAAAAACATTTTCTTTAACTCCCAAATCCTTATCTGACAGGATTGAAAGTCGCTGTAATAAAATCAACTAGATTAAGGTGTGAGCTGAAATGAAGTTTAGAACTCCAATCCAAGTTAACTGGAAAACAGCTCTAAAACGGGCTGGAATTTCATGCTTATTTGTGCTGATTATAGCCGGGATTGCCAGTCCCAATTCAGCCCTGGAATCTAACCTTAACTGCCCCACTGAGTCGTTGACTTCAAGTTTTTCCCTTTGTCAAGCCCCTCCAATAGCCCAGAATAGTACTCAAAACAGCCAGGAAATCCAAGCCCAACAGCTTTATCAGCAGGGAAAGTTTCAGGAGAGTAGACTACTTTTAGATCAGGCCATTACAACCTATAAAGCCCAGGGCGATCGCCCGGGAACAGCCCGGGCTTTGAGAAATTTAGGTCTAGTTTATCTGAAAACCCAAAATTGGTCAGATGCTCAGGAGGCAATTTCCCAGGCATTAGTGCTACTGGCAGAATTACCAAACTCCAAAACCATTCAACATTTACAAGGGTCTACTTTAGAGGCTCAGGGTCAACTATACTTGCTCACCAATCGCCCGGAACAAGCCCTGGAAACCTGGAAAACCACCGCAACCACTTACCAGGAAATTCAAGACTGGACAGGCTGGGTTCGCAGCCAGATCAATCAATCCCAGGCTCTACAAACTTTGGGATTGTATACCCAAGCCCTGAAAAAATTGGTTGCCGCCCAAACCCAATTGGCTCAAGAACCTGATTCAATCCTCAAAGCTAAAGCCCTACAAAGCTTGGGGGATGTATTGCGAGGGGTGGGACGTTTAGATGGGGCTCAAGCGGCGTTGGAGCAAAGTTTAATCCTGGCCAATCAGCTTCAAGATCCTGAACAGAGTGCCGTGACATTGATCAGTTTAGGGAATACTTTCAGACAAAAAAACCAGATTGATCAATCCCTGGAATCCTATCGAGAAGCTGTCCAGGCTACTGATTCCCCAGAGCTAAAACTTCAGGCTCAACTGAATCAATTGAGTTTATTCATTCAGAATCAGCAAGTTCAGCCAGCCCTGGATCTGTTGCCTGCAATTGAGGCATTGCTTGATCAATTGTCTCCTTCTACCAGCAAAGTTCAAAGTCAAATCAACCTGGCCCAAAGTCTAATTGATGCCCGGAATCTGGAAACGTCTCCAGAGATCCGGCAAAATCCCAAGATCTCAAAACTTCAAATTGCCAACTATTTGACCGCCGCCATTCAACTGGCCGAAACCCTGAACGATTCTCGCTCCCAAGCTTATGCCCTGGGACTTCTCGGGAATCTATATGAATCCAACCAGCAATTCAATGAAGCCCAGCAATTAACCGAAAAAGCGTTAATTCTAGCCCAGGGAATTAATGCGACTGATATTGCCTACCGCTGGCAATGGCAACTCGGGCGGATTGCAACCGCTAAACAGGATCGCAAAACGGCCATTTCTGCCTACACCCAGGCCGTGAATAATTTGAAGTCCTTGCGCAGTGATATTGTTGCCATTAGTTCTACTGTGCAGTTTGGGTTTCGAGAACAGGTTGAACCGGTTTATCGCGAGTTGGTTGGACTTTTATTAGCTGGGGAACCCACCCAGGACGATTTGAAAAAGGCCAGGGATGTTCTGGAATCTTTACAGGTTGCTGAATTAGATAACTTTTTCCGCGATGCCTGTCTGGATACCAGGCCCGTTAATATTGAAGAAATTGATCCACTGGCGGCAATTTTTTATACTATTTTATTGCCTGATTACCTGGCTGTCATTGTTACTCTTCCAGATCAATCCCTCAACTATCACCGGATTGATTTATCTCGGGCAGAAATTGAAATGGGTCTGCAAAAACTAACTGAGGCCATTACAATTCCCAGAGAGCGAGTCTTTATTGAAAATTTTCTAGAACCGTCTCAACAGGTTTATCAATGGCTGGTGGGTTCGTTTGCAGAGATATTAACAGCCAATACTATTCAAACTCTAGTATTTGTCTTAGATAGCCAGATGCGGAATATTCCGGTGGCGAGTTTGTATGATGGGGAAAATTATTTGATGGAAAAATACAATGTGGCGATCGCCCCAGCTTACAACTAACCGACCTGGCTGATTCGAGTCAAAAACAACAGGTTGATGTGCTTGGGGGCGGAGTTAGTGTGGCCCGTCAGGGATTCCCGCCCCTGCCCGCCGTAGAATTGGAACTGGCGGAAATTCGTCGCCAGATCAAGCAAACCAATCTCTTGCTGAATGAGGCATTTACCGAAACGCAGGTTAATACGGCCCTGACCAAAACACCCTACACGGTAGTTCATCTGGCTACCCACGGGGAATTTAGCTCTAGTGCCGAAGAAACGTTTGTTCTAACCTGGGACGAGCGCATCAATATTGACGATTTGCGGCGTTTACTGAGTGCTGATTTTCAACGGCTCAATCCGATTGAGTTAATTATTTTGAGTGCCTGTCAGACGGCAGTAGGAGATGATCGGGCTGGATTGGGACTGGCGGGAATTGCGGTGAGAGCCGGAGCCCGTAGCACTATTGCCAGTTTATGGTCAGTCGATGATGAATCAACTGCCTTACTCATGGGTCATTTCTATGAGGCCCTGAATCGGCCAGGGATCACGAAATCCCAGGCTCTACGGTTTGCCCAGCAGCAGTTGCTCCAGAACAAAGCATTTAACCATCCTTATTTCTGGTCGGCATTTGTTTTAGTGGGAAATTGGCTATAAACTGTCTGGTTGAGATTCGGCGATTTTTCTAATGGTTAGGGGTGGGCCGAACCTCATTTCGCCTGAGTCGTCTTTGTGCCCCGGGTCAAAAACACCGGGCTACTCACCTTCCATCTTTGCTAATCGTGTCAAATAAAGTGTCAAATATAATTGTCATCGGGGGCGGTGCGGCAGGGTTTTTTGGAGCCATTACCTGCGCCCAATCCTCGCCTCAATCTCAGGTCATCCTGTTAGAAGCCGGACAACAACCCTTGAGCAAGGTTCGAATTTCCGGGGGAGGACGGTGCAATGTCACCCATGGCTGTTTTGAACCGGCTCGATTGGTACAAAGCTACCCCAGGGGCGGGCGGGAACTGCGCGGGGCATTTAGTCGGTTTCAGGCTCAAAATACGGTGGATTGGTTCACCCAGCAAGGGGTTCAACTGAAAACCGAGGCCGATGGCAGAATGTTTCCGGTCACGGATGACTCCGCCACCATTGTGGACTGTTTGATTGATGCCGCCCAATCCGCCGGGGTCAAACTGCGAATCGGGACAAAAGTGGTGGGTTTAAATCCCCTGAAAACCACCCACAATTCACCAGGTTTTGCCATCACCTTGAAATCTGGAGAGGTGCTTCAGGGCGATCGCCTGTTGATCGCCACCGGCAGTAATCCTTCCGGTTATCATTGGGCAAAAGCCTTAGGACATACGGTGATTCCCCCCGTTCCCTCCCTGTTTACTTTTAATGTGTCTGATCCTCGGCTTCAGGATCTAGCGGGAGTTTCCGTGACTGAAGCCCGAGTCAAGTTGCCTGAACCCCGACTCGAACAGATAGGGCCACTATTAGTGACCCACTGGGGCTTAAGTGGCCCAGCGATTTTGAAGCTATCAGCCTGGGGGGCTCGATTCTTATATGATTCCCATTATCAAACTGCACTGACCATTAATTGGTTGCCCCAGTATAACCCCGAAAATCTCCGCAAAGAATTGCTCCAGGTCAAGTCACAATTACCCCAGCGATCCGTAGCGGCCAATTGCCCGGTGATGTTGCCCCGTCGTCTGTGGCATCAACTGATTCAATTTCTCGGTATTGATGAGCAGAAGCGCTGGGCAGAAGTCTCAAATAAGCAGATCAATCAGCTCGTTCGAGAATTAACTCAAGGGCAGTATCAAATTCGAGGCAAGGGGGTTTTCAAAGAAGAATTTGTCACCTGTGGGGGGGTGGATCTGCAGGAGGTCAACTTTAAAACCATGGAAAGTCGTTGCTGTCCAGGACTGTATTTTGCTGGGGAGGTATTGAATATTGATGGGGTGACAGGGGGATTTAATTTTCAGAGTGCCTGGACAACAGGATGGTTGGCCGGTCAGGCCATGGGCCAATAAGCCAGGGTTTGAGCGCTTCCCAAACTGACTATGCTGCGTACTTTGACAGGGCTCCAGTCGAGTTCAGTTAATCCAAGAATTCTTCAACTTAGTTCTGAGCCAGGTTACAGCAAGCTACCAGAGGCTCCGTAGCAATTGATCCTAGCTTGACACTTTGCAGTAGGGCCTGCCAGTCCCCTAACAGTTCTGGCTGGTTCAGGGAATTACGGTTCAGGTTTCCCAGCAAGGTAAGGCTGTCATACCACAGGCCATTTTCGGCATAGATGCGAACCCGGTCGCGATCAGTCGGAGCAGTTTTCAAGGCTTGTTGCAGTTCTGGGGTAGGTTTGACTTTCACAATTGAGCCGAAAACCACAGCAGCTTCGGTGGGTTCAGCATTAGCGTCATTTGAGTCATTACAGTAGGCCGCGAGAGACCACTCGTAATAAGTAGGTTCTAATTGCAGGGATGCGGTTACTGGCAAGGCCACACTGATGATTCCTACGGGAACCTCAGCCGCCGGAATCATTTTCTCATAGACTAGATCTTCCCGTTTGCCGTTATTCCAGATCCGCTTGAGTTGAAATTTGAGTGCATCATACTCCCCTGATTGATAGGGGACTCGAAACCAGAAACTTGGGGAATCGCTCATGGTCAAGCCCCGGCCATCTTCAGGGGTCAGGGCATACAATGCTCGCGGGTCAATTGGGCAGGGGCCTCGGCTCCCTCCACCGTTGCGATCGCCCGGTCGCCCTCGATCGGTCATATCTGGAGCCCGAAACTGCAAAGAGGAGTCTGTCATGGCGCTCACAGCCCGAGGGAGCAATTCCTGGGCATAGACCGCTGGAATACCAACGATGACAGATAATCCCAGGGCAAAGGCTAGTCTGAGGTGCTTGATTTGATGATTGCTCCAAAGCATGATGATCGCTCCCTAGATGTTCAGTGCTAGACTCTACGCCGCTGATCAAACCAATTCAGGAAAGATTATACGGTCTGTACTAAGGATCATAGAGCAAATCAACCTGAAACCAGACCGTTACAGATCCGAAGGCTGTTCATAGGTCAGGTCGTCCGAAATATATTCAGGGGGTTCTAGATGAATCACAACCCGCACCGGGCTGAATCGTTTTTCTAGTTCTGCCTCAACGGCTTCAGTAATGGCATGGGCAGTGGCCACGTCCATGGCGGCAACTACCATATTCATTTCAATAAAAACCTGCCGTCCGACCTGACCCCTGGAGGCGATATGGCTGCAATTGATCACCCCGGGGACAGCCATGGCAATTTTCTCAATGGTTTCAGGGGCGATCGCCATTTGATCCACCAGCCAGGGCAGATTTTCCTGGATCACTTCCCAACCGCTGCGAAAGACAAAAAAAGCCACCGGAAATGCCAGGACAACATCTAAAATCTGCAGTTGCGGGAGATTGGCTGTCTTGCCGATCCAGATGCCGACTAAGCCGCTGGCAACAATCAACGTTGTCCAAATATCGCTCATGGTATGTTTGGCATCGGCAACTAGTAATGCACTTCCCAATTTTATCCCAGCCCGGCGTTCATAATAGGCCACAAAAATATTGACCCCGAGAACAATTAACAAAATCCATAGCTGGGAACCAGAGATGGCTACGGGTTCAAATCCTTTTACAATGCGCTCGATAGCAGTGCTGATAATTTCAAAGCAAGCCACCCCTAGAAAAGCCGCCACTCCCAAAGCCCCCAAAGCATCAAACTTCTGATGTCCATAGGGATGTTCCCGATCCGGATAAGGGGAGGCAAAATGGTTCGCTGCCAGACCCAGTAAATTATTGGCCGCATCTGTCACACTATGTAGAGCATCCGCCAGCAAACTGAGGGAGCCGGTGATCCATCCCAGAACACTTTTAATCAAGATAACCCATAAATTTAACAGTAGGGTAATTACTAAAACCCGGCGGACTTCGGCACGATTGTCAGTGACCATATTCACATTTTTAATTAATAAGTAATGCCTGCAATCCTTGACTCGGCTTGTTTTTTCTAGTCTAGAACGAATTGATTGGCTTGTGTCTTATTGCGATTTATTCTTGATTTAATGCCGATTAAAATCGGGTTAGATAACAAAAGTTGGATCCACAATATTATGGAAAAGTATTATGTAAAAATAAGGCTTAGGTTAAGATGAAAAGATTACCTTTGCCCCTTCGAGTTTTGTTCTATGTCAACTGCACCCCTGACGTTAAATTTGGTTCAAGGTTCTGTTGCAATTCGCTTTAGCTTGGAGGCCGCCCAAGAGTTGCAGTCCTATCTCAATGAGCTGCTACAAAAGCTCAAATTGACCGCCTCCAAGTCCCCCTCAGGCTCTAGCAGACCAACTCCTCAGCAACCCATGGAATATCGCTACACCGGAGATGTTTTTCTGGAGGTGTTCTGTAATCCCAATATCTGGCCCAGTCCTTTCGCAGCCCAGGTTTTGATTACGGCCCGGGACGACCGGATCAAAGTCAATGCTGAAGCGGAGTTGACCCGGATTATTGAAGATGTCAATCAATATATCGAGCAGCTAGGATCGTAGAGTCAATGGCGGGCAACAGCGAAGCGGCTGTTTCCTAGCAAGCAAGGTGCTAGATGCTTGCTGTTGTTCCTGAAACTGCTGCATTTATTAGATTTAAAGCCACTTCGGCTATTTTGCAGGAGGCCAGATGCCTGCACCACACGATTGGTAGCTTATCTAATAGACATTCCTCAGTCCCAGAGGTTTTGGGAATCTGAAATTTGAGTTTTAAATTTGAATTTAATCCTGGCTGAGACGACTTGAATGGGATAGACGTTCCTGAAGCCACGGATCTGGTTAACAGACTTCGATACCGGAGAATCCGCAAGGGGCAGCTTTCTCGGGTGCTACAATAATCGACAAGTCAGGGTGCACTTGATGAGAGCTGATTCAGCCCGCTAATAAATATCCTGAACCTAATACTTTACTGATACTTTAAATTTCTCATGAATGCTGATAATTTGACTCAAATGCTCCAGAAAGGACTCCGTGTAACGTTGGGTGCGGCCTCTTCCCTGGTTGAAGTGTTACAAAATCCTCAGCGCCGAGAAGAAAATTTGGAGAAAATTCAGTCGCAACTGACTCAACTGGCCGAAGAATGGACAGAAAAGGGGGCTGTGACCGAACAGGAAGCTCGGAATTTTGTGGATAGTTTGCTGGCTCGAGCCCAGAGCGGCCCAGAGAATTCAGGATCTAGCGTCCCCCGTTCAGCGTCAGTCACAACTACAGTAACAGTATCCGACCCAGAACCCGTTGAGAATATTCAGGATCTCACCGAGCAATTGGCCGCCCTGCGGGAAGAACTAGAGCGGCTCCGACGATCTGAATCCAATCAGTAGCCCCTGTGAAATACTTTCCAGGCTGACAAGGCTTCCGGGTCTGAAGATTGTCCTTTTTGGAGTAGGGCCACTTCGTCCCTGAAATCCGTAATCCCATACTCTCCAGAGGTGAGCAGTTGCTCAATGGCTTCAACAATTTCTTTTAAGCGTTTGCGATCGCTCTGAAAAGCCACCTGATACTGATCCAATTGCCACAGATCGGCAATGATGTAGTCTAAGCTGACCACGTTCCCGGCATCGTTTCGCAATCGATATTGAGGAAATCGCAGCACCTGCCGCCGCCCCGAAACATGGGGCACAATGTAGGTTGTCGCAGCCACCCCCGCTTCTGACGGGATTTGCGCCAGCAGCGGGCGGATTTGAGCCACATGACTCCATTGTTGGGGCAGAGAAATATACACCCAGGGCTGCACTGAGTCCGGAATCAGGAAATATAGCGTTCGGTTGGGATTGGAGGTCAGGGTAAAAAACAGGGATAGACTTAGGCAGATCCCCCAAAATCGGCGGAATTGGGGTTTGAGTTGGGGCTCCAGGGAGAATGGATTGAGGGTTAGGGGATTGGCGAAGAAATTGGCCAAAAACGGGGCGAGAAAGCGACCAGAACGGCTTGATTCTGGTCGCTTCCCAGGTTGATCAGTCTTGAATCCCGATCTTGATTCAGTATTCAATCCAGAATTTGCTCCAACATTGATCTGAGGACTCACCCCAGAATTCACCTCAGAGCTGATTTCAGAATTCAATGGCTGCGCCCTGGACAAGATAGCCTGTTGCCGGTGACTCCACCATAAAATCGACCCATAAAATAGGCCAGGAACCACGGTCATGGCATAGCGAATCGTAATGGCCAAGACGGATTCACCCTTGGCAATCAATAATTTGAGCAAGGGAAATCCAGCCACAGCCCAGGAAGCGGGGGCGATCGCTGGCACAAAAGCCAGGGGTAGCCATTGACCGATCAAATATTTGAGGGTACCCCAGAACGGAGTCATCAGTTCGATCAGCAATCGGTGAGGTTGGCTGACAATTCCCCAGATGATCTCCAGTGTTGAAGCAGTTTCTCCCTCCGCATACTGGCCAAACCGCTCCATCATAAACCGTTCGGAAATATCATCGGAAAATAGCGGCATAATCAGGTTTGTCAGGGCCACCATGTAGGTAAAACTGATCATGCACAGGGCCAGTCCCCGTCCAGGGTAACGTTTGCTCAGAATTAAATACACCCCAACCCCAAACAAGCTCACCCCAGCATCCTCCCGTACCGCCAGTACCAGGACTGCCAAAATCCAGAAAGCCCACCAGCGGCGGCGTTCCATGGCCAAAAGCAAGCCAAAGATCAACAGGGGCAACTGGCAAATATCATGAAAGTTGCTCAGGGTAGGGCCAAGCACCGCATTGGCACAGTAGAAACTCACCGTAATCCAGGCTGACAGCCGAGGTTCCAGGTATTCCCGGGCCAGTCCGTAGAGCACCAAGCCCGCCGCCGTCACCAAGACAACTTGCAGCACCGTTAAGGTGACCGGGGAGGGAAATAACCGATAAAGAGGCAGCCAGAGCAATAGGGCTGGGGTGAAGTGTTGTCCCAGGCGGTGATAGGAGACATCCGGGAACTCGCCATTGTGAACTACATTGGTAGACAGGGCCGATGACAGGGAACTTTGAAAGAGACGACCCTGGGCGTTATTCCAGAACACCTGATTGAAAATTCCCTGATCATAGGACGCATAAAAGCTGAAGTAGCGATGAAGAGTCAAACCCAGACTAATCAGAAAAAATCCGACTGCCACTCCCAACACCACCTGCAATGCCGGATTCTGATGCCACTTTGTCCCCATAGAGAGACCTGCCCTCACTCAACTAGATACCGCATAGATGCTATTAGATCGTTTAAATTAAAAAAAACTTAAATCTAAAGGAGATATTAAATTAAACTATAAATGATACAGGGTAATCACTGTCAACTTTGCTGATCTTTAGCTCCATTGCTGCTGCTTTTAGTCCTGATGAGAACAGAAATACATGCAGGTATATTCTGGCACGTCCAACTCCAAGACCGTTCTTCAACTCCTTTTATTCATCGATCAAAGACCCAGTTCTAAGCAACAGGTCAATCAAATTCGCCAGTTTTTGGATAGCCTGACCTGCAATATCTTTGAGCTGCAGGTGATTGAAGTCAGCAAGCAACCCTCCCTGGCGGAGTATTTTAAGTTGGTCGCAACTCCTGCCTTGATCAAGATTTACCCCGAGCCCAGGCAAATCCTGGCTGGAAGTAACCTGGCCTCCCAGCTTGAGCATTGGTGGCCCCGCTGGGAAGCAGCCCTGGAAGAATATCGAACTCATCTGGAGACCCAACCAGACATTGTCAATGCCGCTACATCCCCAGATTTGTTGGAGTCCGTTGCCTATGTTTCAGAGCTGATTCGGGTAAGTGACGAGGCGTTTCGATTGCATCAAGAAAAAGAACAACTGCAACAGCAACTCAATTTCAAAGATCGGATCATTGAAATTTTAGCCCACGATTTGCGGAGTCCTTTGACAGCCATGGCCCTTGCCCTGGAAACCCTAGAATCTACCCAAAATGGTCTACGGGAGGGAGATGTCTCTCAGATTACCCCTGCTTTGAGACTACGGCTCATTCAACAGACTCGCCATCAAATTCGGATCATTGATCGAATGATTACCGAAATCTTGCAAACTGCAACAGGCCCTAGTGCCCGCCTCCATCTCCAACCCAATCGCCTGGAACTGAAGGAGTTTTGCAAAGATATTCTAGGGGAACTGAGTAGCCAATTTCAGGCCAAATCCCTGCAACTGCAGACCGATATTCCCAGCGATGTTCCAGCGGTTTATGCCGATCCAGAGCGGATTCGGCAGGTAATTGTCAATTTATTTGACAATGCTATCAAGTACACCCCAACAAAAGGTACAATCCAACTCTCGATCCTACATCGCACCACTCAAAAAATTCAGGTGAGTATCTGTGATAGTGGGCCTGGAATTCCCGAGGAAAATCGCGATCGCGTCTTTCAAGAACGGTTTCGGTTAGAGCGGGATGAATGCCAGGATGGCTATGGCATTGGCCTATCCCTCTGTAGACGGATTATTCAGGCCCACTATGGGCAAATCTGGGTAGATTCCTGTTTGGGAAAGGGCAGTTGCTTTCACTTTACCCTGCCGGTTTATCAGTTCTGATAGGTTGTGGATCAAGCATTACTCATCACGAATGACAAGCTCCCAAGGTAGAATGGATTTATTATGTAAACAAGTATGTCGTTGATACAGATGGATTCAGGTTTTGATAGTTATCTAGGGAGATTGATCAAAGCCTTGAGTCAGGGCGATCAGGCTGATTAATTCTTTGCCAAATCACCTTTCTACTCAGAATTGACGCTATGGGCAAAGTCGCAATCCTCAAAGTTGGCAGTGGCAGTTTTGAACAGGGCTTTGAAGTCTTGTTGCAGATCAAGACCGATGACAACCGCCTTCTGACTGAGCTTGAAGGTAAGCTACCCCCTAATCCCGGATTAGAGGGTCACTATATTAGTTGGCAAACTCGTTTTCGCCAGTTAACCGGCTCAGGAGAATTTCGCCGCCGGTTTCAAGAAGGGAATACTGAGAGCTGGGAGATTGAGGCGGCGTTTCCTCAGGATCAAAGCCTGGGGAATGATTTATCCCGCTGTCGGCAACTGGTTCGCCGGGTCGAGCACCAGATGAAGGATTGGCTCCAGTCCTCAACACCCAGTTGGCGACGCATTCGTGAACAAATGCGGGTAGAATTTGCCGATTCAACGGAGGAAGTGCGATTTATTCTCCAGGCTCGCGAACCGAGACTGTGGAAATTACCCTGGCATGTCTGGGATTTACTTGAAGAGTATGGCATTGGCATTGGTTACACATTGCCCGAATTCAAAGCTTCCCAAGCCAGTGTTCAATATTCCACCCGCAGCCGCAAAGCCCGAATTCTGGCTGTTTTTGGCGACAAACAAAACCTCAATCTCAAGCCGGATCAAGACGCGATCCACAAGCTCAAGGGGGCTGAATCGGTTTTTATGCATCAGCCCAGCGCCAAGCAATTTATTCGAACCCTGCGAAATCCTCGGGGCTGGGATATTTTCTTTTTTGCGGGTCACAGCCAGACTGAAGCCCACCGGGGCAGAATTTATCTCAGCAACAGAGAGAGCCTGACCCCAGATGAATTTAAAAACGCCCTGAAAGAAGCCGCTCAACATGGGTTAAAAATTGCCATTTTTAATTCCTGCGATGGTTTGGGACTCGCTAAAGAATTGATCAAAGGGCGAATTCCAGTGGCGATTGTCATGCAGGAAGTGGTTCCCGATGAAGTCGCTCAGACGTTTCTCAAGGAATTTTTGACGGAATATGGCACTGGAGAAACTCTCTACACCTCAGTTTATCTTGCTCAAAGTCGATTAGAAGATTTTCAAGCATTACCTGGGGCTCCCTGGTTGCCCCTGATCTTTCAGAATCAGGCTGATATTCCGCCCACCTGGCAACAACTTCAACAATTCAATCGAACTCCTGTCAAGCGTCTGATGAATCGCAAGGGCAGCAGGATACTTCAGTCCTCTGGTACGACCTTGCTTAATTTAACCTCTCATCGCCGCAGTACCCAGCGGATTTTAATCGCTCTCTGTGCCAGTTTGATTACGGCGTTTTCCCTCAACTTTGTTCGTGATATCGGTTATTTGGAATGGTTGGAATTTAGGGCTTTTGATAGTTTAATGAGATCGCGCCCGGTTCAGGCCATGGATCAACGGTTAGTGATTATTGATATCACTCAAAATGATGTGAATAATCAAAATATTCCCGAAGATGAAGGCAAGAATAAACCAATTTATGACAATCAATTGGAGAAATTATTAGAAAAGTTAGCTGCCTATGAACCCAGTGTGATTGGACTCGACATCTATCGAGATTACCGGATCAAGCCTGAATATCAATCCCTAGTGGAGCGGTTACAGCAAGATGATCGGCTGATTACGGTTTGTGAGATTGGAGACAGTGGGGAAAACTCTGGACGGGGCCCATCTCCCCATGTGGCTGCAGCTCAAAATTGGCAACAGCGAATTGGGTTCACCAATGTCGTTCTTGATCGCGATGGTCATGTCCGTCGTCAATTGCTCACCCTCATTCCTCCAATTGACCAAAAATTCTCCCCCTGTCGCAGTCAACTTCCTTTTAGCTATTTGGTGGCCCTGAAATATCTCCAGCAGAAAGGTTTGGCTACTAGTAGCCCCAATCCCCAGGAGCAGAATTTTCCCTTGAGCAAATTTGAATCCCATATCCTACAGGCAGACAATGGTAACTATGCCCAGATTATCGAACCTGGGCAGCAAATTCTCCTCAACTATCACCCAGCCGGTCAGAATCTGGCGGAGCGGATTTCCCTGGCCGAGTTTCTCTACGATCCGATTGATCTAGCCCGAGTTAAAGACAAAATTGTCTTAATCGGTACCAGTGACCCATCCTTTCAAACTGACTACGTTACCGCCTATGGAGAAATGTCTGGGGTTATTCTCCAGGCCCATGCCGTTAGTCAACTGGTCAGCGCCGTTGCCGATCAGCGGCCCCTGTTGGGATGGTGGCAACAGTGGCAAGAGGAATTGTGGATTCTAGGCTGGGCCCTCCTGGGGGGCTTGCTAGCCATCTCGATGCGTCCCCGTTTCGTGCTGATTTTGGCCCTGCCCATGCTCTGGATTCTATATCGCTATTGTTATTGGTTGTTAGTGGGACAGGGACTTTGGGTTCCCTTCGTGCCCTCTGCGATCGCCTTTATTAGCGCCTTGTTGATCACCTTGACGCTCTGTCGCAAACCAAAAAGTTAGGTTAAGTTCACAAACTGCAAATTCGACTCCCAGGGATTAAGTTCCTCGGAATTCAATCCTGGAGTGGCCCTGAGAAACCGGGCAATTGCCACGGGGCTGGGTCAAATTCATCCAGAGAATTCAAAATCAAATCAGCTTCCAGATATAACTCCCGATCCATATCTGCCGCTGGTACCGCCACAACTGACATCCCTGCGGCTTTCGCTGCCGTAACCCCAGCCAGGGCATCTTCAAATACGAGACACTGTTCTGGATTGGCCCCCAACCGTTGGGCAGCCAGGAGAAAAATATCAGGAAACGGTTTTCCCCGCTGCAATTCCGGGTCATCTCCCCGAACAATACATTGAAACAGGGAAAACCAGGCTTGATAGCTCTGGATTTTCTCAGCAAAGGGACGGCTACTGGAACTAGTGGCTACTGCCTGGGGAATATGATGACGGGCAAAGTGATGGGTCAGGGCCATGGCTCCTGGCAGGGCCGGAACCTTGGGGTAAAACTGATAAATAATTGCATCTTTCTGCCGCATATACTCTGCCACCGTCGTCGGAAGTCCCAGGGTTTCAATCAGGAGTTGGGCCGAATCATGGGACTTCCGACCCCGCAGTTTCATGATCAAATCAGGT
Source organism: Oscillatoriales cyanobacterium RM2_1_1 (assembly GCA_012033335.1). Taxonomy (GTDB): domain Bacteria; phylum Cyanobacteriota; class Cyanobacteriia; order Cyanobacteriales; family Microcoleaceae; genus JBHJGO01. The sequence continues at coordinate 28,786 of JAAURB010000052.1, forward strand.
TCGATGGTTTGCCCGTAGCGGTTGGCCAGCATTTGATTGACTCTGGCATGGAGCGGTTCTGTATCGAGCAACAATCCGTCCAGGTCATAAATCAGATGGGTGATTTGTTTAACGATGGACATTGATAGTAACAAGGATAGTAGCAGTTAGGGTGATGGGGGTTGAGTCGTTCAGAAAGTCATGCAAAGCAAGAAATATCCAAACCCATTATATGCTGCCTCAGCCGCTTGAGGTTAGACATAAGAGTTGTCACAACCTTGCAAGTCATACCCATCGAACACCTGCAACCATTCTTCTAGAGCGATCGCCGCCAATTAAAGAACTTTTCGAGAAAATCTTGCTGCCATTGATTCTCCGCAAATTTTTGTTTTTTTAAGAGCAATCCGGCTTTACTATTGACCTCTGCCAGAGTCGGGTAAATATGAATTCCTGTCAGGGCAGAAACCTTAAGCTTGTTTGCCATCGCCAGAACAACCTCATGGATTAATTCTCCAGCAGATCGACCGACCAGATGTGCCCCCAGAATCTCCCCATTGCCCCGAGTAATAATCTTGGCAAATCCCGCCGTGGCCGCCTCAGCCTGAGCCCGATCTACCCCAGAAAAAGGTTGTTTCAATACACAGACATCCTCCCCGTACCGCTCCCGAGCCTGAACTTCAGTCAACCCCACCCGAGCCAGTTCCGGGTCAGTAAAGGTGGCCCAGGGAATTACCCGATAATTGGCTTTGCTGAGGGGAAAAAACAGAGCATTGGTCAGTACCACTACCGCTTCATAGCCCGCCACATGGGTAAACTGATAACCGCCGATTACATCACCACAGGCATAGATATGGGAATTGCTGGTTTGCAACTTGGAATTAACGTTCACACCATGGGAACCAAACTCAACCCCAGCCACCTCCAGGTTCAAGGATTCCACATTAGGAACTCGACCGGCTGACAGGAGAATTTCATCGACAATCACGGTGTTGTGCCCGGCAATAATCTGTTTTTTGCCGTCCTTGAGTTCAACCCTGTCCACCCGTGACCCGGTGAATATTTGAATGCCTTCGGCGGCCAGTTGAGCTTGGACAACCTGGGCAGCTTCCGGATCTTCTTTGCCCAGGAGATGAGCCCCACTATCGAAAATACTGACCGTTGACCCCAGGCGGGAGAAGGCTTGACCCAGTTCGCAGCCAATCGGCCCACCCCCAATCACCGCCAGAGTATCGGGTCGCTCTGAACGGGAAAATACCTGCTCGTTGGTAAGGAATCCGGCCTCTTTCAAACCGGTAATCGGCGGCACTGCTGGACGAGAACCGGTAGAAATCACAAAGTTTCTGGCTTTGAGTTGCCGTCCATTCACCTCAAAGGTGCGACCATCTGTAAATTTTCCCTCCCCAAAAATCACATCAACCCCCAAACCTCGAAACCGCTCTGGAGAGTCATGGGGTTCGATGGTTTTGATCACCTGCTGCACATGGCCCGCTGCTTCCGCAAAATTAATCCGGGGACTCTCAGTGTAAATGCCAAACTGAGCAGCGTGCTTGACTTCATAGGCAATACGCGAGGCATGAATCAAGGACTTGCTCGGCACACAACCAAACCATAAACAATCTCCCCCCAGGCGATCGCGCTCCACTAGGGCCACCTTGGCCTTCAACTGAGCCGCTGCACTAGCTACCACCAGACCTCCAGAACCGCCGCCGATAATTACAATGTCATACTCAACTGCCATGGTTTTCACCTCGCGCTTATCTACTTATTATTGCAACTGAGGAACCTGAGGGAAGTCTGAGAATTCTCTGGGCTGGGGTTTAATTCTGATTTTTTTTGTTATGTTTTAGCCCTGTTCTGGGGTTGCTTCTGGAGATGTTGCCGGGGATTTTCCGGATAAAGCCAAGCCTCGGGTGATCCAGGTGGTGAGAATATGAGATAGCAGCCCCATGGGCCCCGCGAAAAAGCACAACAGCAATGAATGGGTTGTCCAAATTTTTTGGTTCTGGCCTTCCCAGTAAACATAGCGCCCCAGAAATAAATCCAGTACTAAAAAGTGAATCCATCCCGTCGCTGCCGCCGTTTCGTCTCCAAAAAACCGAGCAATATCCGCTAGTTTGGGGTTGGAGAGAGCAGCGGCAGTTTCTGGAGTAATGCTGCTGACAAACAGATAGATATAGGCTGCAGCTAGTACTACAAAAGGAATGTAAGAGGCCATGACTTTGCGGGTGATGCCCCAGTTAGGTAGGACAATCATCAACACCCAGAAGGGCAGAACAAATAGATTGCCACCGTTAAAAATTAAAGTCGGCAGCTCCGATGAAATAGCCATTTGCGTTTACAAATCTTTAAATACTTTTTCATTCTATAGCGATCAGATCTGAATTGTGAATTCAGGTTGATCTGTTGCCTCACCAGAATAAAAGTCTGCACTGTGAGCATTCATAGAATAGTTGGCAAGATGAAAGAAACTTTAAGGGAGTCAGAACAATTCAATTACTAGTGTTAACGTTCTAGATATAGACCTTTAAAAAATAACCACCATGACTGGACATGAAGTTTTGATGTTGGCAATTCTGTTATTACCCGGTATGGCCCTGTCAATTTTAATTCTGGGTTCCTTTGCGGCGGGGGGTTAATCGCCTCAATTTGCCAATAACCTGAACTTGAACTGAACATTCAATTCCTCAAAGATGGATCATATAGATGAATGGGTGAAATTGATGGGTGAAGATTTTTGATTGAAATTCGTCAGGCGATCGCAGCAGATTTCGAGCAAATCTGGCCAATTTTTCACCAAGTTGTGTGTCAGGGCAACACATTTGCCTTTGCGCCCAACACTTCAAAATCCGCCGCCGAGCACCTGTGGATGCAGCTTCCTCAAGTGACTTATGTCGCCGTTCACGCTGCCAATATTCTGGGAAGCTACTACCTGAAGCCGAATCTGCCTGGGCTATGTTCCCATATCTGTAATGCAGGGTTCATCGTAGCCCAAGCTGCCAGAGGTCAGGGCGTTGGCCGATTGATGGGGGAACATGCCCTGCAAACCTCCCAGACCCTGGGATTCAAAGGGATGCAATTCAACTGTGTGGTCAGTACTAATGAACCGGCAGTTCAGCTCTGGCAAAAGCTGGGATTTAAAATTATTGGCACAGTGCCCCAGGGCTTTCAGCATCAGGACTTGGGGCTGGTTGATATTTTTATCATGTATCGTCAACTGGATACTGAACTTGATCCGGGGAGGGAATTGCAGGAATAATAGCAACGGCGAACCTTTCTGCTATCTCTGGCATGAGTCAACCCCCATCCCCCAAGCCCCAATCTCCAGTAACCCCATCCCCCCAGCCACAAACCTCAAGCTGGTGGCTGAGGTTTGGTCTGATGGTGCTGGCAACCTCTGGCTGTGTAGTCACCTTTGCCCTGACCTTGCCCGCTGAACCTATTTTGTGGGCGATCGCCCGAAATTCCCCATCTAATTCCATCGCCAATTCCCCAAAGAATAATTTCCCAACTAATCCAGGATTCAGTCCAGATTGGCAGTCAGAACTTGACCAAGCCTTAGCAACAATCCCGACCCAGTCCCAGTCTCAAGAATTTCTAGGATTCAAGTCTCCTGATCAGGAGCCGTCAACTCAACAGGCGGTATGGGGCAAGCTAATTCGTCGGGGGTTGCCTTCAGGATCTCAGGAAAATCTATTCTCAGACCTGGCAGCGTCTTTTGAATCCTCGTCGGCTAGCACTTCGATTCAGACACAACCTGGAGATCACCCGTTTAGTCTTTTGAACTTTGATCCCTCAATTTCAGCAGATTCTCTAACGTCGTGGCAGATCATCCCAGTACCCGGTTCAAGGATCAAATCTCAGTCCAATTTCACTAAGACTCTCAAAGTTATTCCTGCTCAATCGACTCCTCAAAGCCCCCCATCACAATCCCCCACAATTCCCCGGACTCCAGCCCAACCTCCAGCCCAAACCCGATCCGGCTCCCCTGTAAGCGAATCTGATCAGCCCAGAATTGATCTGACCTTGCGAGATACGGTGATTCTGGCCCTGGAAAACAATCGCACTATTCAGAATCAATACCTGGAACGAATTGTTCAGCGGCAAGACCTAGCGGTGGCAGAAGATATTTTTACTCCGGACTTTACTCCGGCTCTGTTAATTGGCTGGAATAACCTGGAGTCTGCTGGTTCCAATGCCGTGTCAAATAATTTGGAAGCTTCAGCCGATCTGCGACTTCGGGTTCCCACTGGAGGCACATTGAGTTTTCTCTGGCGAGGTCAGGGAGCTCAGCAAGATGGCCGCAGTTTTGTCGGTCAGAATGATTTTGTTAGACAAAGACTAGTCCTAACCCTGACTCAGCCATTGTTGAGAAATGCTGGAGCTGAGGTTAATCGAGCTCCAGTTCGGATCGCCCGGATTGATGAAACCATTAATTTATTGACCCTGAAGCAAACATTGATCAATGAAATTACGGCAGCAATTTTGGCCTATCGTAACCTGCTACAGGCTCAGGAACGCTTGGTCATTGCCCGAAGTTCCCTAGCCAGTGCTGAGCAACAGGTAGAGGACACCCAGGTGTTGATTGATGCCGGACGACGACCAGCCATTGATATCATCACCGTCCAACGAGATGTGGCGACCCAGCAAGTCGGTCTGTTGAATGCCGAAGGCTCAGTCCAGCAAAGTCAACTCAATCTTTTGGAAATTCTGGACTTGAGTGATGACTTGAATGTGGTGGCGATTGATACTCCAATGGTAGAATCTCCAGCTTTGGATTTTGCCGTGATTCAACAAATTGCCCTGAATAATCAACCCAATTATCTTCAATCTCAATTGGAGATCAACAGGGCAGAACTCAATTTACTGATTGCTGAAAATAATCGCCGCTGGAATATTGATCTCAGTGCCAATATCAATCACAATCCATCCGGTGACATTATTGAACAGAGCACTGATTTTCGAGCCGGAATCGTGGTTAGTAAAACCCTGGGTGATCCAAATCTGGAGCGCGACTTTCAACGCAACCGGGTCAATTTACTCCAGGCTGAAAACAATCTCAGGGAGGCAAACCAACGAGTAAATATTGCCGTTGAAGATAGAATTCGAGCCGTGAATGAAAGCTTTGAACAGGTACAACTTGCCCAGAGAGTCACCCAATTAGCTGAGCAAGAATTACAAAATGAGGAAGAAAAATTTCGTCTGGGAGTTGACACCTCGATTCTGGAATTGGTGAGATTGCGAAATAATCTAGAACAGACGAAAAATGATGAACTCAATGCTAAAATTGAATATCTGAACGCCCTGACTAATCTGGATCGGGAGATTGGTGCTACCCTGGAAACCTGGGAAATTATCATTGAACCTGTTGAAGGTCAGAATTAATCACGGGAATCCATGGAACCTGCACAGATTATTACCTTAACGGTCACTTCAGACCCCCTAGACTCTACAGAACCCCGTCTGGATCGCTGGCTAGCTGACCATTCAGACCTGTCTCGCTCCCGAATTCAAAGCCTAATTTCCCAAGGTCAGGTTCAAATCAATCAAGCGGTTTGTCAATCCAAGAAAGCTATCGTCAAACCGGGCGATCGCCTGCAAATTTCAATTCCTCCGGCTGAACCCTTAGAACTAAAACCCTTGGAATTTCCCCTGGAAATTCTCTATGAAGATGAGGAATTAATTATTATTAATAAACCCGCTGGATTGGTGGTTCATCCCTCGGCAGGCCATGAGAATGATACTTTAGTCAATGCCCTATTAGCTCACTGTCATACCCTGGCGGGAATTGGGGGTGTCCAGCGTCCCGGCATCGTCCATCGACTGGATAAGGATACCACCGGAGCCATTGTTGTGGCAAAAACAGACTTTACCCTGCAACATCTGCAGGATCAAATTCGGGCAAAAACTGCCCGACGGGAATACCTGGGAATCGTCTATGGCTCCCCCAGGGAAGACTTTGGTACGATTGATCAACCGGTGGGTCGGCATTTGAGCGATCGCCTGAAAATGTCAGTGGTTCCCCTGGAAAAGGGGGGGCGCAACGCCGTTACCCATTGGCAGGTGCAGGAACGGTTGGGAAATTATAGTCTGATCCTATTTGTCCTGGAAACCGGGCGCACCCATCAGATTCGGGTGCATTCAGCCTTCATGGGCCATCCAATTGTGGGGGATCTTGAGTATAGCAAGGGGCGTTCAATCGGCGTAAATCTCTCGGGTCAAGCCCTCCATGCCTGGAAATTAAGTCTGCAACATCCTATCTCAGGAGAGACGATTGCCGCCGTTGCCCCCCTACCGGCAGACATGATAACGCTGCTGCATGTATTACGACGACGCACATCCCAGTAGGGGTTGGGTTTCCCAACCCATTAGTATCTCTTTTCTAGTTTCCCAACCCATTAGTATCTCTTTTCTAGTTTCCCAACCCATTAGTATCCCAAACCCACGCGACCTAAAATTGTAGGATCAAGAACGCCTCAAATAAGCCAGGTTTATTAACGATATGGACGCGCTACTCCGAGTAGCAACAGCATCTTCCCTAGATCCAGGGGGCAGTAGACAGAGCCTAGATATCGGTGATACTTCTCTTGCTTCAGTTTTCCTTTTCTGGTAGTCTCCAGCTTTACCAGAACGACACGAAGTAACAGAAGCATTTGGGTCACTCGTCTGGCCCGCCGTCCCGCCGAAGTTTTGAGCTCCGGGGCATTCACAGCGCTCAACCGAAGACGCTTCACCTGGGGCCGTAGAGGAATAATCAAATCCAGAGTGTCTGCGTCGATCACCCGGGTCACAAGTGCCAGATGGCAGGGAAGCAAAAGACGAACCAACAGTCCAGGAATCACCCCAATCACGGTGATTATAGCCCTCAGAATTATGAATCGATTTTGACCCATCCAGCTCGTTGCAAATCAATTAACCGGAAAATCGAACCCTTGTCACTCTGCCAACAGCCTCGGCTAATCCGATGCAGACATAAAACCTGATTGCCGCGATGATATACCAACTGGTCAGGCTGTAGGAATACCTGCTGGTTACTCACTCGTTCAAGTTGCAGTTGACTGACCACGATTATTAAACTCCCCTGGTTCTGGATTATTGATGACTGTGAATTATTACTCTTAAATCATAGAATACTCATTCTACCGCTTTTACCGGAAAATAAACTCTTTTTATATTATTTCTCACGAAAGACTCATATTGATAGCTGGTTCACTTCACTCTGCTTGAGTCCATCCAACTTGATGGCTTGCATAACTTTTTGCCGGACGTCATTGTTGCAGGGTTTAGCCGCAGAAAGATCAAGGTAGGGGAAATGCTTATAGCTTGTGTCCTAAGACTCATGAATAGAGCCATAAAACCTCCAGATAGTTTGATCCGGATGCTAAATTCCCAATGGGAGAATCATGGTTTTGTGGGGGTGCTGTTGGTCGCATAGTTTTCGTCCCCGAATAGAGTCAAAAGAGGGAACGCCACTGATTTCGCAAAACCCCTGCAAGTCCAACTGAATCAAAAAGAGGTGGAATTTTTGCAACGAGTCAACCCACTAAAGAATATCAAGCTCTACTCGCTCACCAGGTTCTAAGTAGCTAGGCACAATTAATCAGAAGATACATAGGGGGTTGAAGGGGGCGCTGCCCCCTTCCTG
>JAAURB010000155.1 GCA_012033335.1 Oscillatoriales cyanobacterium RM2_1_1
TTCTTGACTCGCTTTTCTGCTGCTTTGCGTAATTTCTGAATCTCTTCCCATAGCGATTCTATCAAGGCATCTTTGCCCTCGGAGGTCAGTTGCTTGAGGCCGGGAAGTTCTGTCATCTCTTTAATCTACCGATTTTTTCTACCCTGTCAACTACCCCCTGTTGAGCAATTACCTAAAAAGAAACCGAATTATGACTGACTACAACGCGATCGCTGAATCCAATAACTTTATCGTGCTACCCGCCTTAGCGCTAACAATGGCTCAGCCTACTTCAGCCGCTACGTTTGACTTTCAATTTTTTGAGGTGCCTGGTAGTGCTTTTACCTTCGGCACTGGTATTAATAATGCTGGCCTTGTCATGGGTCAGTATGTTGATAGCAGCTCTGCTACACGTGGCTATGTGCGAGAGCTGGAGGGAACCCTGACCCTATTTGATTTCCCTGACGCTACTACGACATCGGTTGAAGGCATCAACAATACTGAGCAAATTGTGGGTTGGACTCTGTTCTATGAGAGCGATTTAGCAAGGGGATTGACGGCACAGGCTGATGGTACACTTCTGACGTTGATCGATGCCCCAGGAGCTATTTCCCAGCCACTGCAAGTTCCAGCTACAGGAACGCTCATTTTGGAGAACAACGATGCTGGACAACTTGTTGGTGTTGTTGACAATGCCGATGGTCGCCAGGGATTTCTATTTAATCAAGGTGACTTTAGCCTGATCAATTTTCCTGGAGCAGCAGCAACCTTTGCTGTTGATATCAACAATCAGAATGAGATTGTGGGGCTGTTTGTTGATGACCAAGGTCTGTCGGACTTTGACTGGAAAGCCCTGCATCTAGCAGGGGTAGGGAATATCCTCTTCCCACACCAACACCGAGCGATCATTATTGCCAGAGGTGAGGTAGCTACCATCGGGTGACCAGGCGATCGCCCCACTTGCTCTGCTGATCTCTCGCACCGTCTTGTGCATCAAAAATTACGTTCGGTTTGCTACAAGTGATGTAGAGTTCTCTAGGCCATGTTTTTCCTGCTCAACCTTTAATTAAAGCAGGTACAATTCGTTCACTAGCTAATTTTCCCCCAAACAAATTTCGAGCGACTGGCCCAATTTGTAAGGCTGCAAGGCCCCCCATGATAAAGCATTCACATCCTGGGATTCGCAGACTAAAGTCCAGGACAGGTAATCCCTGAACCATTTCTGCTGGGTAGCGGGTTAGGACTTCTTGCAAAAGTTCATGTTGCTGAAGATCAAACCGGGTACCGGTTGCCAGCCAAATGCGGTCAAAGGATTGGGAGGAACCGTTATCACAGTGAATCTGCCAGTGCTGCCTGGAGTGATCATCAAACGGTTCAACTTCAGAATGGGCTTGCCAGGTTGCGGATACCACGTGACAGTTTTCTTCTAGAACTAATTTTCCCTGTCGCTCTGCCTGTCTCAAGTTCAGCATCATGGTTGGCGTTAGAGAGCCTCCATTGCGAGCCTGCTGAATCCTGTGCCAGCGGTTTAACCAACAGGGTTCTGCTTTGAACCCTTTCAGATACTTTGGCCCCAACCAACCTGGGTTGGCATCAAATAACTTCTCCTGCAACCACCGCCGTGTCATCAGCGTTACAGTTGCCCCTCTCTGAATTGCTCCCATCGCCAAATGTCCACTGGTTAACCCTCCCCCAACAATGAGAATTCGTTCTCCAACCAACAATAAAGTGTTGAGATTCACCTGTTGAGCATGACACAATCGTTCTAGTGGATAGGTCATTGAAATGTGTTCAGCCCAGTCTGGTATTTGAGGGATTCCGGCTCCGGTTGCGAGTAGAACTCGACGGGCAGTGATGACTGAGCCATTCTCCAAACCAATCTGAAACCGAGAGCGTCTGCCTTCTCCAATCGGCAAAAGCTGTACCACTTTTGCGGGATAAACCCGTTGCTCTAATTGCCAGCGTTGCACTACTTCTGCACAAAATTCCTGAAACAATCGAGTTCCAGGCAAGTCATAGGGCGGGAACAGTTCATCAGATCGTCCTTCGGCAAATCGCCGTAGAGCAAAAGCATCGGGGTCAGGATGATGAACGGCTGGAGAGCGCAGATGGGGAATCGCCTGAGCTGCAAACTGACGATGCCATTGGGTTAACCAGGTACCACTGGGATCGAAAACTACAAATCTAGGGCGAAACCTGGCCCGTTTTTGCAACAGATGGGTGACTAAAGTTAAAGCTTGAGGGCCAGCACCAATAATGGCCAGGTCAATCGAGGGGGGTAGATCCAGCATACAAAATCCAGAACTTGAAATTTTGAGTTAAAAACAGGAAGTTTGGTTGACAACCCTATCAATCAGTTATAACTTAAAAATGAGAATGATAATTATTATCATCTTTTTAGCAAAACTTTAAGGGACATCTGTTGATGATCACTGCTGTTACGGGGCTAACTGGAGTCGGCAAAACCCACTGGATTCGAGAGCAGGTTGCTCAATCTGAACAACCTGTTTGCTATTTTAAGCCAGACTCTGCTGTCCCCATCGACAGCCTGAATCTGGCCACAGAGTTTCCCCATGCACAGGTGCTTCATCCAGGAGAGGAAGAACAATTGTTGGCCTTGGCTGAAACAGACAGACAAATTTATCTGGAGTTGCCCTGGCATCTTGATCTGGTTTCCATGGAACCCCTGTTGCAACGATTGAGCTGCAGACGAGTCGCGATCGCGCCAACAGAGGTTGCAGGTTCAGAGTGGCAAACCTGGGCCAACGAGATTGTGGTGGGCAATGCTGCGGCTGGAGAAACCCTGGTTCAGTTACATCGTCAGCCGGATAACCTGCAAATTCATCAGGGATTACTAACGGGGGAAATCATCGATTGGGCTAGTCTAAGCGTGTTTTGGTTTGAGTTAATTCAGGGAGCCTATGGCAAAGTCATTCGAGCCAAAGGGATTTTTGACATTGTCAGTGGGGAATCGATCTATGGGGATTTTGTGTATGGGACTGTCAATCCAGAATTTCTGGCACTGGATTTACCGCGCTGGCTGGAGGGAAGACCTGAACGACTGAGTGGGTTTGAAATTGTCGGATGTAATCTGGACAAGACCGGGATTAGTCAAACATTGAAACAGTGCTGTGTGCCTGAATCCCATATCGAATATTACCAGCAACAAGTAAAACAATCCTTGGCAATGGAGGAGGTGAGCGGATGAAAATTGCAGTGATGTCCTGTATTCACGGCAACTACGAAGCGTTAGATGCAGTCTTACTGGATATTGATCAACAAAAAGCAGAGAAGATTTATTGTCTGGGAGATTTAGTGGGTTATGGCCCCTTTCCCCATGCAGTGGTTGAGCAAATCCGCTCTCTGGAAATCCCAACGGTTCAGGGCTGCTGGGATGAAGATATTGTCGAAGGGTTGAATTCTTGTGAATGTAGTTATCCCTCTCTTCTAGCGGAGCAGCGTGGCAAGCTGGCCCATGAATGGACTCATCAAAATATCTATCCAGAAACTCGCGAATATTTAGCTCAGTTACCCGAAGTGTTAAAGGTTGACAATCTCTGTTTTGTGCATGGTTCTCCCCATAGTAATCATGAATATTTGTTGCCGGATGTCAATGCTTTTACTGTTCTAGAGCGTGTCCTCTCAGTAGATGCTGATGTGCTCTTTTGTGGACATACCCATGTTCCCTATGTCCGCACCTTAGATGCAGGACAACTGCAAGTCAGTGTGAAGCAGGTCAGTTCACAACCCGTTGAGGCCCCAACTGAGCAAGCGGTTCAATCTTTAAGCTTTGCCGCACCGTTAAAGCAGATTGTGAATGTCGGCTCAGTTGGAGAACCCCGTCATGGCCGACCCAATGCGACCTACGTGATCTATGACAATGAAACAAAGGAAGTCATGATGCGAGAAGTAGAATATGACTATCAAAAAACCTGCTCGGCAATTCTCGAAAAAGGTTTGCCGCCTATTTTTGCATGGCGGTTAGCGAGGGGGTTAGAATTTGCTGAGAAAGCAGATGATCCGACCCATATTTGTGAACGTTGAAGCCTTGGTTATTGAATTTTCTTCACTCAAATGCTCTCTCCAATCGGTGAAAGCTGTCAATACGAGACCTGGAATCGTCAAGTTAAAATGTGGGCAATTTTAAGTGGAATTGAAGGCAATTTAGTGGCCTATGAGGCTGTGTTAGATGACATCCAGAAACATTTTGTTCAAGTTGAGCAACTCTATATTCTTGGAGACTTAGTTGGCCCCAACTCCAGTGCTGAAATTGTTGTTCAGCGGGTTCGCCAGCCTCAGAAGCTTCAACCCCAGGTTTGCATTGGCTGGTGGGAAGAACAGTGTTTCAATTTGTATGGCTTGGGAGGCAATTCCGAAGCTCAAGAATTACTCAGTCAATACGATGGTGACACGATAAAATTATTATGGAATTCTGTTTCTCGTGAGACAGTACAGTGGCTCCGACAGCAACATTTTGGGTTCGTCGAACTGGACTGTTTACTAATCCATGCCAGCAACGTTAGTGTGAGTGATCAGTTAACTCCTGAGACATCTGTGTGGAAAATCATAGACCGACTCCAGAGAGCCGACGTGAATCAAATTTTTTGTGGTCGTTCTGGTATGGTGTTTGAATATGTCATCCAAAACGGATCAGTTGCTTCAACTGTCAGTACGCTTGCAGGCGATCAACCCTCTCAAGCGATTAGCCTGCAAGAAAAACGACTGATTGGAGTTGGCTCGGTCGGTCGTTATCCTGGAAAAGCTACCTATACTTTGTACCGTCCGGGATCAAACAAGGTTCAATTTCAAACAGTTTATTATTAGTTTAAATTTATTTGTTTCTGTTCAGGCTTAGTTAAACAACTCTTAGGAGACTTCTACTATGACCCATGCAAGTTTTTCAAACTCAATCCCCAACTTTTCCAAGCGCGGAATGCCGGTAACGATCATCACGGGATTTTTAGGGAGTGGTAAAACAACGTTACTTAACCAAATCCTGGAAAATAAGGAAAATCTAAAACTTGCAGTTTTAGTGAATGAATTTGGTGACATTAATATCGATTCTCAATTACTAGTTTCGGTAGAAGAAGAGATGGTGGAATTGAGCAATGGTTGTATTTGCTGCACCATCAATGAAGGATTAGTTGAGACGATTTACAAAGTTCTAGAACGGGACGATCGTGTGGATTATATGGTGATTGAAACAACGGGAGTTGCTGATCCCCTGCCGATTATTCTGACTTTTGTTAGCACTGAACTTCGAGATTTGACCCACCTCGATTCTGTGATTACCTTGATCGATTCTGAAGCTTTTACCCCAGATCATTTTGACAGTGAGGCTGCTCTGAAACAAATTGCCTTTGGGGATGTGACAATCCTGAATAAAACTGATCTGGCAACAACTGAGAAAGTTGAAGAATTAGAAAAATATATTAGTACAATTAAACAAGGCGCTCGAATTCTAAAAAGTCAATATGGTCGAATTCCGTTACCACTGATTTTAGATGTGGGACTCGCTCCGATCCAGCAATATCAAGCTGAAGCTGACAAGGATGAACATCACCACCATGAACATCATGCACACCATGCACACCATGAACATCGTCATCACCATTCAGATCACCTGGAAAATGATGGTTTTGTCTCAGTTTCCTTTGAGAGCGATCGCCCGTTTTGGTTAGAAAAGTTTCAAAGCTTTTTGCTCGATGAAATGCCAACTGATGTATTTCGTGCGAAAGGGATTCTCTGGTTTCAGGAAAGCCAGTTGCGCCATATCTTTCAACTTAGCGGCCCTCGATACCAGTTTGATACAGAAGACTGGCGAGAGCCTCCCAAGAACCAGGTTGTTTTTATTGGTCGCCATTTGGATACTGATAAACTTCACCAGCGATTGAATGATTGCTTAGTCACCCATGAAGGCAGTTGAGAATGACTCATAGGATTTTCTCACTGTTTTTCTGGTATTTTGTACACCCCTTACTGTCACTTTAGGTTGAGATTATGACATTCACAGAACCAGAAGTGTTGAATCTAGGAGATTGTCAAATCATTTGTGTAAGCAGAATTAATCAATGGGGAAACGGTCTGGGAATTCATAGAGCTTCGCTCCGCCGATGGCGTAAGCAAATCGTGACAGGGCGACCTTCCAATCACGGATGGGCATCGTCCATTTCCGAGAAATCTTATTCAGTGCCAGGTAGAGCAACTTGAACACCGACTCTGGGTTGGGGAAAGCACCCTTGGTCTTGAGAACCTTACGCAGGGAACGATTGAGCGATTCAATGGCGTTGGTGGTGTAAATCACGC
>JAAURB010000053.1 GCA_012033335.1 Oscillatoriales cyanobacterium RM2_1_1
TGAATCGCTCAATCGTTCCCTGCGTAAGGTTCTCAAGACCAAGGGTGCTTTCCCCAACCCAGAGTCGGTGTTCAAGTTGCTCTACCTGGCACTGAATAAGATTTCTCAGAAATGGACGATGCCCATCCGTGATTGGAAGGCCGCCCTGTCACGATTTGCTTACGCCATCGGCGGAGCGAAGCTCTATGAATTCCCAGACCGTTTCCCCATTGATTAATTCGGCTTACACAAATGATTTGACAATCTCGAACAGCAGTGCAATTCCAACGTACCGATAGAGTAAAATCATGGTAATTCCATTGACAAGGGCTTGTTTGACCCCATGACTGCACCTCATAGGTCTTTGTCGTGGCTTAGAGACTGCCTAACAGCTTGGCAATTGCCTGATCTACTCGATTCGCTGAACCCTCTAGGGAGTGTCCAAGCTTGGCATAACCCGGTCTGAGAGAATGCAGGTACTTGGCTGATTGCAACTTGGCTGATTGCCGTTGTAGTTCCTGACCTGCTTCAACTTGACGGTATTTTTCATGACTCTGATTAACCTTGGTGTCGGTCTGGGTGAGTCGCTTAAGCGCTCGGTAGCCCCTGCGGGTAGAGGACAAAATCTGTTTCTGTTCGTTTGCCAGGTCTGTTAAGGCTTGTGCCTCAGCACTGTCAAAGCATCGGGCCTCAACAACAGGGGCAGTCCGATAACTCTCCCAGTTGCCGGGATTGTTTGGGTTAATGCCCTTGCTCTGGAATATATCGGCTCCACCAAGGTTAGAATGTTGCCCTTCTGTAGGGGCAATCTTGGAACCGAGGTCTTCACCCCTGAGAAATCCGATCATGTGTTTGGTCTCCTAAGTTGATAGTTTGATGAGGGTTGCTCCACTCCCACAAATGCCACCCAAGCCCTACAGATTTAAAACTCTTGAATGTCTGATTTCGTTGCAAACTTTGCCATAAAGAAAAGAATCTTATCTAATTTCCCCTCGCAAAAATCATCAACGAAGCCGTCCAACGGGTAAGGGCAATCGCCTGAGTTGCTCTATTTCGGGTTCTGGAATGCCCGCCCGCCTGAACTGCTCAATCACATTCTGTTTTTGCTCTGGCGTGGCCTCATGGCTCAGTTCGTAATAGCTGAGATACTCTACCGAGACTTGGCTAGGGTCAATCACTAAAACGCCGTCGGTTGAGTCAGTCAGCAGCTCCCCTGGGTAATGTTCTGCTTTGTGCATTGCATCCAGGAAAGTTTCATGCTCTGAAACAACCCCCCCTGAGACGGTAGCCACTTGCCAGACTTCAGGGATAGGTTCAACGCCAGGGCGCAGCTCCTCTATTTCCTGAATGGGTTCAACGCCAGGGCGCAGCTCCTCTGTGTCCTGAATCCCCTCAGAGTAGGGGATTTGAAGTTGAGGGATGCCGACACTTCTCTGATTGCTGCAATCCAGGTTGCTTTGTAAGTGAGGTTGCCATGGGTCTTGACCTGCTCAGGGGTGAGCTTGAGTTCATCCAGGGCGATCCGCTTGAGTTCATAGATGGGCTGTTCGTTAAGGTTTAGGGCTAGAATTGATTCATTCATAACTATTTGGGTCGTTCCTAATGGTTTTGGATGTCAACCCCTCAATGGTTTTTACTTGCCAGTAGCCATTGGGGGGTATTGTTTTGCTTAAAAACAACTTCACCGTGATTTACAGTGATTTACAGTTGTTTTAAGTACGTTAAGGTGATGTACTTTTGATAAAGTAATCAACATCAATGCGAGGTAAAATGTCAATGGTTACATCAAGTCCTGAAATGCCCACAAAACTTAAGCGGGTAAGTATCTATCTGGAACCCGAAGTTAAGGGGTTAATAGACGGTATGGCTGATAATGAGCATCGTAGTGTTGCCAATATGATTTCTGTATTGGTTCTTGAAGCTTTAGAGGCTAGAGGTATTGTGTTGCCAGAGAAATCCGATGAATCAGGTGACAAACAGAGTCAACTGGAGGTCAAGAATGACTAGCTCTGAAGGGATTGAGCAAAGGTTTAGGGAAATTGATCAGGAGTTGGGGCAGTTGAGGCAAAGTCAGGACAATCTTTCAGGTCAGTTAGAGCAGCTTACTCGCGTCTCGTTGAACCTGGTTGAATCAATCCGTCTGACAAACCAACAGGCTGATAGAGACCGGGTAGCGTTTCAGGCTGAGATTAGGCAGATATGGGAGTACCTGTTGCGAGACAGGCCCAACGGCGGCTCAGGTTAGGCCCTGGTCATTCTTCTTGTTAAAACAGAACCCCTGAGTGTTAGTACTCAGGGGTTTTGCTTTGATCTTGTATTCTCAATTAGAAGTGCTTATTGCGGTGATACCGGTGATACCCTCGGTGATACCTGTAACTCCCTCTGTGATTGCTTTGAAGAGGCCGGTGATACTTAGAGCCTATTAATTATTATTTTTTTTCACAAGATTATTTTTCAGCAATGAATCAATCTTGGGTGAAATTCTTACACCCAAGATTCACCCAAAACGCACCCTAAATGATGTTGACTAAATCCTTCAACCAACGGAGAGGGGGGGATTCGAACCCCCGGTACATTTCTGTACACTCGATTTCAAGTCGAGCGCATTCGACCACTCTGCCACCTCTCCAAAGAACTTGATTTTTTGTGCAAGCAGCTTATAGTAAACCACTCAAGAACCAGAACCAAATCACATTAGTTGTTGTAGATTGGGTTTCCTTTCAGAAGCCAAGCTCAACCCAATTACAAAATTGATAAGTACAAAATTGATAAGTTCTAAATCAAAGTCAATTTAATAGTGTAACACTGAAATAGACTCCTGAGTATTTTTAGGATGACAGTATAGCAATTCCTCACTCATAACCTGAAAATTCTGGTCAATCCAGACTAAAGAGGTTTGAGTCACAACCCCGTCTTCTAGCAAAGCAAGAGAAAAATTCCGCCGTTTTTGCCGATCCACCTCAACAATCCGGGGAACTCTAGCCGCATTCAGATAGAGGGTACCTATTGGATCACTCGAGACACATTTTCGCAAATGATCGCGAGTATGTTTTAAATTGTGGTGCATATGACCAAAAGCCACCAAGGGAATTGCTTTTCCCAGATCCTGAATTCGGGCGATCGCCTGGGCAAAATCCGGATCGCCACAGTCTCCACCAATCGGTTTCCAATCCTTGCCGCAGGGATCTTCCGGGGCGGCTCCCAGCCCACTGGGGCCATTGTGACCGATCAGAACCAGGGTATTATGGGCGGTGGTTTGAGCGGCTGCAACAATTCGATCCGCAGAGGCCGTGAAACTATCAACACCGAACCATTCCTGATAAAAGCCCGTATCCCGCCACTTTGATCCCCCCCAGGTAAAAGGACGACTGCCCACCACACTTAAACCCAAGGCGGGAAAATCCTGTTTTTCATAACCCACATGGGCATCCCCTGCCAGATCCAGTTGTTTCTGGACGCGATTTTCCAGACTGCGGTCATAGGGACATTTCTGCCGACCCCATTCGGTCATAGAGTACCAGGCATCGTGGTTGCCAAAAACCATAGCCTTGGGAAGACTGACGGCGGCGATCGCCTCAACCACCTCCACTGCTTCATTGCCAAAATCTCCAACAAATAGCACCAAATCCACCCCTAGAGCCTGTAAAGCCAGCTCATCTTCTGGCTCCCATTGATTGTGAACGTCCCCAACTATGGCAATCTGAACGGATCGATGGGATTTTATATTTTGCTTTATATCTTGTGTAAAATTCATTTCCACTGCCTTTGTGCCTATCTCCTGGAACCCTACGAAACCCGCTATCCAACTGTTACCTGGCCAACCTCAATCATGCTCTGGTGGAGCGGATATGCCATACCTGAAAATCAGGCAAACCATTTCTAGCATAGGCAATTCTTCAACGTTTGGCAGCAGAAAATATTAAATTCTCCAGGTAGGGGATTGAAATTCCTATTTGTTTTGGTGAAATCAACTATAATTGTTGATGATGTCATATTGATTCGGTTAAGGTCAGAACCCTATTATGTTCACTACGTTGTCCTCTCAATCCTCTGTTGAAATTCCAGCGGATCTCTTTGGGGCCATTGAAGAGTTAAAACAGGAGTTAAATGGGATTATCCTGGCCCATTATTATCAAGACCCGGATATTCAAGATGTAGCGGACTATATTGGTGATTCCCTAGGGCTTTCTCGCAAAGCAGCGGCCACTGATGCAGCGGTGATTGTATTTGCGGGGGTTCATTTCATGGCGGAAACGGCTAAAATTCTCAATCCAGAGAAATTGGTGTTGCTACCGGACTTGGATGCGGGGTGTTCTTTGGCGGACAGTTGCCCACCCCAGGCATTTGCCCAGTTCAAGGCGGCCCATCCTGACCATACTGTGATCTCCTATATCAACTGCACCGCCGAGATCAAGGCCCTAAGTGATATTATCTGCACTAGTTCCAATGCCGTGGATATCGTCCGACAAATTCCCGCCGATCAGCCGATTATCTTTGCGCCCGATCGCAATCTAGGAAAATATGTGATGGCCGAAACCGGGCGAGAGTTAGTCCTGTGGGAGGGGGCTTGTATGGTGCATGAGAATTTTTCAGAGAAGAAGATTGTCCAGCTTCAGATTGCCCACCCTGACGCTGAAGTGATTGCCCATCCTGAATGTGAACCGGCGGTGTTGCGTCATGCCAGCTACATTGGTTCCACCACCGCCTTGCTTAAATATGCTCGGCAAAGTTCTAGTTCAGCGTTTATCGTCGCCACAGAGCCCGGAATCATCCATCAGATGCAGAAAGACGCAAGGGATAAAACCTTCATTCCAGCTCCGCCGATGAATAGTTGCGCCTGCAATGAATGCCCTCACATGCGGCTGAATACCCTGGAAAAGCTCTATCTAGCCATGAAATACCGTACCCCAGAAATCACCCTGCCAGAGGCAACTCGGATGGCTGCTTTGCAGCCGATACAACGGATGCTGGCCATGAGTCATTAGCAATCCGGTTTTAAGGCCGGTTTGACCCTGGGAAATCTGGCCGTCCCTTGCTACAATTAGAGATTGTGTCTATGTCAGACTGAAGCTAACGTCCATATTAATACCAACTGAATCGAATGGGACTTACAATTGAAGGAAAACAGCGGATTGAGGGCATCAATCCCCGGGCATTGCGACGGGATGGATTGATTCCTGCCGTTCTCTATGGTCATAGCGGGGCTGAATCTGTCCACCTCACCTTGGGGGCAAAGGACGTGGAGAATTTGTTGAAGCAAGCCATGGCCAATAAAACCGTGATTCAACTGAATGTTCCTGAGCTATCCTGGAGCGGCAAAACGATCCTGCACGAAATTCAGCGCCATCCCTGGAAGGGTTATCCCTACCATCTCAGTTTTTTCTCCATTGAAGAGAAATCATAGTTGTGATTATCTATCTCAGGAACTGATGAACCCGAGGAGAATTTTTACCATTGCTACTCAAGTCTTCTGGGAAGCTGTTCGCGATCGCATTCTTTATTTCCTGGTGTTTTTTGCGGGATTCCTGGCTTTAGCGGTTCGTCTGCTGCCCGAGGTTGCTGCTACTCTGGAAGACAAAATCTCTTTGGATGTCTCCTTAGCGGCTATTAACGTTCTGGGCTTGGTGATCGCAATTTTCTTAAGTACGGCGTTGATCACTCAGGAGATTGAACGCCGTACCGTTTATCTGCTGCTGGCAAAACCCTTAAACCGCGCCGAACTGATTGTCGGCAAACACTTGGGATTGGCAGGGGTACTGGCCGTTTTAATCTTGATCTTGCTGGGAATCAGTCTGTTGATTCTGAGCTGGAATCAGATCCCTTATTCAACCTCCAGCCTGCTCATTTCTAATGGCTTTCTCTGGCTCCAACTCTGTTTGGTCGGAGCGGCTGGTATCTTATTTAGTGTGTTTGCTAGTTCTTTACTGGCGATCCTATTGACGTTTGGCTTGTATCTGATTGGCAGCTTGAGCCAGGATTTATTAAAGTTCAGCCAGTCCAGTGAAAATTCGGGCTTAGCACAAATACTGCAAGGGCTATACCTGGTACTGCCTGACCTGGCAAAATTGGATCTAAAAAATGATGCAGTCTATGGTCAATTACCCAGCTCCTCTATTCTGCTAACAAATGGCATCTATGGAATTCTCTACATCATCATTCTGTTATCCTTGGCAACGGCTATGTTTTCCCGCCGCGAGTTTTAGATGAGTGGTCTATTCAACGCAAACTAGCGACCGACTTAATCTCGGGCAAACGACGTAACTCCTCTCACTATAGAAATTGAATTACCTCTCAATCTTGAGGATTTGACAAACTTATTCTCCTAATCCAATGGAGGTAGATTTAGCTTGTAATCTGGCGTATTTTAAGCCATTTTCTCTCCCTAAGCTTTAAAAATAAAGCCCTCAATCAAGAATTGTGATTATTGAGTTGTGCTATTGAACAATTTCTCTCAAAGGATAGAGTTCTCTTCCCATGTGAACAGATATGGTGAGAGAGCAATTAACTGCCTGGATCAAATCCAGAACTTCTCAGAAAGGAATCCTCCAAATCTGAGAGGCTTTACCATGTTTATTAGTCATTTATTTCTATTAGGAGTTCATTGTTAAGTAGATGGTTGTAATTAATTATCAAACAGAAGGGGGTCTGGGGCAGTGCCCCCTTCAACCCCCTAGATGCATCTTCTAATTAATTGTGCCTAGCTACTTATTAATAGGTTAATTACAGCTATTTAGTTAATTTTTTGATCCACAGGTTTATTAAACTCAATCTGTTTATCCTGGGATTGCAATTGGGGGAGAGATTGCTGTGGAGCAGGAGCGCCAGGAGCCGCAGATCCCTCAGGGTAATTACTCTCAGGCTGGGTTGGGGTCGATTGAGGCGATTGGGGTTCCGGGGGGTATTCAACAGCCGGAGGAGCTAACCAGGCTTCCCAATCTCGAATTTGCTCCTGGGCAGCATAGTAGGCGGAACTGCCATAGGGAATCCGTCTCAATGTGACGATCGCCCCTTCGACGTTGTAGGTGGACTGATCCAGACCGATCTGTAGCAATTCCTGACTCCACTCATCAATCAGTTGGTCTGCTTGACTACGCCAGGAACTCGAGAGCGAAACCCGAGAGGCCAACTGAATCGCTGTGGCCAAAGAATCAGCCGTACCATTGCTGGCTGTTTGCTCGGCATTCTGAATGTTCTGAATATCTTGAACCTGGGCCTGCCAGCGGCCAATATTGGTTTGGGCTTGATCGTACAGGACGATGCCGGGCTTGACCTGATTGGCAATGGCGATCGCCTGGGTGTATCGCCCTTCTGAAGCCAGTTGTTGGGCCTGATCCAGGAAGGGTTGGTATTCCAATCGCTGGCTCCGCTCTGACCATTCATTGATCCGGGCCCTAGCCTCCTGGTACAACGCTCGACCTTGAGAGATTTTCTGGGCATGGATGATCGCTTCCTTCAAAGAGGCGACATCTCCAAAGCTGGCCACCTGATCCGCCATTTCCAGATAGGGCATATCTTCAATCTCCTGAACTCGGCTGATCAGTCGAGCCGCCTCGGATTGAGCATCGGAACCGCGAGGATTAGTGGCGGGGACGGCCTGTAATTGGGCGGCAGCGAGCTTTAGATCTCTGATTTCCCCAGACTGAGCTAGTTTCCGGGCCTTTTCAAGAATCCCAACATCGGAAATTTCTTGCTGCCAGTTGCCAATGTACCGTTGAGCCTTGAGATAGAAGGGGCGGTCTTTGCCAATCTTGCGCACCTGGGAAATGGCATCCCTCAGTCCAGCTACCGTATCTAAAGCCGCTGGGGCATGGGCTCGGGCAATCAAGAGGAAATCCTCAACCTGCTCCTGAAGATTAGCTTGATTGGGAATTTGTCGGGCAATTCTGGAGGCTGACTGCCAGTCTCCTCCAGCTAGAGCATCTTCGGCAATTTTGAGCAAACCCTGACTGTATTTTGTGATCACCTGGGTTGCCCGGTCACGCAGATAGCTTTTTTGATCGATCTCTTGGGCCTTGGCGATCGCCTTGACCAGGTTCTCTTCCCCCCCTTGATCTGCCAGATCCTTAGCCGCAACTAGCTTGGCACTCTCCTCCCGAGTGATCTGGATTAAATCGGTCAGTTTGCGGTATTGGGTGGTTTCCCAGTATTGATTTCCCAGATTCAGCAGTTGGGTGGATTCCCGGAAGGCCAGGGTTGTTTCTTCCCGGCGCAGTCGGTTTTCAACTTTCTGGTAAATCGCTTCAGCCTTTTTCCATAGATCTTCCCAAGCCTTAACCTGAGCTTCTACCTGGTCATAGGCAGGGGTTCCCTGAGGAATTTTCCGAGCCCCCTGAACGGCTCCCGACAAATCTCCAGCCTGGAACAGTTCTTCGCTGATGATCAAAATATCCATTGACCATTGTTCGATTTGACGGTTAATTTCAGGCCGTAGGGGATGATCTTTGGGAAGCGCGTCCACCAATTGAATGGCTGATAGCAAGTCGTCTGCGGTCTGCTTATTGGCGGCGATCTCAGCACAGTAGAGCCGCAGAGACGCTGAGGCCACAGGCCAGAAAATCTTAGGGCAATTGGGTAGCGAGGGGGATTTGAGCAATAAGTTACTGGCGAGATAGCCAATCCCAGCGGGAGTCACCACCAGCAAGGCGACCCAGAGTGGGGCCAATCGCTTAATCAGCTTAATCGGCAATGGCTTAACCAGCTTAGATAATGGCGCAGGAACAAACTCCGCCTGAATCAAAGTTGGAGCTGAAGCCTGGCTGTCCTGGGGATCTGTCAACGGTTCCGGCTGATCCTGAAGTCCATGATTTTCATGATTGAGGAGATTCCTGAGTTCTTTGAGACGGTCAGTACGACTTTTGCGAGTGGAAAGACGCTTTGAATTTGAAGTTCTCGGATCTGAAGCTCTCGGATTTGAAGGCTCGGAATTTGGCAGAGGCAATGGTGCATCTGATAAATGACTCTGCCGATTGTGCTGTTTACTCATGCCAATGCTGATTTAAAACAACTCTCACCACAAAAACTTGACCCACAACACTCGGATCGATTTTAACGGGTCTGAATATTGTCTCAGATTGTATCGTAACCTGCAATCTTCTGACCCCTGCAGTTTTCACAATTTTTCAACCAAGCCCCCAAACCAGCCCCAAAATAGACCCTAAAACAAGATGGAAGCCTGCCGAACCCGAGGAGCGCTCCCTGTGTCCTGTTGAAGGTCTTTAATCAATTGATTGAGATGGTCAGGAGTCGCTTGATAGACCTCGCTGCAAAATTCACATTTGGCTTCTGCTCCCCCATCCGTAAGGATCATGTCCTGCAGTTCCTCGACTCCAAACAGTTTTAATGCTCCTAGCACCCGTTCTAGAGAACAGGAACACTGAAATCTCACCAGTTGAGTTTCGGGTAAGATTCGCAGGCCCATATCCCCAATCAGATGTTCAAAAATTTCAGGTAAGGTTTGACGCTGGCGTAATAGGGGAGTAAAGCCAGAGAGGGAGCCAATCCTTGACTCCAGGGTTCTCACCAGTTCCTCATCCGTTGCCGCCTTTGGCAATACCTGCAATAAAATTCCCCCCGCCGCCTGAACCCCCACCGAATCTACAAAAACCCCTAAAACCAGAGCAGATGGGGTTTGTTCGGAGGTCACCAGGTAATGGGTTAAGTCGTCACCAATCTCCCCGGAAACCAGCTCAATTGTGCTGGAGTAAGGATAACCATACCCCACATCCCGCAGCACATAGAGAAAGCCCTCTGAACCTACGGCTCCGCCCACGTCTAGTTTGCCCAGGCGATTGGGGGGCAGCTCAATTTCTGGATTGTCCACATAGCCTCGCACAGTTCCATCAAGACCCGCATCTACTAGTATTCGGCCTAGGGGGCCATTGCCTTTAATATTGATGTTGACCCGGGAGCCCGGCGCTTCATGCTAGAGGCAAACAACAGTCCTGCGGCCATGGTACGGCCCAAAGCAGCAGTGGCAACCGCAGACAGACCGTGGCGTTGTCGAACTTCTTCTGTCAGGCGGGTGGTGATGACTCCAACCGCTCGAATACCATCATCGGATGCCGTTGCACGAATCAATTGATCAGCCATAGTTATCAAGTCTTCAGTTACAGGTCTTTGGTTACAGGTGTTCAGTTACAAATCTTTATAGTCAGATGCTTCTATTGTAAGTTTTTGTGAGCTTTTCAGATTGTAAACGGAGGCTCTTGAAACACCATAGTTTACTTGCCCTTAAAAAAATTAGCAAAATTTCTATCCTGAGCTTTATACAGAGATTTTCAATCCCATGAGATACGGATCTAGAAGTTAGGAACGCAGCAACACCATGGGAAGCGCTAGAGTGAGTCCCCGACCAGTCGTTGGAACAGAAATATTTTTGGTGAGAGCTTGACTTCCCAATAAACTTCACTTCCCAATAAAAACGTCATCAACTTAAGGACTATTGTCATGGATCCGTACTTATACAGAAGAGTTGGCAAATAGATGTAGCTTTTATAGCTGTAGAAATGGCACATTAACGGATGTAGTACCCGATAGAAAATTGCTAATGTTAAATTAATCCAAACCCAGGTCAAAAACCTGGATTATTCAATCCACAGGTGATTTTATAATGTTAGTGCTATCTCTTCTTGTGAAAGGTTATTTCCTGGTTTCTCTCCTGGCATTTCTGGTCTATCTCAAAGCTTTTTTACAGGATTCATCCTCATCCAAGATGGATTACCGCTCCTGGTTGGTGGCGGGATTAGCCGCTTTATTCTGGCCGATTGTTCTGCCTCTTTCCTGCCTGGAGCGATGGGTGAAGCGCACCCAGGCTCAATCCTATGCCACTAGCAACCTGGATACTGTTATGTTGAGTCAGTATTCTTTTAGCTATTCCCTGTCTAATTCCCCTATGGCTGAGGTGGCTGAAACTGATATTTAGTGACATCTAGTAACTTCAATCGTTAAAACCATTAATCAAAGTTTTTGACTATTTGAGCCAATCATTTTGAGCCAACCATTGATCAATATCCCCTAAAACTTGATGGGGAATTTCCCAGGGAAA
This sequence comes from Oscillatoriales cyanobacterium RM2_1_1, assembly GCA_012033335.1. Classification (GTDB taxonomy): domain Bacteria; phylum Cyanobacteriota; class Cyanobacteriia; order Cyanobacteriales; family Microcoleaceae; genus JBHJGO01. The sequence goes on from JAAURB010000053.1 coordinate 11,024, forward strand.
CAAATGGGCAGTATTGGGATAGCAGTGAAACTCTGATTTCGCAATTCTTTGAGCCGTTTCCGCCGTGGATTGAGCCGTAATGTGGCGATCGCCGCTCCCGCTAGGCCAAACAGGGACATTGAATGGACTGCAAGTCTGACTGACGGTTATAGCCTTGGCGAATGGCAGTATTCAGGGCTTGGGTGGTCAAGCTTGAGGTTTGCAGATAGGCCGGAACAGCGTATTGAGCAATGTACCGATAGGTTTGAGGGGTGTGTTGCTGAATCAAATAGCGAAACAGAGATTGTTGACCAAAGGTATCAATATTCCACTGCCATCCCGGGGCCAAGGTGTTAATCAAACCCGCCACACCAGTGTAGAGATTATCGGCCCAGGAAATCGGCGGATGACTGCCGCGAGGATAGGCAGCGGTGGCAATTAAGATCAGGCCAGAAACCCGTTGGGGGAATCTTAAAGCCAGTTCCAGGGCCAGAATTCCCCCCAAAGACCACCCTAAAACTAGGCACTCTGAAATCTGCAATTGATTGAGCAGAGCTTCCAGGTCAACCAAATGATCCACCATTTGAAAGGGTTGGGCGGTTTGACTCTGGCCGTAGCCCCGTAGATCCGGGGTGATAGTTTGGAATCTCTGGGCCAGATGGTCGGTAAACACCTCCATACAAGCTCCCGAACCCGGATGTCCATGGAGGCAAATGATGGGCAATCCCCGTCCGCGAATTTGAGTGTGGAGTGCTGTAGGGTTCATCCCATGAGTTCAACGTAAATTAATTTAAACATTTAGGGGCTGGGTCTTCCAGCCCTCCCCAAGAAACGTAGGGGCTGGGTCTCTCAGCCCTATCTCAACCCTATCCCAGCCCCATTCCAACCCTGCCATTACAGGTGGCCATTTTGCAAAATGTATTCAGCAATTTCTGTCACTGCCTGACGAATCTGCGGAACGTTGCCACTGCGATTGTCAATAATTGTGATCGCATAGATTTCCCCATCAATCCTTGCCGCCAGGGTAGTGCCTACGGCTCTGGAATTCTGACCCGTTTTCTCCCCGAGCCACTCTGCCTTGAGCCCCTTGAGACCGTCGTAGCCCATTTCATGGTCATATTGCCGTTTCAGGGCTTCGATCAGCACGGCAGACTGGGGATATTCATGATTGTAAATCCTCGCCATCATGGCAGTGAGTTCATTGCTGGTGAGCTGATTGCGACCTTTGCCGGGACGAAAGGGCATGATCCGATCCCCCATCAATTTGAAATAAACTCGGGTGGTTTTGTATCCCTGTTGCTCCAGCAGGTCATTAATATATCCCTGTCCCAGGTAGTCAATCAGTTGATTGGTAGCAATATTACTACTGTGGTCAATCATCTGTCCCATCAAGACCTTAAGGGAGTAGCGTTTGCGGGCGCGAATATCTGAGGCATCTTCAGTAAAATTGCCCCCCTCCACATAGACTTCCTCCTCCAAGCTGACCTGATCCTGGTTGGTTTTGTTTAATAGGGCGATCGCAATAGGAATTTTAATCAGGCTGGCGGGGCTAGCAGGACGCTGATCACCCCGCAGATGAATGCAATCCTGTTTCAGGTTGCAAACACTGATCATGGCTTGACGGGACAGCCCGCTCTCTTGCCGAATTTGCTCTAGAATTGATGACTCCGCCAACTGGAGAACTTGATTGAGGGCGGTGAGGCTGGCCTGATACACCTTGAGCTTTTCTCTGGCCCGGGGGGTAGCCAGGGATTGGTCAGGAATTTCACTCAGATTGGAGATCGCCTGTTGCCAGAACACCTGGGCTTGCTTTTGATCCTCGTAGGAATCAGAGATTTTTTGCGGATCGGTGGCCTGAGTTGCCATCCGTAAGGCTTGCTTCCAGTTGTCCTCCGCCCGTTGCTCGATTAAAATTTGAAGCTCAACGGCTTGGAGCTTTTTGAGTAAATTCTGGTCGGGTTCCAGGGGATTATTAGGGAGGAAAGTTTGGAAAAATCCCGGTTCTGGGGGCGGTTGTACTCCAGTTTCCAGCTCTGTAACCAGGCGATCGCGCAGCCGGATTAAATCATCGAGGGACTTCGCCCCGTAAAGACTGGCCGAGGAGCCAAACATCGGACTGGCCTGCAATAACCCTACTCCGGCCAGCACTAAAATGCTAATCCCCAGGGTTTTGACTCTTCGGCCCCATTTGAAACCCAGACCGAAATCAAAACCACAGCTCAAATTTAAATTAAATTTTGAATTTGAATTTAAACCAGAACCTAGTTTGAACCCTCTAGACCGTAACGCCCCCAAAGTTTGATCTCCTCACACCGGACAACTGCTCAGATTTAACCATATAATCTCAATTATGCAACCTCTTCCTCAAATTTTCTCAAATTCCATGGCTTTTTCCAATGACCCAATGCCGTCGGAAAAACCGGGCCAGGGAGGACTCATCCAGGCGCAGGTAAATAGGCCGACCATGGGGGCAGGTGCGGGGACTGCGGGTTCTAATCCATTGATCCAGTAAATTCTGCATTTCGATCTGGCTCAAGGGCGTACCATTGCGAATGGCACTTCGGCACGCGGTCGCCACCTGAGCCCCTTGTAAATCCTCACATAGACTTAGCTCTATTAATGCCTCAGCACAGTCAGAGCGTTGAGCCAGGGGCCCTGGGGCATTTCGCACCGCCCAGAGAGTTTCCCCAAATGGATCAACCTCCAGCCCTAGAGTTCGTAACTGTTCAAGCTGGTGGTCAGTCAACTGCGACAAAATCACCGGCGGTTCCAGGGGGGTTAACGTCCAGGCGGCACAAATCTGCTCAAATAGAACCCGTTCATGGGCAATATGTTGCTCGACCAACCAGAGGCCCTGGGAATGCTCCGCCACAATGTAGGTATTGAGGATTTGAGCCACGGCCTTCAGGGACAATAGCCCCAGGTGATTGGCAGGGGTCGGCTCAAGGGAGGGTTCCGTAATGGCCCCATAGGTTCCAGAGGTTTCAGCTACTTTGAATAGGGTCTCAGCCCGGGTCAGGGGAGTTGCCAGTTCTGCGGCACTGAGCCTTAAGGTTTGATCAATCCCCTGATGGAGTTGCTGTTGCCAGCCGGGGAGGTTGTACAGGTAAATCTCTTCCTTGGCCGGATGGCGGTTCCAATCAATCTGATCCGCCGCGACCCGTAAATGGACAAAACAGACCGGGAAGCGATCGCGGGGACAGGTGCGACTCAAGGCGCTCAAAATCGTTTGTTCTAGTTCAGGTAATCTCACCATGCGGCCATTGACTGCCACTTTGATCCAATCTGGACGATGGCGATGACACCGATCTGGCAGCCCCAAAACCAGTTCCAGGGCATTGGAACTGGTTTGATCTTGACCAGGCCATGAATCGGAATAGGGTTCCCCCTTAAGGTCATTAGTTATAACTTCATTACTGATAACTTCACCATTGAGTTTATCGAGCTCATCCCTCTCTAGTTCATGACTCGAAGCCGAAAAGCAGTCTGGGTTGGGCAGCTTTGCGTCCGACGGAACCGTTGCCTGGAAATACTGCAAGTCGCTCAGCCGAATAGTCCGTAGCAACTGGGGCAGAATAGACTGGGCCGTTGCTCCCGGATTGATCTGCAACCAGGAGATTGTCCCCTGAAACACTTGCCAGGTGACCTGGGGATGGCACAGGGCAATGGATTGAATCACCAGTTGGACTCCTCGCAATTGTTGGGCCGCCGTCGGCAGGGCTTGGCGGCGGGCTGGCCAGTTGGCGAATAAATCAGAGACAGTGACAATAGTGCCGGGGGCGATCGCCACCGCTTCAATCTTGAGGGGGTGACCCTGGGAGTCATAACTCACCCGCCAACCTGACTCTCCAACCACCCGGCTAGAAATTTCCAGGGTCGCCAGTTGGGTCAGACTATGGAGAGCTTCCCCCCGAAATCCCAAACTATTCACCCGATTCAAGTCAGCTAAAGTTCTGATTTTACTGGTGCTATGGGCGGTTGCAGCCCGTTTGAGGTTCTCTAGATTGATTCCTGTCCCATTGTCAGCCACCTGCACCTGCCACTGTTCGGGCCAGAGGGAAATCGTAATTCGATGGGCTCCAGCATCCAGGCTGTTTTCCACCAATTCCCGTACCACTGCCGCTAGGGAGTCAATCACTTCACTAGCCGCAATCAGATGCACAACATCTTGGGGGAGAGGCTGAATTGCAATTGTTACATCAACTGTCACATCAAATTCATCAGGTTGTAGGAACGAATGTTAAGCGCAAAAACACAGGGGTTTTCAAGGGCAACGAAGCCAGTTTCAAGCTCAAAATTCAGGCTTAAAATTCAGGCTCAAGAACTTCTACCTGAACCCCCATAATAGTTTTTTTCACCAACTTAATCTAGCCCATCAGCCATTCTGACCCCAAGAGATGAGAATTTATGGGCTGAACTCGGCTGATTTAGGCCCTTCCAAATGAATAGATTGAAAATCTGAGTGGATGAAGCGGCGGATAAAAGCTATGGTTAAGGAAGAGAATCTGGTAGCGTCCTAACACCGTCATTCGTTGTCCCTATGACTCAAGATTTAGACCCAACCCAAGAGCTTGCCCAGAAAAACACCTGGACAACTGGGGTATTGACCTTTCTCATACCGTTGTTCGGCTACATATATACAAAGCGTTACAAGGCTCTTCTGACCACGTTCGGAGTTTTTTTGGGTCTTACCACCTTATGCTACCTGAGTGAACCCTCCCTGGAGGAGGATGAGGATTTTATCGCGGGGATGATGTTCCTCTACAGTGTGGGGGCAACAGTTGAAAATACCCGAGCCATCGGTCAGGCCAAAAAACGGGTGATCAGTCAAGCCCCGATGGTTCCTCTCCTCAATCCTGATCGGGCCAAAATTCAATTGTTGAGATTGGCGAAAGCTCAAGGGGAGATGACTCTAGCAGAATGCGTCCTTGAAACTGATTGCTCCCCGGCAGAGATCCGGCAGTGGCTCGAAGAATTGCAGCGAGAAGATCTGATTCAGATAGACAATCGAGAGCGGGATGGGGCAATTGTCTATCGGATTATTTAGCCAGCCAAAATTCTTATTAGTGAGGATCTTATAGCGATTTCTAATCACGTGAGGTATAGATTTGAGAGGTGGCGGCGCGGTGCACCGCCACCTCTCGTACTCCAGCAGCGTTGGAAACGCTGTATTCAGTTAGGAAGGCTGAATAAGATCTAGGACTGTAACCCAGGAGAGTAAAGATATCCAACGCCAACGCCTCTCGGAGATGATTTTTGGGGTCGAGGAGGATCTTGAAGGAGGTTTAGCTAGAGCGATTCTGTGGGGTTGCTGGAAAGTCTCAATTCGTCAATAACCCATTTAATCCAACCCCTCGAATCTTCGCCCGGAGATACATCTGTCGGGGTGTCATCCGTTGATAGTCCTGAGATTCACTGCGCGCCCCGCGAAACCCCGCAAGTACCTGACGAACCTGGGGCTGATACCAGTTGCGAAAACTATTGCGCATAGCCCAGGAACGAGTTGCCCAACTTCCCCCTTTGAGCACCCGATGCTCAGGGTCAAAATAGGTTTGGGAGTAGCCCGGATAGGGATAAGCCTGAAACCCTGGATATCCCTGGAAGCGGCTTTGAGTCCATTCCCAAACATTACCCAGGAGATCCTGTACCCCGTAGGCGCTAGCCCCTTGAGGACGAGCATCAACGGGGGTTGTCCGGGTCTGGTAATCCCTCACCCGGAACGTTTCAGGGATTGCACAGTTACAGTAGGAGCGGCTAGGCTGAGTTTCTCCCCAGGAGTAGGTTCTTTGGGTCTGGGTGTTTGATACCCAACTGGCGGCTTTTTCCCATTCTGCTTCCGTTGGTAGGCGTTTGCCCATGAAGTTACAGTAGGCTTCCGCCTCGTACCAGCTCACCCCACAAACGGGATAATTGGCAAACTGCTCATCCCCTAACCAATAGCAAGGTTTGAGGATGGGATGGGGATTAGAGGCTTGTTGAAGCCACTGCCATCCGGCGGCTGACCACCATTGAGAATTTTGGTAGCCCCCTGCCTCCATGAATTGCCGATATTGGCCGCAGGTTACTGGATAGCGGTCAATCCAGTAGGTATCCAACTCCACCCGATGGCGGGGTTGTTCATTGTCCAGGGCAGTGATCAGATCACTGCCCTGGAAAAAGGCTCCGGCTGAAATTTGTACCATATCGTCCGATAAATTGGTAGCTGAAAAGACTGGGGTGAAAATGGGTGAAGTTTTCCTTTGATGTTGCTGTTGTAGGTGCAAGCCAAGGGCAATGGTTTCAGTGTGTTGACATTCATGCTGGAGCACAAATCGCCATAATCGTTCCTGCTGATCGATAGGTGCTCGCTCCAGATAACGCCAGACCTGCTCCCTGACGGTCTCCAGGTATGTCCGTACTGCTGCAATGGAGGGCAACTTGCCGCGCTCTGCCTTGGGCGAGCCATCCACTCGAAACAGTTCCTTGTACTCCGGAAACAAGGGTGGCAAACCAGCGGTGTACTCCAATAACCAATAGGCTTCGGTCAGGGCAATGTGTCCTAGATGCCAGCCAATGGGGCTGAAGTCAGGATGAAACTGGGTACAAAACGTTACCTCATCCATGCCGTCAAACAGGTTCAGGGTTCCTAGACGGCACTGATATAGGGCTTGATAAAGCTGTTCCCTAGGGGAGTTTATGGAAGTGGATGTCACGGTCTTCTCCAACATGGACAATCGTCTGTTCAGGGCAAGGGTGCCACTCTCCAGGAAATAAGGGTTCTGAGGCGAAGATTACCGCATCTGGAAACTGAGGATCGTTTTTTAACCAATAAAGAGTGGGAGCTGTTCCAGAGAGGGCGAATCGACTGGCAACCATTTGCTGACCATCACTTATTAGTACCGTAGCCAGAACTTTAACCTGCTGTGCCAGCTCCGTTAGGGTTTTCAGGGTGGCCTCCAATACGTGCTCCAGGCTGGCAGAATTCCTGGAGGCTAGCTCCTGCAAAAACAGGCCAAAAATATGCTCAGAATCAGTCGTTCCTTCAATTTTCTCATAGATCGGATTGCTCAGGCGATCGCGCATGGGACGATGCAGGGTTTGGCGGAACTGATCAATGTAGCCATTGTGGGTAAATAGCAGGTTCTCAGACTGAAAAGGTTGACAATTAACTAGGTTGACCGCTTGCCCAGGGGTGGCGCTGCGGACATAGGCTAGCATCCCGTTGGACTCAACGTAACGACTCAAGGGCGGTAAATTCTGGTCATTCCAGATTGGCGAGATGCTTCTATAGATAAAAGGTTGACTATGACGGGTGGGGTGATACCAACCCACTCCATAACCATCGGCGTTAAGTAAAGCTTCCTGCATTTCCAGGGGTTGGTAACTCTGAACAATCAGAGAATGCTTGGGTTTGTAGAGAATCTCTTCAAGCTGAATAGTAGGGCCAAGATAACCCAGCAAACGACACATAGGCTAGTAATTTTACCAGGAATGAATTTAGAATTGATCAATCTTGAAATTGGACTTTTAATAGGGAGAAATCATCGTCAAATGGGTTGTTAGAATTAATCCCTTTGATAATATTAAGAATAGTATCCAGGCTGCCTTCAGCCGTATGATAGTGATCTGCCAACAGTTTTACAAACGCATCCAGCCCTAAAATTCCCCCATTGGGTTGGTGGATCTCATAGACTCCATCACTAAAAACATACAGGTTGCTGAGTTGTTGAACATCACATTCTGCATCAGAGTAGTTGGCTTCTAGAAACATGCCTACGGGCATTCCAGGGGTTTTCAATTGCTGGATTTTGAGGTTATCTTCCGATGTTTCAGAGAGCAGAATCGCCGGAGGATGCCCGGCACTGGCATAAACCAATCGTCGGGTTGTGCGATGGTATACCCCATACCAAATCGTAAAATATTTATCGTTCTGGTAGGTCATCTGGAACGTGGTATTCAGGGCTTTTAATACCTGACTGGGCTGGTGATAGTCAACATTGGCTAAGGTCTGCGATCGCAATAGGTTCAGGACTGAGATTGAAGGCAGGGCAGCTTTCAAGCCATGACCTGAGGTATCCATCAGATATACCGCCAGGTAATCTGGATCCAGCCAGCAATAATCAAAGCAATCTCCCCCCAATTGACGAGAGGGTACAAATCGAGCATCAATTTGCACCGGCTGAGTCAAGGGTTCAGGCAACAAAGATCGAACATAGTCAGCCGCTTCCGCCAATTCAGCTTCCAGGAGTTGCTTTTGGGTTTGTAAGTCCTGACTGAGTTGGTACAGGCGCAATCCCGCCCGAACTCGGGCATAGAGTTCATTCATTTCCAAGGGCTTGGAGATAAAATCATCAGCGCCGGCATCTAGGCCCTTGACCCGATCAGCGACGGAACCCAGGGAAGTCAGCAGAAAAAACTGAGTCGTAGACAATTCAGGATTGGCTTTGATATGGCGACAGACCTCAATCCCGGTCAGGCGAGGCATGATCCAATCACAAATAATCAGTGCTGGATGTAGCTCTTCAGCTTGGCGAATCCCCTCCTCACCATTACTGGCAACTGAAACCTCGTAACCCTGTTTCTTGAGTGTTCTTCTCAACAGCTCACGAATGACAGTGTCATCATCAATCACTAGAATTTTAAACATGGACAGTCCGGTGATGTATCTCAGGGGGGTTCGACAGGGATTTGACGGGGGCTTGACAGAGGTTCAACGAAATCTTCTACTTAAGCTAGAGTATTCAAACTAGAGTATAGTCTAACGAAGATTATCCCCTAAACTCAATGGATTAATTTAGAGCTTAACTAACAGTAATTAATTCACAGTAATGTTGGGTTTGCGTTTATACTAATTTCAGATTTAGATCTATAGTTTTTAGTTTTTAGATGCGGTGTGATTGAATTTGAAGGCGCGGAGCCGCCAACTCTTCCCTACAAATCTAAATTTCAAGCTCCCACAAGTCTAGATTCATTAGCTGAGATTTTGTCGTGGTTTGATCGACTCCAACCTGATTTCGTACCTCGCTCCGTTTGGTTGCGCTGTCAGCTAGCACTCGCTGAGGGATTTACAAATGCTGTGCGTTATGCCCATCAGGATTCTCCCCAGAAGCAAATTGATATTGAAGTAAACTTTCTGACTCAGCAAATTGAAATTCGAGTCTGGGATTATGGGCCACCCTTTGACCTGGAAAAGAAATTGCAAAGCTTGCCTACTTTTCCAGACCGGAGTGCAGGAGGAGGTAGGGGGCTAAAGCTGTTGCAAGATATTGCCGATGAACTGAGCTACCAAAGAACAGCAGATCAGCGAAATTGTTTGTTGATCGTCAAATACTACGAGGCTGTTTTTCCCAAGAAACCAACTTAGGATCATAAAATCTAAGTTTATAGAGTCACTGGCAGGTTCTGGCGAGGTTAGTTCTCGGCCTGACCCTGAATCCAGGATAATAGTGTCGGGTTTCTTGCCGTTGAGCTAAATCTTGAGATTTTTAGTTTATGAGTAGGTAGTTGTAATATTTGTTAAATGAAAGGGGGTCTGGGGCACTGCCCCCTTTATTCCCCCCATCAATCTTCTAATTAATTGCGTCACGCTACTTATAGCGATTTCTAATCACGTGAGGTACAGATTTGAGAGGTGGCGGCGCACCGCACCGCCACCTCTCGTACTCCAGCAGCGTTGGAAACGCGGTATACCAACTTTTGTTATACCAACTCTTAAGATTGGCATGACACAATGCCCAGAGCGCAGCGCGTTGCGTTCCAGGTTTCTATCTGTAGCAACATTATTACTTAGTTTGTAGGATTGCAGAGATTAAGTCAGGATGAAGTAAGTAAGGAAGGAACGTTGCCTGATGAGTACTGATGACCTTCAGATTATGACGGATCGGCGCTATAGCAAAATTGGTTTGCTGCTGACTCAGTTGATTGAAACAGAATGGCGTCGGCTGCTTCGAGAGCTAGATGCCTTAGCTCCTCACCCTGGGGATCGAGAACGGGCCGCCCGGTTAGTTGGACAGTATCAGGTATTGGATAAACTGATGGCGGCGCTTTCGGAGGGTAGTTTGGGATCGGATTACAAGATTGAAGCGCAATGGCGAAATAAATTGCTAGAGCGGATCCTGGAGAGCTTTGATCTAGACATTTGTATTCCTCAGCCGCCGCCTCAGTACCGTAGTCTGGCCCAGCAAGTGGCAGAAGCCTGTGGGCTAGAAGTCCTTGAGCAGTAATGTCACAATGGGGTAATTAACCTTTAGCAAAGAAATTGGCATTGTGGTTTTCAAGATTGGTCTACTGGGACTGGGAACGGTCGGGACAGGAACCGTAGAAATTTTGCTAGATCCTCAAGGTCGCCAACCCCTCCTGCAAGAACTGATGCTCCATCGGGTTGGGGTGCGTTCCCTGGACAAGGATCGTCGGGTCGAGTTGCCAGCAGATTTATTGACAACTGATCTCAACAGTATTGTCACCGATCCGGAGATTGATCTGGTGGTCGAACTGATGGGTGGCTTAGAACCGGCTCGATCCCTGATTCTGCAAGCCATTCGAGCAGGTAAGCATGTGGTTACAGCCAACAAAGCGGTAATTTCCCGATACAGTGAGGAGATTTTTACCGCTGCGACAGAGCAGGGGGTTTACGTCATGGTGGAGGCAGCCGTAGCGGGCGGAATTCCGGTGATTCAACCGTTGAAGCAATGCCTGGGGGCCAATCGAATTCACCGGGTAATGGGCATCGTTAATGGCACTACTAATTACATTCTGACCCGAATGCAACGGGAGGGGGCCGATTTTGCTGAGGTATTGGCGGATGCTCAAGCCCTGGGTTATGCAGAGGCCGATCCTACTGCCGATGTGGATGGTCTGGACGCGGCAGATAAAATTGCGATCTTAGCGGCCCTGGCCTTCAACGGGCGGATCAAGCTGGAGGAAGTTTACTGTGAAGGGATTCGAAAAATCACGGCCACTGATATTACCTATGCGGATCAATTGGGGTTTGTGATCAAGTTACTGGCGATCGCCGAACGGGATCCCCAGGCTACGGCTGACAATGATTGGCTTTGCGTGCGGGTACATCCGACGTTAGTGGCGAAAACCCATCCCCTGGCTACTATCAATCAAGTTTACAATGCCATCTTGATCGAGGGGGAACCGATTGGTCAGGTGATGTTTTTTGGGCCAGGGGCCGGAGCCGGCCCTACAGCCAGCGCTGTGGTATCCGACATGCTCAATATTGTTGGGATGCTTCAAGCCCAGGGAACGGGCGAGGCACAAGCTCCGGTCATGCATCCCCTGATGAGCTGCACCCATCAGCACTATTGTCAGCTCTCTCCCCTGAAAGAGCTTATGACCCGATTCTATGCCCGGTTGATTACCCAGGATGCCCCTGGGGTAATTGGTAAGTTGGGAACCTGCTTTGGCGACCATCAGGTCAGTCTTGAATCCATTGTTCAGATTGATTCCCATGGAGAATTGGCGGAGATTGTAGTCGTTACCCATCAGGTTCGGGAAGGTAACTTTCATCAAGCTCTAGAGGAAATGCAGCATCTAGAAGTAGTTGAACAGATTCCTGGCGTTTTGCGAGTTTTATGACCTAAGTCATCGCCTGATGCAATGCCCGATCAGCATCATCCATGAGAGTGCTGGCGTTAGAGTCCGGCGTTGGCACCATACTGCTTACCCCCAGGCTTACGGTAATGGGTTGAGCCTCTTGGGAATGGGGGAAATGAAGGGTCAGGTGTTGAATTTCCTGGCGAATCTGTTCCGCCAATTGCAGCAGGGCCAGATCGGCGGTTCTTCCCGGGAACAATGCTGCGAATCGAGTATCACTATACCGGGCCGCTAGGTCTAGAGGTGGTTTGGCTAGCCGATTGATCACCCAACCCATGCTGCGAAGACATTCATCCGCCGCCTGACTACCCTGTGTAGCTTCGTAGTGCTCAAATCCATTAATTTCACAAAGGATAATCGCTAGAGGTTCCTGGGTGGCAATTGCTTGCTGCCAGCACAAATCCAGATATTCATCAAATCGTCGCCGATTGGCAATATGGGTGACGCTATCGAGGTTCGCCAGCCGTTGCAGGGCTTGATTGGCTTTTTGGAGGGCGAGTTCTGCTGTGGCTCTGGCCTTGACTTCTTCTTGCAAGCGTTGGTTCTGGTCGATTAGTTGTTGCTGTTGCGATCGCAGGGTCAGGTGAGTTTTGACCCGAGCCAGCACTTCTAGTACTTGCAGGGGCTTGGAAATGTAATCGACTCCCCCTACCTCGAAGGCCGTTACCTTATCCTTCTCTTCGTCTAGGGCACTCAAAAAGATAATCGGAATAGCTTTCGTCGTATCCTGGGCCTTGAGATTTTGACAGACCTGATAGCCACTCATGTCCGGCATCCGAATATCGAGCAAAATCAGATCAGGGGGCTCTACCTGGGCCGAACGCAGGGCCATCTGACCGTTGACTGCCTTGCGAACTTCATAGCCCTGCTCCAGCAACATGGTCGATAAAAACCGCAAATTATTCGGGGTATCATCCACAATCAGAATACTGGCCTTGGGTACTGGGGTGTCGGTCATTTTAGTTCAGAGGTAAATAGCAGCTTGATAGAGTTTTCTCCATTGGTAGCCTATTGCAACGCCAATCCGCGATTGGGCCTAACTCCTAATCTGAACTGGCATGACCAGATAAGTCATTTTCAGTTCCCCTAGGGGCCGAAGAATCACGGGGCTGGTGGCGGTATTCAAGCAGATCTGGAGTTCTGAAGTCGTAAAAACTTTTAACCCTTCTAGTAAATACTTGACATTAAAAGCCACTTCTTCAGGTTCATCTCCAGAAATTTGAGCGGATAGGGACTCAAGGGCATTGCCAACCTCCGCTGCTTCTGCCGAGAAACAGACCATCTGGCGATCGCGATCTATTGTGCATTTAATAATGTCATTCTTCTGGCTGGCCAGAATCGCAATTCGCTCTAGGGCCCCAAGCAATTGCCGACGATCCAAGTCGATGTAGCTGGAAAATTCCTGAGGAATCAACTGGTTGTAAGCTGGATAGGCCCCCTCTAGCTTGCGACTATTTAACCGTTGATTGCCGAATTCAAAAATGACCTGACTCTCATCCAACCTCAAACCCATTGGTGCCAGGGCATCCTCCTGATCCAGGCTCCCCAGGCTCACCATCCGCTCTACCTCCCGCAGTGCCCGAGCTGGAATCGTCACCTCTAGATCCGTTGTCTCGGCTGCAACCGCCAGAGAATCAGTGCTCTGAATATTTTCAGTCTGGACTACCGCCAGTCGATGGCCATCTGTTGAGGCAAATTCCAGGGTGCCTGCCTGGATCTTCAGATGAACCCCCGTCAAGATCTGTTTGGCTTCATCGGGGCTGGTGGCAAATAGGGTTCTTCTCAAGCCCTCAAGTAAGGCATTGGCAGACAGTTGAACGGATTTTCCAGTTTCTACCTGAGGCAATTCGGGGTATTCCTCTGGCCCCATACCGCGAATTTGATATTCCCCGGAACTGGCCTTCAACGTCACACTTTGCTCCCCTATCGCATTCGCTACAGCGATGGTGCTTTGAGGCAGGCGAGAGATAATGTCACTCAACAATTTTGCCGGCAGGGTGCAACGTCCCCCGACCTCTACCGATGCTGCCATCCGAGTATAAATCCCTAGACTCAGATCAAAGGCGGTCAAGCTCAAAGTCTGATTGGCCTGATCTGCGAACAACAAAATATTAGCCAAGACAGGATGGGTCGGACGAGAGGGCACTGCCCGAGCAACAAAAGACAGCCCTGCATTTAATTTTTCCTGTTCAATCACAAACTGCATACTCTCATCCCATTAGTCCAGCGAACCGTATTATAGCGCTTCGCGCTGTGATAGATAGGGGTAAATTCAGGAATTGACGGTTACTTCAAGAGTAAAAATATATCTACATGTGGAAAACCATGAAAACACTAGTGATCAACATGTCCAGGGTACGAGACAAGATTAACTGATCAAAATCCAGACAGTTTTCCACAGAGTTTTCCACAGCCAAAAAGCTTTAAAAGATCTAGATCTTTCAGTAGACTTTCGGATTGAATTCCATCCCACTTCAAGTATGGAACTTGAGAACACCCCTCAAATCTTCCTGGGGACTGAAATCGCAAGGAGTCCCAGGGGATGGCTTTTCTAGACGTATCCGCTCCTCTCAGTTCTCCCTTCAGCTTTCCTGATTTCCTGGAGATAAAAAACCCTATCTGCCATTTCGATTGCGACTGGCAAGGTTAATTCGATCGCCTAACTGCCTCAGAGTCTGGGCCAGTTCTGGATCACGATGACGTAGTTGACCTATTTTATCACAAGCATACATGACAGTTGTATGGTCTTTTCCTCCGAACAACTCTCCAATTTTAGGCAAGCTCAAATCCGTATGTTGTCGCGTTAGATACATCGCTACCTGCCGGGCCAGGCTGATTTCCCGCCGCCTCGAACTCCCCTTGAGATCCTCCAAGGTGACTTTAAATGTTTCAGCGATCGCCTGTAAAACTACCTCTGGAGAGGATTCCTCCACCTGTTCCACCGGATTTAGAACCGGGGCAATATTGGCCACAGTAATCGGCAATCCTGAAATCGACGTATAGGCAACCACTCGGGTCAATGCCCCTTCCAACTCTCGAATATTAGAAGTATACGTTGAGGCGATATATTCAATCACATTCCGAGGCAACCGCACCTGTTCATACTCTGCTTTCTTTTGCAAGATGGCCATGCGAGTTTCCAGATCAGGGGCCTGAACATCAGCCACCAACCCCATGGAAAATCGAGAACAGAGCCGCTCCTGCAACTGAGGAATATAATTGGGGGGGCGATCAGCCGCCAGGACAACTTGCTTACCCGATTCATGGAGGGTATTGAAAGTATGAAAGAACTCTTCCTGGGTATATTCTTTCCCTTCAATAAATTGGATGTCATCAACCAGCAGCACATCTGCTGCCCGATAATGTTCCCGAAATGTTTGAACGCTATCCCGCCGGATAGAAGCAATCAGGTCATTGGTAAATTTTTCAGTCGAGACGTAAAACACTTTGGAGTTTGGATCAATTTCGAGCCGATAATGACCAATGGCTTGCATCAGATGGGTTTTGCCCAATCCCACCCCACCACAGAGGAATAAAGGATTAAATTCTCGTCCTGGGGATTCAGCCACCGCCAGGGAAGCCGCATGGGCTAACCGACTATTAGCCCCCACTACAAACCGGGAAAAAATATACTTCGTATTCAGGCTATGGCGGGATTCCGGTCGATCATGGCATTCTGGAGCAGGATTGAACTGCGTTTCATCAGATTGATGATTAGAAAGATTGGTAAAGCTGACTCTGCTACTGTCAACTACTTCAGTGGTGATGTGAATTCTAATCCCATAACCCAAAATTCCCTCAACAGCTTCAGCAATCATCTCCTGATAATGCTTTTGCAGCCAATTGCGGACAAAAGGATTGGGAGTGCGAATGACTAAGCAGTTGTCATCGAGATGTTCGGCATAGGCCGTTTTGAGCCAAGTATCATAGGTCGGCTCACCGACTTGTACCTGGAGACGCTCGAGCACCTGAGGCCATAGGTTCTTAGGGGAAGTTTCCACTGCTAACGTTTGAGAATAAGGTTTATGGGAGACTGAAGCTACCGCAGAAAAATGGCTTGGCTTTCTGAGGTTCTGATCTGGAGAACTCCAGTTTACTCGATAGCGCTAAATTCGGCTGAAGAATATTTGGGATAAATTTTTAAAAAATTTTTAGGAATTTTAGGAATTTTCAGAAAATTGTTGTAAGAAGTTTTTACATCTAAAGCCTCAAGATGAACTTTTAGGCAGAACTTTTTGGGGAGCTTTTTTGGGGGAAGTTTTTTGAGAAAACTCTTTGAGAAAATACTTGCCTGACTAATAGTCCAGTTCCTGGCGCTTGGAAACGTCAGTCCTGGGCTAGAAATTGCTTAGATATTTATCTCAGTCCAAGGGGTCTGATACCGAGGATGGCCGAGGAGTGTTTCCTGAGAGATCAAGGGGTCAAGCCTCTAGAATGATTGAATTGACAATTGCTGGGAAGGATAATGTTAGATTGAAGGAGGTAAAGTTTGTACCAGTCTCAACCTTGAGGTTGCCTGCTCAAGAATTCTGCTGAAGATATTCTGCTCAACGATAATGAATCACTCTACTGATCGGAAACTGCATTTCTGGAGGCAACCCGCCCTCTATTTGGTTTTACTTTTGTTAGGGGCAGGGGCAGCTTTGGCGGGAGAAAACTGGCTCAGGGCAAGACTGTTCCCTGCAGATCCAGGAGTAGAACAAGCTGTAGAGGGTTCACCGACCGCTTTGCCCGAGGCTAAGCCGGGAGCCCGGTCTCCAGTCTGGCAGATGCCAAAACCCAATTCAGATGTCAGTTCCCCCACCCCCTCTAACTTCATTGTTACCGCTGTAGAACAGGTGGGGCCTGCGGTAGTCCGAATCAATGCCTCTCGCCGGGTGGGCTCAGGATTCGATCAGTTTAATCAGCCGTTTCCGGAAGAATTCTTTGAAGGACGACCTGCCCCCCCAGATTCCCTGGAGCGGGGCACAGGTTCAGGGTTTATCTTGACCTCAGAAGGACACATTTTAACCAATAGCCACGTGGTTGAAGGGAGTGAAACCGTTGAGGTGGTGCTTAAGGATGGTCGCTGGTTTGATGGGGAAGTATTGGGGATTGATCCGGTGACCGATGTTGCTGTGGTTAAAATTCAAGCCAAAAATCTCCCCACCGTGCCAATCGGCAACTCAGACACCCTCTCTCCTGGGGAGTGGGCGATCGCCATTGGCAATCCCCTCGGTTTGGACAACTCCGTAACGGTGGGAATTATCAGTGCAACCGGTCGTTCTAGCACCGATGTCGGAGTTCCAGACAAGCGAATTGGGTTCATTCAGACCGATGCCGCCATCAACCCGGGCAATTCCGGCGGCCCGTTGTTAAATGCCCAGGGACAGGTAATTGGCATGAACACAGCGATTATTGATGGAGCCCAGGGATTGGGCTTTGCCATTCCGATTGATAAAGCCAAAGAAATTGCCGAGCAATTGATTGCAACCGGTCGAGCTGAACATGCCTATCTGGGAATTGAAATGGTAGCGTTGACTCCGGAGACCAAGCGGCAGGTTCAAGATCTCCTGGGAGATAGGGTCAAGGCAGATCAAGGGGTCTTGGTGGTCAGGGTGGCCCCCGGATCCCCCGCTGAACGGTTTGGCCTCAAGCCAGGGGATGTGCTTCGTCAGATTAATGGTAGGCCCATTATCAAATCAGAAATCGTTCAGGAAGTGGTTCAGAGTGAGGCGGTGGGAAGTTCCCTCAAGATTGAAGTGGATCGAAATGGCCAGATTTTGAATCTGAATATTAAAACCGGAAATCTACCCCCCGCCTGACCTAGGCTCCCATGCCAGAGTAGCGCTTCAAACCCTGCCGCCAGAGCAGACGATTCAGGCCCAGAAATATTACGCCCCAAATTCCCATGACCAAAAGTCCTCGACCCAGGTCAATGGGCAAGCCAATTAGCAGGGATGCTGGAAAATGAATCAGATAGGGAAATGGTGTCCAGGAAATAACATGGCGAATTCCTGGCGGAAAAACTTCCAGGGGAGCCACAATGCCGGAGAGAAACAAATAGGGCAAGAACCAAATATCCTCAATGGCAGCCGCCCGCTCTGTCCAAAATGCTAATAACCCAAAGGTATATTGCATCAAAAACCTCAAACCAAATGCCAACACCAGCAGTCCAATAAAGAGGAGGAAAGTTCCTAAACTGGGTAACCAAAAGGCCTCAGGATAAAGTCCAAAAAATAATAGAATAATCCCGAGAATAAACGGCAATCGGGCAAATCGCTCTGAAATATGGGCCGCTACATGATGCCAAACTGGATCCATGGGTTGCAAGAGCTTCGGAGATAGCCGACCTTGAACCACATCTTTCTCAAATTCCCAAATTACCCACACCACATTGGCTTGACGCACAATAAAAGCCGCCAAAAAGTATTGGGCAAACTGGATTCGGGTCAAGGGCAAAGCCTCCGATTGGGACGCTTTCATCCAAATTCCCATCAAAATAAACGGCAATGACCCCGATAATGCCCACAGAAACAGTTCAGCTCGATATTCCAGCATGTAGGCATAGTAGCTACTGAGGAGGGTGCGGGTCAGCCGGGTGAGATTTTTCATCGGGAGAGCGTTCTAGATCAGGACTGCTATAGCGATCCTAAATCAATCGGGAGAAATCTATGAAGGGATGTGGGAAATTTATCCCCATGTAGAGGGCCCCTCCATTCCCTGCTGATGAATTATTGCTGATTGCTATGTAGAACAGTAGAATAAAAATATTGCTTACTTGATCAAAAATGCAACTTGAACCTCCCCTACCCCGCTATTGCACTCGAGCTGTCTGGGAGCAAGGTAAACAGTACTACAGGTTACCAACGGGGGCAAGCTATCCGGGGGTGACAACCATTCTCTCGGCCACTGAACCACCAGAACAAAAACAAGCCCTGTGGAAATGGCGAAAACGAGTGGGTCAGGAGGCCGCCCAACAGATTACTAGCCAATCTTCTCGGTGGGGAATCAAGCTACACAAATATATTGAAGCAAAATTGCAAGGTCACGAACCCGAGGACTTGCCTCCGGAGCTCACTGGATTCTGGAATTCCATTCATCCTTTCCTGGATCAAGCGGTGGAGCGATCGCTACTGATTGAAGGTACGGTTTGGAATTCAAAATATCGGTATGCAGGGAAATTAGACTGTCTGGCCATTGTTGAGGGGCAACCCACAATTTGCGACTGGAAAACGGCTCAAAAGCCCCGCCAAAGTGCCTGGAATAAAACTCACTATCTCCAATGTGCCGCCTATGCCACGGCAGTAGAGCAGGTTTATATCAAGTTTGGTATTGCGGTCAAGCAAGCCTTGGTCGTTGTCGCATTGCCTGATCAGGAGGCCCAAGTTTTTTCCCTGACCATGGAACCGTTGCTCGATTACTGGCAGGAGTTCAAAACCAGGGTCGATGTGTTCTATGGATCTCGCCACCTTAACGAATATTTAAACTGAGACTCACAGCAGTATACCCGATTACTTTTGAAATGATGCTGAAACAGATCCAGAAGACTAGAAAAGTCTAATCCCAAAATTGAGCAAAAGTCCCCGGGAGAGGGTGATTTTCCTACGTTATACTGACGATTGCAAACAACTTTTTGAGCCCTATGCCAGGCAAATTTTTTAATAAACCAGATCAAGATACCGCTGAGCGGGTTCCTCCCGGCCAGTATCTGGCCACGGGTTTTCCTATTTTGACCTATGGAGAGACCCCCCAGATCAGCACCCAGGAGTGGGAATTTAAAGTCTGGGGGCTTGTGACTCCCAAAACCCTTACCTGGTCAGATTTTATGGCCATGCCTCAGCAGGAGTTCACCGCTGATTTTCACTGTGTCACCCGATGGTCAAAGCTTGATATCAAGTGGCGCGGGGTCAAGGTGACTGATTTCATGAAGCAGGTTGAGGTTAATCCTCGGGCTGTTCATGTGATGGAACATTGCTACGGGGGCTATACGACAAATATTGCGATGGCAGATTTTCTCAGGGAGGAAAACTTCTTTGCCCATACCCTTCTAGACGAACCCCTACCGATAGACCATGGCGGCCCGATGCGGCTGGTGGTGCCCCATATTTATGCCTGGAAGAGTGCGAAATGGATTAATGGTCTAGAATTCCTCGAGCACGAAGACTTGGGGTTCTGGGAACGCAATGGCTATCACACCCGAGGCGAACCCTGGGCAGAGGAGCGATATAGCGACTAAAACCTCAGGACTCATGACAGTACCATGGCAACTTTTGAAGTTTCACCCTGGCTCACTCCAATGGCTTATTTTTTGTTCCATCAGATTGTTCTGCCACTGTATTTTGGTAAAATTAGGATTGAAGGGCAGGAATTATTGCCCAAGTCTGGGGCAGTGATTATAGCGCCAACCCATCGCTCCCGCTGGGATCCAATTCTTCTAGGATATGCCATGGGTCGCCGGGTAACTGATCGAGATTTACGGTACATGGTGTTGTTGGATCAAACTAGAGGCGTACAGGGGTGGTTTGTTCGACGTTTAGGGGGGTTTCCCATTGACCGCGATCGCCCAGCATCTTCTAGCATTCGATACAGCGTAGAATTGTTGCAAAATCAAGAGGTACTGGTGCTATTCCCAGAGGGACGCATTTTTTTGGATAACCAGATTCATCCGGTGCAATCAGGAGTAGCTCGAATTGCTCTCCAGGCTATTTCGGGTCAGGCTAATCTCGACCTCAAAATTGTCCCTGTTAGTATCCTCTATGACCATCCTGCACCGCCTCCTTGGAAGTCTGGCGTTCAGATTAAAATCGGCGCTCCGCTTCAGGTTAAAGACTACTGCGGTGACTCCACAAAGCAAGCAGCTCGACAACTCACAGAAAACCTGGAAAGCGCACTTAAAGCATTGCATCAGTAGTTTTATGAAAAAATTAGCACAGCTTAAACAGTACGCGACTGAGGAACTAGGTCTCTCCCGCGAGCAGATCAAACGGTTTGGAGCCTTGAATAAAAGATCGACCTGGGAGCAGGCGATCGCCGCCGCTCAGGATAGTCAATTGCAGTTGAATCTATCTCAAGATAAATCTGCCAATAAGCAGCCCCCTGCAGATCAGCTTAAAACAGGTCAGCTTAAAAATAGGGTGATAGGCCAAAACTCAGAGATTCAAGATTCAGACATCAAATCAGCAACGCCTCAGGTCTTTGAGTCGAAGTTGGGTCTGGATCTTGATCCAATTCCAGATCAAACTTCAACTTTAAGCCGGGGATCAAGTCAAAAACCAAGTCAAAGACCAAGTCAAAGACCAAGTCAAAAGCCAGACCAGCAGCTAGACCAAGATTTAGCAGACTCGTTAGTTCAAGGTACTGATCAAGCTAGTATTCAAACTGACCCTCGAACTCCACCTCAGCGGTTGCCGACTTTTCCTGGGATAATTTCTGGGACAAATTCTAGGGCAAATTCTGGGACAAAATCCCAGCCTGCAAGAACTGTGGCTGCCAAAATAAGTTTGGGATCAGTCCAAACTTCTCTTCAGGTTTTGGAGCGAGAAACCACCGAGGTATGCCCCCAATCTCAGTTGCGAAAAATGGTCAATCCCCTGCTAAAAATGCGGGGCAGTCTAACATCCAAACCCCAGAGCCAACCTATTCAAGCTTTACCCTCTGATTCAATCCCGGAATTCAGACCCCAGGAAATTGAACCGACTCTAGAATGCCCGGAATGTATAGTTAATCGGTTTTTGGTCAAATGCTGCAGAAACTCAAGCATTAGCCCATCCACTGAAACCTGTCCGATTTGTCAGGGAAAAGGTCAAGTCAGCCCTGAAACTGCCCTAGAATGGACGGTGACTCAGATGGGAGCCTGTGGCTGTTCTCAACCTGAAATTGCCCGATTTTGCGGTTTGTCTAAGTCAGCACAACTTATCCATGTGAAAGCCTGTATTGACATTCGTCAAACCCGGGGATTGCTACAAAGTTCTAGATCCTCTCCTCCAGACTCTTGAAGGGAAACTATGCCTGAACGCCGAGCCAATTCATCCCAGAAGTTGCTCCCTCGTAGATCTCGATCAAGCACTGTTCAGGGGCGGGGAGGCAAATGGCTAAAACGCCAGACTGTTCGGGTTTTAGAGGTTTTGATCAAGGGATTGGAACGGTTGGTTGAGCAGCTAGAATCGGAGACTGCTCCCGAAAAAATTGCTGGAATTTTTCCTCGGCAGTGGTTTTCTCCGCCGCTGTTAGTGGGTGGGGTTGTGGCTTTAGTGATGATTATTCTGAGTGCTGGCGGTTTCTTTTCTCATCCAGACAATCAATCCTTACCTGAGGGTTCAATCCCTGGGAATTTAACTCTTGAGACCCCAACATTTGAGACCCCAACATTTGAGGCCCCAACATTTGAGACCCCAACATCTGAGACCTCAATCCTGAAGAATTCAACACCCCAGAATATTCAGGCTCAGACTGAGCCAAACCTGGCGGCAGGAATTGCTCCAACTACCCTGTCCCCCGGTCAGCCCCTTGATAGTTCCGTCAATGGTTCCATCAACAATTCCACCGATAGTGAACTTTCAAGCAGTCAGGGTTCAAACAGTGAATCAAACTCAACAGCCATCCTGGAACCATCAACGGTGGAGGAGACTTCAGAAAATCAGCCCACTCCTAATTCTGTCAATTCCCCTGAGATGAATCAATCGGCAGAGTTGACCCCAATTCCGGCTGAGCTCTTGGCGATCGCCCCCCCTGAAGCTGTGCAGCTTTCTAACCCCCTCATACTTCAGCCCAATCTGAAGCAAATATTATTAAACTCAATTCAAGCTCGAATTACCCAAAAATTCAGATTTGCTGAGCCTTCCCTAATCCTGGCCATTCAAGCTAAATTTATAGACAGTCTGCTTCAGGTTCAGCTCAGTGCTCAATGGTATCAGCTCAGAGAAAACCAACAAGATCGGCTGGTTCAAGAGCTGTGGAAACAGGCAAAAAAATCGGAATTTTCCAAGTTAGCCGTTACCAATTCAGAGGATAAATTAATTGCTCGCAACCCCATTATTGGCTCAGAAATGATTATCCTAGAACGCCAGCTCAACCGGGAATTTTTGACTAATAATTCCCCTTAGGTTGATTCCAACTCAATTCCAGCTCAAATTCAACTACCCCACGCTAACTCAAACCATGGCCAACCCTTTTCTATTTCTGGATTATGAATCTGCGTTTGAAAGCCTGGGAAAAGATTACTATGATGAAGTTGCAGCTACAGAATTTCCCCACCATATTCTGCGGTTTCGAAATGATCCAATTTTAGTTCAACTGGGGCTGAGTCCGGAAGCTGTGACCGACGATCACTGGATTGAAGCCTTTGGTCGGTTCGAAAGTGTACGTCCCTGTCTAGCCATGTGTTACCACGGTCATCAGTTCGGTGAGTACAATCCCTATCTTGGAGATGGTCGTGGCTTTCTCTATGGTCAAGTGCGGGGAGTGGATGGGCGATTGTATGATTTTGGTACCAAGGGTTCTGGGCGAACCCCCTATTCTCGTCATGCCGATGGTCGCCTCACCCTCAAAGGCGGAGTCCGCGAAGTGCTTGCGGGGGAAGCTCTACACCGCTTGGGGGTACGCACGTCCCGCTGTTTGAGCTTGATTGAAACGGGAGAGCAACTCTGGCGCGGGGATGAACCGTCTCCAACCCGTGCTGCTGTAATGGTGAGATTCAGCCATTCTCATATCCGATTTGGAACGTTTGAACGATTGCATTATTTGGGGCGTAAAGACTTAGTTGAAAAGCTGTTAGATCATGTGATTTTCTATTACTATCCTCACCTGAAATCCGAGCCTAATCGTTATGATTTATTTTACGAAGAGCTGGTCAAGCGAATCGCTGAGTTAGTGGCTCAATGGATGGCAGCAGGTTTTTGTCATGGGGTTTTAAATACAGACAATATTGCGATTACAGGGGAGAGTTTTGATTATGGCCCCTATGCTTTCATTCCTAATTATGATCTACGATTTACCGCTGCTTATTTTGACTATGGAAGTTTGTATTGCTATGGAAATCAACCCTGGGTTTGCAAGCGAAACTTAGAACTATTACAAAACCCATTAAAAATGGTGATTGACCCTCAGGCATTGAAATTGGCTCTGGACAAATTTGACCACTATTACTATCGAGCCTATCGCCAACTCATCATGAACCGTTTGGGTTTCAAAACCATTGCTGATGAAGCAGCAGATGAATTATTGAAGCAAACCATTAATCTCTTGAAAAATCATGGGATTGGCTACAATGAATTTTTTATCGCCTTACGCCAGCAATTCTCCCCGACCTGGCGTGACCATCCGGGTGAAATTCTCAGCCAGGCGGAGGGCATTAAAAACTTTGAGGGTTGGCGACATCTTTACCTGGAAACCTGGCAACAGCTTTACCATCATCAACTCCAAATCTTATCCCCCGATGATATTCAGCAAATCCAGCATCACTTAAACCAGCAAAATCCTGAAACGATTTTACTGCGATCTACAATTGAAGCGATTTGGGAACCGATTATGACTGAAGATAATTGGCAGCCGTTTTATCATCTGATTGACCAACTTCGAGCCGAATAACGCATGATGATGGAGCCGCTGACCTTCGGCATCGCCACGGGTGAGGCAAGAGGTTCGATTCCTTGATCCTCTGAGAGAATAAAAGTAAAGTTTTTGAAGTTTTGGGTGGTCATCAACCACCCTGTTCTTTTTTTGGGTGCTTTTGGTTATATCAGATCCGGATGAAGAGTCATAATGTTGTCAGAAGAGTTGTTGAAATACAATGGCTAGACGGCTCAAAATTAGGGCTCACCTGAGTCTGGAAGAACTCGAAGAACGATATCGTCAAGCGAAAGAAGGTGTGGAGCGGAGTCACTATCAGATTATCTGGTTGCTAGCTCAGGGGAAGCGAAGTGAGGAAGTAGCAGAGTTGACAGGGTACAGCCGTAGTTGGATATATGAATTGGTGTGGGGATATAACCGAATCGGGCCAGAATCTTTAGGAGACAAGCGACGTCAAAATCCAGGAGCAAAGCCGTTACTCGACGATGTGCAGCAAGCGCAGTTGTGGCAAGTGTTGCAAGAGCCGCCAGCCGATGGAGATTTATGGGATGGGCCAAAAGTCGCCGCATGGATGAGTGAACTCCTGGGTCGGCATGTACATCCTCAAAGAGGCTGGGAATACCTACGGGCAATGGAGATGCGCCGTCGTCGTCCGCGTCCTCAACATCAAGAAACAGACCCAGCAGAGCAAGAAGCCTGGAAAAAAAAATGGCGCAGACCGTAAACCAGGTAAAGCAGGAGTACCCAAATACCACGGTAGAAGTCTGGGCAGAGGACGTAGCTTGCTTCCCGAAAGGTGCATCGCATTGGGTTACATCCAGTCAATCGGATGGTCTGGGTACCGATGGGAGAGCAGCCTGTGGCCTCAGTCAACTGGAAGTATCAATGGCTGTGGCTGGCTGGCTTTGTGCAACCCTCTACAGGCCAAACCTACTGGTGGATTGTGCCTTGCCTCAACTCTGAAGTGTTTAGTCGTTTGCTCAAAAAGTTTGCTCAACACTTCGAGCTTGGCCCAGACAAACGAGTCGTTTTGGTTTTAGATCAAGCTACGTTCCATACCAGTGAGCAGGTACAGATTCCCGAAGGTATCCATCTACTATTTTTACCCCCCAAGTCTCCTGAGTTACAGCCTGCAGAAAGATTATGGCCTCTGACGAACGAAGCTGTCGCCAACCGAAGCTTTGGCAGC
>JAAURB010000054.1 GCA_012033335.1 Oscillatoriales cyanobacterium RM2_1_1
GATTGGCTGATTGTCAGGCTCGTCATCCTCAATCCCTTGATTCTCATGTCAATCTCAGCCTGTTCGCTCTTAATTTGGCCAAGCTTGCTTTAGCTCCAGAACAGCCCTGTGATTCGTCACTTCATTTTTCTATTGCCTCTTTTAAACGCCTTGCCCTCAATCAACATCTTTTAGAATTATTTATTTCCATGTTTGAGCTGGAGCCGACCTTGATTAAATCACATCCAAACTACCAAAACCTCTGCCAGTACGGAGCCATCACCTCCTAAATCTGTCCGGAGTGTTGTACCGGGAAACAACCGAGATAGATGTTCCACATCCATAAATTCTGTGAATTCCTGCAACTCTGTACACCTCTAACACCGACTTGCCAGTCATCAAAAATCCCCCGCCAGAGACAGGGGAGAAAAGATTATCTCAGTAATGGTTTAATCCAGAGTCAGGATTAATCCTCAACCTAATCCAGTCACATTTGGATCTTCAGGGATGAAGTCCGTTGCGCTCAGGTTAGACGCGCCTCGAACAATGCCTAGATAACTGTTGTCAGGGGCTTGGATCAGGGTAGACATCACCGATACTCCGCCATCAAGCTGCAATTCCACCTGGGAAAGGGTGAGCTGATTGAAACTCAAGCCGCCGGTGAGCATGATCTTGTCCGTTCCCGAAACAAAGTCAGCCACTACATCGGTTTGTTCCAAGGTAGTAGAGGCTCCAGGGCCACTGACCAACACAAAGGTATCTTCACTCGCCCCACCGGTGAGTAAATCCCGTCCCAAATCACCGATTAGCACATCTCTGTCCGCTTCTCCATTGAGGACATCATCTCCCTTTCCGCCTCGGATGATGTCGTCTCCATTGCCACCATTGATGGTGTCGTTATCTTGGTTGCCATTGAGTACATCATTGCCGTTGCCGCCATTGAGTACATCGGAACCTTGACCCCCCCGAACCGTATCATTCCCGTCTCCACCCCCAATCGTATCGGCTCCCTTATTGCCAATCACGTTATCAGCGCTGGCAGTTCCAGTAATGTTGTCGTTACCAGACAGACCGAGAATTTGGCGATCGCCCTGACCGGCAGGAATCACCTCCGCATCGGGTTCATTGGACATTAGGTACAACTTCTCGCCATTGGGAAGATCGAGGGGGCTGAAGGGGGTAACGCCGGGAACGGGCTCCCCCGGAACGGTATTATTAGCCCCCGGAGTGATAAAGTTCACTGTGGCAATTGGCTGGATCAGGGGAGAACTGAGAATGGTATTTCCCGCTAGACCGCCAACATCTTCGAGATATCCGGTTCCTGCTGTGTTCCCGGTAACTCCGCTAAAAAAGTTGACAATTCTCAAGTCCCCGGCTGGATCGGCCAATCCGTTCCGGTCAATGTCCAGAATCAAATCAGCGCCGCTGCGAACCATACCTACATTGGTGGGATTGGGGGCGCTGGCCACAACCGTTAAAGCAGGGTCAAGTACCAGGCGATCGCTGGCTCCCCCAGCATCTTCAATCCGGGTTCCCCCCGCAAAGGCCAGGTTGTTCACGGTATAGATGTCATTTCCACCGCCGCCCTGGAGCAGGTTTCGTCCACCTCCCCCCACCAGGTTATCGTTCCCGTCATTGCCAACCAGGGTGTCATCTCCGTCTCCACCGGCTAGAAAATCATCTGCGCCGCCCCCAATCAAAACGTTAGGGTTGCCATCTCCAAACAGAGTATTCGGGCTGAAGAGCGCGCCAATCACCCCTTCCACATCAAAGATATTATCGTTGCGGCCTGAGGCTGAACCGACATTGGAGTTCAGGTCAACAAAAATATTGCCAAAGTCATTTTCATAGGTGACGTAGTCAAAGTCAGCATCACCAAAAAGTCCATTGGGCAAACCGGCGGGGCTAGCACCGCCATCAAGGGTATCACTCCCTGTTCCCCCAAACAGAAAGTCTTGACCCAGACCACCGCTGAGCAAATCATCCCCGGTATTACCGTCTAGATTGTCATCTCCGTCCTGACCAAAAATTTGGTCATTCCCGGCAAAGGCGATCGCTGGAATGGGCAGGGCGGCTGGAAATAATTGATCTCCAGTGATTGTATTGCCTGGAACTGCATTGGGGGCGATTACATCGTTGAGATTGGAGCCATTAAATAGTGCCATGATTCACCTCGTAAGTTCAATCGGTTTGTTGTTTTGTGGGTTAGATACATTCCTGAAATGAGGATCAGAAAGACTTCCGTATAGGGATTGAAAAATGACTACAAGATTAGTTCACAGAGATAAAACTCTTTGAATCTGGAGTAGCGCATTCTCTAGATTGGAGTGAAGTTTATTCTGATTACATTCGGGTAATTTTATCGATTGACCCAGTTTTCAGGATGAGATTTTTGAGGAATGCAGCGATAACTAATCACTGTGTTTCTCTATCTATCCTTTAGGAGAAGCTGACTGAATTTATGCACTATTTCAATCTTTAAATAGACTTTAGAAAGTTAAGAGTTTTCTTAGACTTTTAATGAGAACTCTAGTGATTGTTGGTTTGTTCATGGCAATTCCAGATAACCTATAACATCACCCTGGGTGAGCTTTTAGTCTAATCGGATAGATACCCAATCCTATTCATGGTTTAAGTCAAAGCCCTACAGAGAGGATATGGATCAGGATTAAAGAGTAATTAATTACTTTTTTCCAGCAGGACTGAAGAATAGCTTGATAGATTAGATTTGAACTCAGTTTAAGCTTGCCCTTATCTAGTAATAGAGGAAGGGAATCCAAGACAACTCTCTCCAAAAACTAACCCTAGGGAAAACCAAGGAATAGTCATTATTTGGGAGATGGCTATCAGCCAGCAGACCGCAGACCATGTTGTAATTAAGGACTTTTTGGGCAAGATGGAGATAAACTCCAGTTCTGGTTTCCCTTCCAAGGAGCTGCTGGGGATCTCACCTTGGTGCAGCCGAGCTTTCCTAATTCAGGTACAGGGACGAATTCCCCATCTGTCTTGTAACCGTTATCTTTTTTAATCTCAACTTTGTACGCCTTGGTGCAGTAACTTCCCCAGACTGATTAAAATGGTATCTACTAGATCTTGTGAGATCTAGATGCTAATTCCCTCTGAGAGCCCCTCAGATTTATGAATCCGACTTCAACTTCATCCTTAACTTGACCCTGAACTGTTATGCGACGTTTCCTGCTGCCTGTAACCCTGAATTCTCTCGTACTAGCGTTGACCACGGCGGTAACTGCGATCGTCGCCCCGACTCCTGATCGCCAGGAAACCTGCGATATTCTGGTGATTGGCGGGGGATTGGCGGGGGCAGCCACAGCCTATGAAGCTCTAGTGGAGGGGCGAACGGTTTGCATGACAGAGATTACCGACTGGGTGGGGGGTCAGATTTCCTCCCAAGGGACTTCCGCCCTCGATGAACGCCCTACCCAGCGAGAGCTGTTATTTTTTCCCAAGGGATATCTGGAATTTCGCGATCGCATCAAAGAACATTATGGCCGCTTGAATCCCGGCGGTTGTTGGGTGAGTGCCACCTGTTTTATGCCCTATGATGGCCATGAAATTTTGTTTGAAATGCTCCAGGATGCTGAAAAACAGGGAGGTGGAACCTTGAAGTGGTTCCCAGCTACCGTAGTCAAAGATGTAGAAATTGCCAATCGCCAGATCATTAGTGCCACCGCGATTCAGCATCAACCGGCTCCCGGCACTCCGCCCCTGAATACAGAACCTTTATCCCAGGTGATTGAAGAGGCTTACCGCTATGAAGATTCACCCCGATTTGACAAAACAATTATTCAGTTTGTGCCAGCGACAGAACGGGCTCAGGGTTCCCAGGCTCCAGAGTGGTATGTGATTGAAGCCACTGAAACCGGGGAGATTCTGGCGTTGACCGATGTGCCGTATCAATTGGGAGTGGATCCACGCAGTTCCGACAATCCGACTTCCTCCAGTATTAATGGGGCAGCCTATTGCACCCAAGGCTTCACCTACACTTTTGCCATGGAGGCCACCGCTGCCCCCCAGGAGCATCAATTACCCGACTTTTATCAAACCTATCAGCCCTACTACAGCTATGAGTTGGAGCGGTTAGCTAGCTTTCCCCTGGTATTTACCTATCGCCAGATTTATACCACTCGACCGGATGAACCCCGTCCTGGCAATGTGCGGGACTGGCCGATTTATCCCGGGGATATTTCAATGCAAAACTGGACATGGGGCAACGATTACCGCCCCGGAACCTTAGAAGACAATCTGATTTTTACCCGCGATCAGTTGCAGACAATGGGACAGCTAGAACCGGGAAATTGGCTCGGTGGCCTCCGGGCGGATACCCTGAGACGGGGAGAGGAGAATGCCATAGGTTACTTCTACTGGTTGGTGGAGGGAACCACCGATTCTCAATTGGGAGACAACGTCAAAAAACCCCATCCCAATCACCGTTACCTGGCTGGTTTGGACTCTCCCATGGGCACAGTCCATGGCTTGTCTAAATTTCCCTATATGCGGGAGGCTCGACGGGTAATTGGTCGCCCCAGTTTTGGCTATCCAGAGGGGTTTACCATTGGGGAAGTGGATATGTCCCGCAATGATTTCTCCAAGGAGTTCTATCCTAAAAATCTGCCCCCCGATGAATATGAAGCTGTACGACTGAAAGTCGCTGGCTTAGAACTGCCAGCTTTGGTGACCGGGTTGCAAACCGTGAAGCAAACCAGCCTTCAAGGGCGGGCTGAGCTTTATCCTGATAGCGTTGGTATTGGTCACTATGCGATTGATTTCCATCCCTGCATGGTCAAGAGCCCAGCCGAAACCCCTGGAAATATAGAACGACCTGGGGAACGCCTGGGTCAGGGAGCCGCTTATCCCTTTCAGATTCCACTGCGGGCGATGATTCCTCAAGAAATTGACAATATGTTAGTCGTGGGCAAGAGCATTGCCACCAGTCATATTGCCTCAGCCGCCTATCGGGTACATTCCTTTGAATGGTCTTCTGGGGTGGCGGCTGGAGCCACTGCAATCTTTGCCCTAGAAGAAGGGATTGCCCCCTATGAGCTAGTGGATGACTTGCCCCGGCAGGAGCCACAGCTAGAGAGGCTCCAGCAACGGTTAGTCAAGAGCGACAATCCAATTGCTTTCCCAGGGACTTCTATCTTTAACCGTTCCTGGCAAAATTGGCAGTAGGATGTCACTATTATCGGTCACTATTGTCGGTCATCCCGAGAGGAACCGCGATTTTTTCTCACTACCCACTCGAAGAGGGTGGTGGGGTGGGTTTGCTTCTTGAGAATAATCTGGGATTTAGCGGATTTACTTTCTTCTACCTGGATAATTTGATCCCGCCAAGAGGCAATTCCTGAGGTTTCTTCGGGGCCTAAATATTGATCGAATTTCCACCAGGTTGCAATATAGTAACTGGCGGAGCTAGCGAGCAACCCCAATATAATGCTCAGTCCTATTGAGTACTGCACCATAAAGAATCCTATTGTAAATAGAATGCCTACAAATAGAGCAGTTGAAATACCTGATGAGGTGTTTCTGGATTGGTTGGCGGGAGCGGGTTGGTCTGATTTTTCAGGGGAGTCAGTCACGGTTATTTTCCTGGGAACACATTGAGGGACATTGGGATAGCCGCTTGAGCCATTAGATTGAAGCGCCAAGCGCCCCACTTCAATATTAAAATCATCCCGCCTGATGCGGTCATCCGAACATCAAACTTTAAGCATGAAGCCTTCTGAAGCTTAGCCACAAACAGCACTTGCCCATAGAAGATTAAAGCGGAGGATTAGAATAGAGGAGTTGTTTGCCCTGGATTTCCTCTAAACCATGCCTTCTCCTGTAGGACATACAATTGCTGGTCTGTGCGGATTTATTTTAGCTCAGCCAACGGGTTTAAAATCTCAGAGATGGCCCCTACTACTTCTTTTGACCCTCAGCGCCAATCTTCCGGATATTGATATCCCATGGGGTTTACTGATAGCGGGTGACCCATTTATTTACCATCGTCAGGCTACCCATAGTATAGCGGCGGCTCTATTGATTGGGGGTTTGACCTATGGTTTGGTAACACTGTTGGGAACTAGGCTGAAAACTAGGGGGCGAAAAGTTGGAGTTTGGGTGATGGGGCTTTACCTCAGTCATATTATCCTGGACATGTTGGTGAGCGATCTCTATCCTCCTGCAGGTGTCCAGGCTCTATGGCCCCTATCTCAGGATTATTTGATCTCCCCAGTGACAATTTTTGGGGGCCTGCACCTCAGCGACTCCGGACAAGGATTGCTCAGGGCAATTTTGAGTCAAGAAAATTTGTTGACCATTCTACAAGAAATTGTCATTCTCCTACCTGTTACCGGATTAGCTTGGCAGGTAACCCGGCGATCGCGACCACAAAAGCAATCATAAGTTCGGTTATTACGGGTATTAATTTATAACTGCTATTTCAACAGTAAGGGGGGCTTGACAACTAAAACAATCGTCTCATGAGGTCGAAGGCTCCAAACCCCGCTTTCACTGTTTTCATGATCAATTTAGGCTTGCTGCGTTACTCAAAGATGCTGCAAAAATCCCTATTCACTGACCAATAAATGCCTTAAAGTATTCACTCGATCAGAATAGCTGCGGAGCACTTCCAAAGCAAATACAGGACTTTGCTGAACTGCAAATAGAAACCGCTCCTTGTCCAGAGTAACCAGTTTACAATCTGTTTTGGCAGTGGCGGTTGAACGGCGTTTGTGGTCTGAATTCACCAGGGCTCCTTCACCAAAAACATCACCTGTGCCTATACTTTCTGCGGGCTTGCCACCCAGGGAGAACTGAATTTCTCCCTCAATCAGACCATACATCAGTTCACCAGGATCCCCCTCGGTGAAAATTGTCTCCCCTGCGGAGATGGTGATGGGCTCACTACCATGCTGTTGGAGAATTTGAACGGTTTCTACAGGAGTTAACATAGACTTTTCATTCCTAATTATTTGACTATGATTGTTTGACGATATTTATTGTTGGAAAATTCCAGTTAAGTTGCCCTGCCGCTTAGGCCCTAAATCCCCATTCTTGGGGGATTTAGGTGAAATACAGGATTTCGCAGGGAATCCACTGGCTTAAGCCAAGACGATCCTACCCTATTGAGGTCGAGAACCAGCAAATTGTTGGGGATCTACCTTGAAGCTGGCCTTGGCTTGAACATAATCCTGCAATTCTACTGGCACAGCCTGAACCTTCCAGATATCACGGCAGTAGTCCTGAATCGAGCGATCGCTGGAGAACTTACCCATGCGGGCGACATTGAGAATGGACATCCGTGTCCAGTGATCATAGTCCCGATAGGTCTGGCTGACCCGATCCTGACAATCGATATAGGGTTGATAATCCGCCAGCAGCATATATTGATCGTTGTATAGCAAAGAGTCCACTAGGGGTCTGAATAAATCGGCATCCCCATTGGAAAAGTAACCGGAGGCAATTTGGTCAATTACTTCCTTCAGAGTTGGATTGGAGTTGTAATGATCCAAAGGGTTGTAGCCCTGGGACTTCATCTCATCCACTGCCTCAGTTTTCAAACCAAATAGGAAGAAGTTGTCTGCTCCGACTTCCTCCCGGATCTCGACATTGGCCCCGTCCAGGGTACCAATCGTCAAGGCTCCATTCATCGAGAACTTCATATTCCCCGTTCCAGAGGCTTCCTTCCCAGCGGTAGAAATCTGTTCAGATAGATCCGCTGCGGGGTAAACTTTCTGGCTCATGGTGACATTGTAATCAGGAATGAAAGCGACCTTGAGGCGATCGCGGACATCGGAATCGTTGTTCACGACGGCCCCGACGGAGTTGATCAGCTTGATGATCAACTTGGCCATAAAGTAGCTAGGAGCTGCCTTCCCCCCAAAGACAAAAGTGCGAGGCACGATGTCGATATTGGGATCGCGTTTGATCCGGTTGTACAGGGTGATAATATGCAGGACATTCAGGTGTTGGCGCTTGTACTCGTGAATTCGTTTTACCTGAACATCAAACAAGGTGTCCGGGTTAACGGTGATATTGCAGCACTGTTGAATTTTTTGAGCCAGGTCGCCTTTGATTTCCCGCTTCACCTGTCGCCAGGCTTCCCGGAACCCAGCATCATTGACAAATTCTTCCAGCTTTCTCAATTCATACAGGTTCTTGATCCAGTCCTCGCCAATTTTGGAGCTGATCAGATAAGTCAGGCGAGGATTGGATAGTACCATCCAGCGGCGAGGGGTGACCCCGTTGGTTTTGTTGGTGAACTTCTCAGGCCAGAGCTCGTAGAATTCATGGAGGACATTGGCTTTGAGCAACTCCGTATGGAGCGCCGCTACTCCATTAATGGCCATGCTTCCGACACAGGCCAAGTGGGCCATGCGGACATATTTACTGCCACTATCATCAATCAGAGATAGGCGGGACAATTTACCATTGTCGCCGGGATATCTTTCCCGAACGGTGTCTAGAAAACGCTGGTTAATTTCGTAGATGATTTCTAGATGGCGAGGCAATAGGGAACCGAAGAGCTCAACCTGCCACTTCTCCAGGGCTTCTGGGAGTAATGTGTGGTTGGTATAGGCAAAGGTATTCTGGGTAATATTCCAGGCTTGATCCCATTCCATGCCATGAACATCAATCAGCAATCGCATCAACTCAGCTACCCCAACCGTAGGATGGGTGTCGTTCAATTGAGCCGTAAACTTTTCGTGGAAATTATCTAAACTGCTGTTGCGTAGGAGATGAATCCGAATCATATCCTGCAAGGAACAGGACACAAAGAAATACTGCTGCTCTAACCGCAGTTGCTTACCCTGAATGGGTTCATCGTTGGGATAGAGAACTTTGGTGATATTTTCGGAATAGGTTTTCTGATTGACCGCGCCGTAGTAATCTCCCACATTAAAGGCTTCAAAGTTGAAGGATTCAGGGGCTTCAGCCTTCCACAGGCGCATGGTGTTGGCCGTATTGGTCTTGTAGCCCAGGATCGGCGTGTCATAGGGGACTCCTCGAACGACCCGATCCGGAATCCAGCGAACTCGATACCGACCTTGCTCACCCGAATAGGATTCTGTGCGACCGCCCAAGCCAACTTCTACCGCCGCCTCCGTTCGAGCAATTTCCCAAGGGTTGCCGTAGCGCAGCCATTTATCGGTGATTTCCACCTGCCAACCGTCGCGAATTTCCTGGTCAAAAATCCCAAACTCATACCGAATACCATAGCCAATGGCGGGAATATCTAGAGTTGCCATAGAGTCCATGTAGCAGGCTGCCAGTCGGCCCAAACCACCGTTCCCCAGACCGGGTTCTTCTTCTTGATCAATCAGATCCTGCAGAGTCAAGCCGCATTCTTCTATGGCCTGACGCACCTGCTCGTAAATATTCAGGTTGATCAAGTTGTTGCCCAGATGGGGCCCCACCAAAATTCTGCGGATAGATAGCAGGTGATTTTAACCCCGTGCTGAATGTAGGTCTGTTGACTATTCAACCAACGACGTAGCAGGCGATCGCGCACCGTATAGGCTAGGGCCATATAGAAATCATTTTTAGTCGCGATTTCAGGAAACTTGCCCTGGATATAAAACAAGTTATCGGCAAAAGCTCGCTTCAGGGTTTCAATCTCGAATCCGGTGCGATCGTCTTCAATTCGACTTGGATTGTTGGGGTTTTCTGAAGTCATGGATTCTGATTTAGAAGTTACTGGTGTTTCAGGGGACGGTTGAGAGGAAGTTGGGGACTCCTGAGATACAGTAGATCCCACCAAGGTAGGTTCTGGGGCCTCGGATGGTTGAGCAAACTCAGGCTGTCGTTCAGAGTCTAGACCTGAATTCGACTCATAGGAACCCACAAAGGTAGCTGCCGACTGACTGACAGAGGTTATCCCTGATTCAGCCGTTGCCCCGGTTGAGATAGATTCTGATTGCTCCGCGTCCCTATTGGCAGGGGACGCTAGACTTGGAGATTCAATTTCGGGCTTTACTTGAAGTTCAACTGGAGCATCATCCACCCCCAAGGGGGCAGAATCCTCCACAGTAGAAGTCTGTTCAGATTCGGAGGATTTAGGCTTCAACCAGCCGAAGAGCAGCTCCCAAACCGGCGGCCATTTCTTCTGGGGTGATTTGTCCATCTTTATTTTCGTCTAACGCATCAAATACAGCATCGGTTCCGGCCCACTCTTCCCGGGTAATAAACCCATCGCCATCGAGATCATAAACTTGAAATAAATCTGTAGCAGCCCGAGTGACAGTCTGCTGACCTTCTAGCCGTGCCAGTCGATCTGCTAGGAGTTGTTCTAGGGCTTCTAAGGCTTTAGAAAATCCCTTGATTCCTTCCTCTAACTTTTCAGATGCCATTCGATCTTCGGCGTGCATCCGATCAAACGTATCCCGATCAATAGTGACTTTTTCAATCGTCATCGATTGAGCTTTCTCAGGATCGAGCTTGCGGGGCAAATCTCCAGGGGTTGCGTCAAGTTCTTCGAGTAATTTGGGTGAAATGGTCAACAAATCACAGCCTGCAAGCTCAGTAATCTCGCCGAGATTGCGAAAGCTTGCCCCCATAATTTCGGTTTTATGGCCAAACTTTTTGAAATAGTTATAAATTTGAGTCACCGATAGTACCCCTGGATCTTCTATAGGGGGATAAGATTCTCGTCCTGTATCTTTTTTATACCAATCTAAAATTCGCCCAACAAATGGGGAAATCAAAGTAGCCTGAGCCTCAGCACAGGCAATCGCCTGATGGATGCCAAAGAGCAAAGTCAAATTGCAGTGAATTCCCTCTTTTTCGAGAACTTCTGCAGCTTTGATGCCTTCCCAGGTTGAGGCAATTTTAATCAAAATGCGATCGCGGGAAATCCCAGCCGCTTCATATTGGGAAATCAAATAGCGACCTTTGGCAGTGGTTGCCTCAGTGTCGTAGGACAGTCGTGCATCGACCTCGGTAGAAACGCGACCTGGAATAATCTGAAGAATCTTCAGACCGAAGGCAACCGCTAGTCGATCAAATGCTAAAGCAGCAACATCGGCAGCATCGGCATCGGGCCCAAGTTCCTGGCGAGCTTGCTTGAGGGTATCGTCTACAATTTCCTGATACTCTGGCATCTGGGCTGCCGCAGTAATCAGGGAGGGGTTAGTTGTTGCATCTCGCGGAGTGAACTGCTTAATTGCCTTGATATCACCAGTGTCAGCAACGACTACAGTCACCTCACGCAGTTGCTCTAGAAGCGTCTTTGCCATATCGCTATCCTCTAACGGTTATCTGCGTAGCACACTCCGATAATACTATCTTGGCTCTATTCTGATGGTTAAGAAAATATTATCCTCAGGTTCAAAATTTTGGGTTGAAGTTTTAGCCTTTTCAATTCTGGTTTTAAGATTATTATTGAGCCAAATCTACATTGAATTTAATAGACTGAATTGACACTTTGGAATTTGAGCTTTCAATTTATTTTCATCCTGTAAGTAGGTGATTGCAATTAATTGTTAAATGAAATGGGGTTTGGGACGAAGCCCCAGGAAGGGGGCAGTGCCCCCTTTACCCCCCCATCAATCTTTGAATTAATTGCGTCAAGCTACTTATTTTGTGATGGATCGTTGGAAATTGCCTTTTATGATTTGTAAAATGTATATTTTGCATCTGGATTGCTAATATCTAGATGACTATCGCATTTCTCACACTGTTGGAGTACAGAAGGTGGTAACGTACCACGTCAACACCTCCCAAATCCTTCCCTCCCAAATCCCTCCCTCACAGGATTGAAAATCGCTACATAACAGATAATAGCAATCATATCAGAACTATGAATGTCGGTCGGATGTTTAAATCTTGGCAGGTAAGGTATCTGCATTATAGCCTTTCATAAATTATTCAAGATGGCTACAATCCCGACTCTAGGACAACGATAGATTTCAACGATAAAGTTCAATTGTTGTTAGTGTTCTATCTGGACAGAAAACTCGTATCTTTCTGACCCTGCAGAAAGTAGGTATCCATTAGACCCTTTCCCTTAACCTTTAGTAAGCCTCGCTTTTCAAAGTGATACTGATCTTTAAGTAATTGATAGGTAGTCTCGCTCACCTGAATTTTACCGAGTACCCCTTGAGATTCCATCCGGCTAGCCACATTCACCGCGTTCCCCCATAAATCATAGGTGAATTTTTTTAGGCCAATTACCCCTGCCACCACAGGCCCAGTATTAATCCCAATCCGAATATCAAAAGCTTTATTATCCGCTCGATAAAACTGCTTGATAGCCTGCTGCATTTTCAGGGCAACTTCAGCGATCGCCTCAGCGTGATCAGCCCGGGGAATTGGAATGCCGCCGACTACCATATAAGCATCCCCAATCGTTTTGATTTTCTCCAGGTTGTACTGATCCACCAAGCGATCAAAACAGGAAAAAATTTCATTTAATAAATTCACCAGTTCAGTCGGAGACATGGCAGAAGCCAGACCTGTAAAATCCCCAATATCCGCAAATAGAATAGTCGCCTGCTCAAACCCATCAGCAATACTGCCCTGATCTTGTTTGAGCTGCTCAGCAATCGGTTGAGGCAAGATATTCAATAAAAGTTGCTCGGATTTTTCCTTTTCCAGCCGGAGGGCCGCTTCTGCTTTTTGTTGCTCTCGAACGGCTTGATTAATGTCATCAAATATCTGAATAAACGCCGTAATCACCTCTCCAAATTCATCCCGGCGACTCACGGTTGTAGAATAAAATTGAGGGGGACTTTGGCTCTGGCTGATGGCATCCCCAGCCTTGATCAAATCAGATCTTAGGTTCAGAATTGGAGTGATAATCAAGCGTTCTAATACCAGCATACTTCCCCCAGTAACAAACACAGAAATAATCAGCACTAGGCCCGCAATCCTCAGAATAAACTGTCGCACTTCCTGGTTGATTTCTTCCGCATCATAACGAACGATCAGGGTATAAGTGTTCTTAATTTGAGCCACGAGGCAAGCCGCATCGTAGCGATCGCCCCGAGGATTGCGAAAGTAGCGGGTTGGGGTTTGCATCCCCTGGCTTGGGGAAAGTTGTGGAAGCTCGCCAAAGGAATGGATCAGTTCTCCAGTGGACTTGCGATAAAGAGCTCCCCCCAAAATCATGGGATTGAGTTGTTTCAAGTTCTCCAGTTGTCTCAACAACTCAGCTTCAGATTGTTGAGGATAGGTTTCAATGATCCAAGCAATCTTACTGGCTGTGGCTTCGGAAGATTGTTCCAGCAATTCCTGTCTCCGACGATAAACTGAAGGAATCAGAATCAAAAACTCAATCAGAATAATACTGGCAAAAATCCACAGGACGATTCGTTGGGAAAGTCGGGCACTAAAAGCCCTCAACAACAACTGAAGATGAGACCGCATCAATAATCTCCTGGATTTCTGGTGAGTCGCAACGGACGTTCTGCCATTTCTCCTGGTACAACTGAATAGCTCTGGTATTACTGTCTAATACAGACCCCCAGCCCTCAGATCCGCTCAGGATAAAAATCTCTACAACATCTCTATAACTTTGCCCGACGACATTACCCAACAATATAGCCCGATCATCTTGCCGGAACGATTACGGTTCTGGCAACCTTCAGAAAAGTTTAGGTACAATCGTTTAGGGATTAATTTCTAGGCGACTATATATGAGGGGCTATCCACTCTAGGATAGCAAACCCGAATTCCCTGATCAGACTATTCAAAATTACTCTCGAGGGGTGACCCATGACGTACCAGTCCGATTCATCTTCTGCCAAGCCCCGTAACTCCCAAAGTCCAGGTCAAACCCCAATGGTACTCAGTCCAGTTTATTGACGACAACCTCGGACGTTCACGGGATTGAAGCCTCAGAAGAGTTGGATCGGGCTCTGCCAGAGTCTCCAACTCCAATGACAACAGATCTGCTCACCAAAGAGGTCTCCCTACCCAGTCATTTTTCTACTTCTGTAGTTGCCCTCGGGGCTATAGCCCTGATGGTACTGGGGTTAGCCTTGGATAATGTCTGGCTGGGGTATATCAGTGCCATGGTGGCAGTGGCAGCTTCTCTGCGGGTGATCTGGCCCAGTTGGGGAAGAATCTGGCAGACCTTGATCCCAGAAGTCTGGCGTGGTCTGATTATTGCCAGTGTTGGGCTGTTGAGTGGGATTGTGGGATTGCTAATCCTGAGCAGCACCAACCGGAATGAAGCCCGCAACATTGAGATCAACTGGAATGCGATTGGAGCCCTGGGGGAGCTGATTGGGGCCTTGGGTCAAATTTTAATTGCCATCTTAACGGTGTATGTGGCTTGGCGACAGTATGTGATTTCCAGGGACTTGACCATCCAGCAAAACACCATTACCCAGCAGCAAACCATTGATGCCTATTTTCAGGGGGTCTCGGATCTGGCCATGGGGGATCAGGGTTTATTGGAGGATTGGCCCCAGGAACGGGTGATTGCCGAAGGCCGAACGGCGGCGATTATCCGCAGTGTCAACGCTGAAGGTAAGGCCAAGATTTTGAGATTTCTCTCCCAAGCCCGGTTAATTACGCCATTGAAGCGCGATCGCCACCTCGGACGACCCATTCTAGATGGCAATGGCAGCTATGCGGAGGATCGGCTAGAGGGGATTCGGGTGATTGACCTAGGAGCCATGCTAGCGGCGGCGGATTTATCCAGCACAGACCTGCGACGGACGGATTTGAGTGAAGCCAATCTGGTGCGAACCAATCTGCAAAACTGCGACCTGGTGCGAACTAACCTCTCCCGGTCAATTCTCTACGAAACCAACCTCTCCAACGCCAACCTCAAGGGAACCCGGTTTTTCTACGGCACTACTGAAACCGCAACCCCCCGGAGCCGCACCCAGGTTCCCAACTATCGCACCGGCGAATACACGGGAGCCGTGATTGAGAATGCCAACTTTACCGAGGTCGAGAATTTATCGGAGGAGAATCGCTATTACTGTTGTGCCTGGTGTGGGTCTAAATCCAGAGCCACCATGCCAGGGGGCTGTGAGGGCATTCCCAATAAGTTGGGGCGTTAGGATTGGGATACGAAATCTTTGAGCCCTGAAAATTGATGAATAGTTTCATTCCCCCGGATCGCTTCTTTCCCTACCTCACCTGGACAGGGATTCAGGAGATGGCGGATCGGGAAAATGTTGTGATCTTGCAGCCCATCGGGGCCATCGAACAGCATGGCCCCCATTTGCCCTTGATTGTAGATGGGGCGATCGCCACCGCTGTCACCGGCAAAGCCCTAGCCCGACTTGACCCTGAAATTCCCGCCTATGCCCTGCCCACGATTTTCTACGGCAAGTCCAATGAACACTGGCACTTTCCAGGAACCATTACCCTAACGACAGAAACCCTGTATCACCTATTGATGGAGGTCGGAACCAGTATCTACCGAGCTGGGTTTCGCAAATGGGGATTGATCAATGCCCACGGGGTCAGCCGCAAATTTTAGATCTGGTGGCCCGGGACTTGCATCAACGCCATGAAGATTTCAGCGTTTTTCCCCTGTTCGTCTGGGGAGTCCCCAACATTGCAGCGGAACTGTTTACCCCCAAAGAGCTAGAACAGGGCATCCATGCTGGAGCCGCAGAGACGAGTTTGATGCTGGCGATCTTGCCAGATCAGGTGCGTCTGGATCAAGCCGTTTGTGAATTTCCCCCAGATTTACCCCCCGGAAGTTTACTCAGCCCAGAGGGACAGTTGCCCTTTGCCTGGGTGACCCGGGATTTAACCCGCAGTGGGGTTTTAGGGGATGCCACGGTGGCCACGGGGGAACAGGGCGATCGCCTGTTGGAGTCCTTGGTCAGCAGTTGGGTGCAGGTGATTCGAGAGATTTATCAGTTCCGGCAGCCTCAACGATTTCGCAAGGATAATTTCAGAACCATAATTTCATGACAGTTATCAGGGACTTCAGCCAGAAACCCCAACTATGTCAAAATAAAGTTTACCTATGGGCTGATCAATCGCTGGACAGTCTTATCAATTCAACGGGATCAGCCCTGGCCTAAATGCAATCAACCTGCTGCAATCCAAACCAATACCCTGAACCGATTCACTCAACCGATTCACTGAACTAATTCACTCAACCCATAACTGAACCTAGTAATCAATCAACTAACCATGATGAACTTCGCCTTACAGCAAGCCTTTGAACAGCGCCAAGCCTTGAAAGTGATCAGTGGCCTCATGAATTTTGACCCGGCTCGGGTGGCGGCCATTGTCAGGGCGGCCACCCAGGGAGGTGCTACATTTGTGGATATTGCTGCCGATCCCAACCTGGTGCAAATGGCTCGAGGCTTGACCTCCCTGCCGGTCTGTGTATCTGCCGTTATACCCGAAACGTTTGTAACCTGCGTTGAA
Organism: Oscillatoriales cyanobacterium RM2_1_1; assembly: GCA_012033335.1. GTDB lineage: Bacteria > Cyanobacteriota > Cyanobacteriia > Cyanobacteriales > Microcoleaceae > JBHJGO01. The sequence continues at coordinate 16,333 of JAAURB010000054.1, forward strand.
GCCGGGGCCAACCTGATTGAAATTGGTAACTTTGATGCGTTCTATGCCCAGGGCCGGCGGTTTCAGGCAGAGGAAGTTCTCGCCCTGACTCAGGCTACCCGGCGATTGCTTCCCCAGGTGACCCTATCCGTTACCGTCCCTCATATTCTAACCCTGGATCAGCAGGTGGAACTGGCTATTGAATTGGTTAAGGCGGGGGCGAACCTGATCCAAACCGAAGGGGGAACCAGCGCCAGACCGTTCAATTCTGGAACCTTAGGACTGATTGAAAAAGCAGCCCCGACTTTAGCTGCAACCTATGAAATCTCCCGGGCCGTATCCGTACCCGTGCTCTGCGCTTCTGGTCTGTCCAATGTCACCCTGCCCCTGGCGATCGCCGCTGGCGCATCTGGGGTTGGGGTAGGCTCGGCGATTAACCGTCTGGAGAGTGAAATTGAGATGGTGGCGGCTGTGCGAAGCCTGGTGGAAGCATTGCAAAGTACTCCAATTCTAGTCAACCCCTAGGAACGCCCATCCAATCAGATACAAATCCTGTGGTGCAGGCATCTTGCCTGCTGGAAACCGAGACGGCTGTTCCATCCGATTGAATCCGTAATCCTTAGGGATTTAGCAGGCTTAGATCAATCCTAAAAAGCGCAAGAGAGGGGTTGAGGAACTCTTAAGCAGGGGGCGCTGCTCCCTTTACCCCCCTTCATAAATTATTTTTGACTGCCATAAACCCCTGATTGACTGACAAATCTTTTGTGTGATTGCCCGAACCGCCCTCACCCTAGCCCTCTCCCGCTCTGGGAGAGAGTTGTGTCAGTCAACCAGGTAAAACCCAACCGTTGAGATGGTTGGGGGTTTTAGCAATTCGATTTGAACCGTCAGGGGAGATCAGGTCGTTGACTTCGGTAGGTTCACGGTTTGGAGAATTTATCAATTTAAGATCTAAATGAATAAACGGATTTTAATCACGGGAGCCAGCGGTTGTATTGGTCATTATGTGACTGAACAGTTGATCCAGCAGACCTATCATCAACTATTTTTGCTGGTGCGCGATCCGAGTAAGTTAGGGTTTGATACCACTGTCCGTTCTGGAATTCAGATATTGCAGGCTGATTTGAGACAAATTGATCAGTTTCATCAGCTCCTTTCCACCCTTGACATTGCAATTTTAATAGCCACCTCCTGGGGCGGACGGGAGGAGATTTTTGATATTAATGTGAATAGTGTGATCAGTCTTTTGCAGGGGCTAAATTCCCAGTGTCAACAGGTGATTTACTTTTCAACCGCCAGTATTTTAGATCACAATCATCAGCTTTTGCCTGAAGCGGGAACGATTGGCACCGACTATATCAGCTCAAAATATCAATGCTTGACAAAAATTCAGGAACTCACGCCAAATTTGCCGCCGATTCGGGTACTCTTTCCCACCTTGGTACTAGGTGGAGCGCCTGATAAACCCTCCTCCCATGTTTCCTCTGGGATTTCAGAGATCGTCAATTGGCTGCCCCTGATTCGCTGGTTCAAGACGGATGCTAGCTTTCATTTTGTCCATGGGGCTGATATTGCCCAGGTTGTGAGTTACTTGATAGAACATCCTGCCCAAAACCAGGATTTAGAATACTTCGTTCTAGGCAGTGCCCCCACTACAGTGAATCAGGTAATCGAAGACGCTTGCAGATTTTTTCAGCAGCGGATTTATTTTCGCTTCAATCTTGCCCTCTGGCTGGCCAATATCTTTATTAAAGTCTTTCGGATTCAGATGGCAGATTGGGATCGCTTCTGCCTCAACTATCGCCATTTTACCTATCAAAATCCCGTCAGCCCCGCCACTTTTCAATTGCCAGTTCACTGTGCCACCGTCACCGATATTTTTCAGTTGGCTCCGAAGTCGAATGATAAAAGATACCGACTTCAATCTTCTGACTTCAACCTTTCAAAACCGTAAACCCTATAGGTTAGTAGGGCCCGAAAAAAATTCTCTGCCCTGGTTGTGACGATAGGATCAGATTGAGACCTCCCCTATGATAGGGAGAATTATGGCAAGGTTACCGTGAAGCATAAGGGAGGAGTGAAATATGAGGATTGGAAAGCAGATGACCACGGAGTTTCTGGAGGGAGATCGCCTCAGTCTAGCCTTGAGGGGGCGGGAAGCTTACGGGGGAATCCATCAACGGGCCTGGGTTGAAGTGGATTTGGGGGCTATTACCACGAATGTCCAGCAGATTCAAACCCTGCTCGCCCCGCAAACGGAGTTGATGGCGGTGGTCAAGGCGGATGCCTATGGCCATGGGGCTACCTTCGTGGCTCAGGTGTTGAGCCAGGCTGGGGTGAGTGGATTTGCCGTGGCCACCATTCCAGAGGGGATTGAATTGCGAGAAGCTGGAATTGACCAACCCATTCTGGTTTTGGGGGCAGCCCACACCCCCGATGAAGTCAAGGCGATCGCCCATTGGCAACTCCAAGCCACCCTCTGCACCCCTCAACAAGCCCTGCTTTTTTCTGCTAGCTTGAGTCGGCTGAATCAATCCTTGGCGGTACAGCTCAACCTAGATACGGGCATGTCGCGTCTGGGGACTGACTGGCAGCAGGCCATTGAATTTGTTGAACTGGTTCAGCGATTGCCCAGACTCAAAATTGCTGGGGTATATTCCCACTTTGCCACCGCCGATGACCCGGATCCAACAGTTTTACAACAGCAGCATCAACGGTTTCAGCAGGCGATCGCTCAGCTCCGGGCCATGGGCTATTGGGATTGGCAAACCTCACCTTCCCTCGCCCCTCTGTCGGGCTCAAAAGGCGAAGTTCCCCCGATCCCTGGCTCTTCTCAATCGCCCCGGCCCCTGTTACATATCGCCAATTCTGCGGCCACCCTAATGGATACGGCTTTGCACTACGATCTGGTGCGAGTGGGTTTAGCAATCTATGGTCTGTATCCAGCCCCCCATCTGCAGTCCTGCCTCAAACTGAAATCCGCTTTGCAGGTCAAAGCTAGAATTACCCAGATTAAAAAGATCGAACCCGGAACCGGCATCAGCTACGGTCATCGGTTTGTGGCCCAGTCCCCGATGCAGATTGCCGTAGTTGGAATTGGCTATGCTGATGGCGTGCCTCGCAATTTGTCCAATCAGATGCAGGTATTGGTGCAAGGGGAATTTGCTCCGCAGGTGGGGGCAATTACCATGGATCAATTGATGATTGATGTCAGTCATCTCCCCAGTCTTCGGGTTGGAGAAGTCGTCACCCTGATTGGTCAGGAGGGCGATCGCGCCATTTCAGCCGAGGATTGGGCGGCCCGCTTGGGGACAATTTCCTGGGAAATCCTCTGTGGGTTCAAACATCGTCTGCCCCGAATCGCCACTGTGAATTGACATCGCCATTCAAATCAATCAAATTAATCCAGATGAAGACCATGAATCCTCAATCCAATCGTCCTGACCCTATTCCTGCGTTGCAGGATTTAGAGATGCTGCCCTACATTGATGACCAGGGAAAATTGCCTGCTGCCCTCCAGGGCAAGATTGGTGTGTATGGGATCTTTGATGCCAGACACACCCTGCAATACGTGGGCTACTCCCGGGATATTTACCTGAGTCTGAAGCAACACCTAGTACGTCAACCTCAGTTGTGCTATGGGGTCAAAGCCCAAACCATTGACCGCCCCAACCGAACCATTCTAGAAGATACCCAACACGCCTGGATGGCTGAAAATGGCACAGTTCCCGCCGGAAATGGCCCCCAATTCCAGACCTGGACTCAATCCATTGATGTCAAACCCCTGATGACACCCGAGGAAATGGCGACCCATGAAAAACTAGACGAGATCGATCAGGAGAAGCTCCTGAAAGATGTGGCTCGTCGGGTGGAGGCAGGGATTTTAGCCGATTTGCAACAGCGAGGAGTTACGGAAGAGATCCGGTTCAATCCCAAGCTAAAAACCAGCGGGTTACTAGACTTGAAATGATTCAGGCCAATCGTTGATCAGAACTGATGGGACTGCAACTGAACACGATTATTCCCTGGGGGCGCAACCTGGATGAGTACGTGGCCATGTTTGGCCTCGATGCTCAAGCCCTGAAGCTCAATATCCTCGATTGTGCTGCCGGGCTAGCCAGTTTCAACGCCGAAATGACGGTTCGAGGTCATCGGGTCACCTCCTGGGATCCGATCTATCAATTTTCCACGGACGAGATAGCTCAACGGATTCAGGACACCTATCCCACCGTGATTTCCGGGGTGAGAGCCAATCTTGAGAGCTATGTCTGGCAAACCCTGAAATCTCCCGACCACCTGGGGGAAGTCCGAATGGCAGCAATGCAGCGATTTCTAGAGGATTTTCCGGCGGGCTTGTCTCAGGGGCGTTATCTGAGGGCTGCCCTGCCTCAACTTCCCGGGTCAGCCCAACACTTTGATCTGGCCCTGTGCAGTCATTTTTTATTCACATATTCGGATCAGTTGTCCCAGCCATTTCATCGGGATTCAGTTTTAGAGCTTTGTCGGGTTGCCAGGGAGGTGCGAGTCTTTCCCCTGTTGACGTTGTCGGGGGAGCCCTCTCCCTTTCTAGAACCGATTTTGGCTGAACTCTCGGATGCGGGCTACAACTACCGCATTCAACCCGTTGCCTACGAGTTTCAGCGGGGGAGTAACCGGATGTTGCAAATTTACCGATCTTGAATGATTCCGGGTGATTTTTAAAGCCCGAGAAGTAGGACTCTGTTGCATTTTATGAAAATTCTTAAAAAGCAGGGCGATCGCCTGTAGGATTTACTGTTGGTTCTGATTAACTGGAATTATTCCAGGGTTACCGGGTCATATTTTGGGAGGAAAAATGGACTTTATTACAAATTTGTTCAGCAATATCAACTTTGAACTGATTGCTCAACTGACGATGCTAGCTCTGATCGTCATTGCTGGGCCCGTTGTGATCGTATTACTGGCATTTCGGGGTGGCGATCTATAGTTCTTGCTGAAATTGCCATTGGGCAAGGGTGACATTTTTGCGAGGATTGCCGCGATCGCAGTTAGGACGGGAATCGTTTTGTGGGGGCAGAGCGCGCCCCCCACAAACGTCCTAAATATGACAGCTAAAGCAATCAAATCAAGCAATATTGGACGAGGGCTAGAGAAATTATCCCCGTGGCTTTTGGTTGTTCGGCAGCCCATTCCAGGGTGTTGATTGAGTTCAGGGGATTGATGTCACGCCCATAGAAATGGTTTTGGGGATAACATCTAGGTATAACCCCTGGGGGCTTCCTCCCCTGGTAGGATGATTGGTAAACTGGGCTACAAATGTTTACAGATAACCGATTGCTGAAACCCCTTGTTCAGGATTGTCAATTTTAATCTCTATAACCTTTGAACCCCTATGAGCACTCCTCCGACCATTTCCCCCGCCTTTGAACAGTATTTTGCCAAGGCCAATGCCAATACTCATAAGGATGCGGTTGTTTTATTCCGAGGAGCGCCCCCGGCTGCTTTGCCTCCGAAAGGAACCCAAGCCTATTTTGACACCATCAATTCTCAAACCCAGAACAATCGAGCCGTGGTCGCCGAAATGGCAGCAGGCTACCGCAGTGAAACGGGAGAAGCCCTGAATGTTGAGCCTGTCGGTTCTGGAGCAATTCCCGCCGCCAAGGTAGAAGTCACCCCAGAAACCCTGCCCGTCTTGGCAGCCCAGCCCAATGTTGTAGCGATTCTCCCCAATCAAAAAATTCATCTGATCAGACCCCAGGCGGTAGACTATGCCGAATTAAATACCCAGGAAGCTAATGCCAAGTACACCTGGGGACTACAGACGATGGAAATTCCTAAGGTTTGGGAAACAACCCGGGGAAAAGATATCACAGTAGCGGTGCTGGACACTGGAGTTTACGCCGATCACCAGGCCCTTCAAGGAAGAGTCAAGGGCTTTGTGGTGATTGATCCCCAAGGCCGACGAATTACCGCCACTCCAGCCTTTGACGGCGGCGAACATGGAACCCATGTCTGTGGAACCATTGCGGGAGGCACAACGGAAACCGGAGTCGCCATTGGAGTTGCCCCCGAAGCGCAGTTACTGGCCGCCGGGGTATTGATTGGGGATTCGACCCTGCGAACTCTGATTGAAGGGATGTCCTGGGCAATTGAACAGGGAGCCAATATTATCAACATGTCCCTGGGGATGAGCTACTATGAACCGCTGTTTGCCCAGGTCTTCGACACCTTGATCAGCCAATACAATATTTTGCCGGTGATCGCCATTGGCAATGAAAACCACGGCAATACTAGTTCCCCCGGCAGCGCTTACAATGCCTTTTCCATTGGGGCCTTAGAACAACAGCCCAACTCCAAACTTGATATTGCCTTCTTCAGCAGCGGGGCTAGTTTGGTTTTTCCGGGCAGTACAACCAATCAATTGGTGACGAAGCCAGATGTGGTTGCCCCGGGGGCTCAGGTTTACTCTGCGATTCCTCCGACCCAGCAGCCCGATGGCCCCCATCAATACACCTACATGGATGGAACCTCAATGGCTACTCCCCATGTCGCCGGAGTGGCTGCCCTGTTGATGTCAGCTAAGCCCGATGCTCCGGTCAGTCAGATTATTGAGGTATTAAAAGAGACGGCGTTTCATCCCGGTGGGGAAGAAATGCGGCCTGACAACCGCTGGGGTTGGGGCTTGATTCAGCCGGTGAAAGCGTTAGAAGCATTGCTAAAGTAATTCATCGCCGGGGGCAACGATCATGATCTGGGTTCTTGCCCTGATACTCAATCTGGAGGAACTTCCAATCGGTTCTGGAGCTGTTCCAGGAAGCCCCCTGAATCCAGGACTAAACTTAAAGTACTGTACCCTGCGATCGCCCAGCTCACCGATGACCCCCCCTCCTCCCGCTAAAATCAGTACTAACTTTGCGGCCCGTCTGGCTAACCTGAATTCCCAGGAACGGCTTCAGGTGATTGTCTTGCTGCATCTAGGAGAAGTCGGGGAACAACGATCCTCGCCCTCGGAAGTGCGACAGCAGGCTGAGGGGGCTCTGGAGCAAGTTCGCGGCATTGTGCAGCACTATAATGGTCAGTTTCTCGCCGAAGGCCCCAGTGCCCTGGGAACGATTCCAGTGGAGATTTCGGTGGCTGGAATCTATCATCTGGCTGAATGCGACGCGGTTCGATCTATCCTGGAAAATCAATCGTTACAGTTTTAGCCGAGATCATTGACAACGGTCAAGCAATAGATTGCTTCTAGGGTTGCTGCACGATGATAGAGCGTCCGATTGCCTATAGGGTTTCAATCCCGTCAGGTACGGATTTGGGAGCAGATTCTCAGTAGGTGGTTGTAATTAATTGTTAAATGGAAGGGGGTCTGGGGCTTCGTCCCCGTACCAATCTTTTAATTATTTTAATTAATTGTGTCGAGCTACTTATACGCTAATGTCTGCTCATAGTCTGTGGATCAACTATAAATTTTGACAGATTGTTAGGTTTTCAAGGGTAATGTTACGGCAAACTCAGTGCCATATCCTGGAGTTGAATTGCAAGTTAACGTTCCACAATGTTTTTCAACTACAATCTGATAGCTCATGGACAAGCCCAATCCCGTACCTTTACCAATGGGTTTGGTCGTAAATAAGGGCTCAAAGATTTTTTGCAGTAATTCTGATGGAACCCCTTTGCCACTGTCTTGAATCCAGATAGTCACTTCATTCTGAGCTTCAGCAAATTCACTATAAATCATAATTTGATAGGGACGATCAGAGTGACGTTCAGACCGGCTTTGAGAGTGATTTTCAGAGTAATTGTCAAAGTAGCTTTCGAATCGATCTTCAGATTGGCTATCATCATTTATTGGCTCATTAGCCTCATCAATTGCATCAATTGCATTGGCCAGGAGGTTCATAAAAACTTGATTGATTAGCCCAGGAAAGCAGGGAACTAATGGCAAATCCCCATAATGTTTGATTACTTCAATTGCAGAACGAGTATCAGTAGGTTTTAATCGATGACCCAGGATTAACAAGGTACTTTCAATACTTTCATGTAGATCAATGGCCTGCTTCTCTAAATTATCAGAACGAGAAAAAATTCTCAAGGATGTACTGATCTCAGTCATCCGTTTTGTTCCTTCCCGCATAGACTGAATCATTTTAGGTAAGTCCCGCTCTACATAATCCAGGTCGATTTCTTCTAGCTCCGCTGTAATTTCTTCCCCTGGATTTGGCAGAACATTCTGGTAAAGCCTGACAATCCTTAATAATCCTTCTACTTGATCAGAAATATAATTCAGATTGCCAGAGATAAAGTTTAAGGGATTATTAATCTCATGGCCAATTCCAGCAACAAGTTGACCCAGCGCTGACATTTTTTCGCTTTGTACTAACTGCATCTGAGAGGCTTGGAGTTTGTTGAGAGCCTCAGACCATTTAGCTGTGCGCTCATCAACCTGTTGTTCTAAATTTTTAGTGAGCCCTCGTAACTGAAGATGAATATTGACCCGAGCCAGAATTTCTGCTGGTTGAAAGGGTTTTGTAATAAAGTCAACTGCCCCTAAATTTAAACCTCTAATTCGCTCCTCTGGCTCCGTCAGAGAAGTCATAAAAATTATTGGAATATCTTGAATGGCTGCAGTTGATTTGATCCGAGAACAGGTTTTGAAGCCGTCCATCTTTGGCATCATTACATCTAGTAGAATGATATCGGGCTTGTAATTCTGGAGTTGCTGTAGTGCTTCTTCGCCATTGCCGGCCAGAATAACTTCAAAGCCTACATTTTCCAGAACTTCGTGGAGCATTTTACTATTGACTAAAGAGTCGTCCACTACTAGAATTAAGTTTTCAGAAAAATTTTCCATGCCTAAGTGTTAATAATAGAATTTAAGTTCATTAGTTTTGATTGACTGCGATCGACTCTAATTGATTGTTCTCATCAAATCATTCCCATTAAATCATTCCCATCAAATCATTTTTAATAATCTTGAGTTGAGTTTACTTGCAGGTAAATTTGAATCTAGTAAATCTGTATTTAATTTAACTGTATTTAATAAATTTAAACTCCCAGTCATCTGTTAAGAATACATCCAAATTATTATGTCCTTTGTCAGTATCGCTGCCAGTTCTCAGATTGCGGCAGAAGCTGGAGCCACCGTTGCTAACCAAGGTGGGAATGCAGTAGATGCTGCGATCGCAGCTACTCTGGTGGCCCTATGTACAGATACAGGAATTGTTGCCCCGGGGTGGTGGGTTCATTGCGATCTGGCCTTTGGGGAATACTCCAGTTGTGATCGATGCTTACGGCGAGATGCCAGGTCGAGGCTTGGGAGATCAGCAGGCGATCAGCAGACGCTTCCAGACCAGTACCCGGCGGGTAGGGATGGGCTACGGGGGTGGGATGGAAACCATTGTAGCTCATGGTTCAGTAGCAACGCCTGGAATATTCGCCGGGTTGAGTCAGGCCATTGCCCAGTATGGCAGTCTCCCTTGGTCGGGGGTGATGCAGCCCGCTGTGGATTGGGCAAAGCGAGGCAGTGCCTTATCCGCTGCCGGGGCTGAGTATTTGCGCTACAGCCACGAGGTGATTTTTGGCTGGCATCCCGATAGCTATCCCGTGGTACATCATAGGGATGGACGCTGTTTGACCCAAGGTGAAACCATCTATATCCCAGAACTGGCGGCGACGTTGCAACAGATTGCAGATGCCGGAGTGGCCACATTTTATTCCGGAACCCTAGCGGAACGGATGACGGAAGAAATCCAGGCCCATGGCGGGTTATTAACCCTGGAGGATTTGCAAGCCTATCGAGCGGTGGTTCGCACCCCTATTCAAGTGCGCTATCGGGATTGGGACATCGTGACCAATCCTGCTCCTGCTATTGGGGGGGCTTGTTTGGGGGCGATGTTGTTGTTATTGGATCGGCCTGCCCTTCAATCCTGGACTACCCAAACTGTCGATCAATGGATACAAATCCAATCGGCGGTGTTAGGCTATCGCCATCAACATCTTGATCCGGATCACGACAACGCCCAGGCTGTCGATCAATTGCTCAAACAGGCAAGTAAAGGGGATCTCCAAAGCCTCAGCACCCTAAATCAATCCCCTTCAACAATTCACATTTCTGCTGTAGATCGGGACGGTTTGGCCTGCTCAATTAGTGCCTCGGCGGGCTATGGTTCAGGGGTAATGGTCTCCGGTACGGGGCTGTGGTTGAATAATTCCCTCGGGGAAATAGAGCTACATCCCCAGGGTTTGGATCATTGTTCTCCCGGCACGCGCCTGGTTTCAAACATGGCTCCCACGATTGCTCGACATCCCTCAGGGGCGGTGCTAGCAATTGGTTCGCCGGGGGCTTCGCGGATTACCACGGCGATCGCCCAGGTATTATTCAATCATTTGCAGTTGGGGATGGCGTTACCCGAGGCCATTGCTGCTCCGCGCCTCCATGTTGAAGTCTCAGCGGGAACCCAGACTACGGCAATGGAACCGGGCTTACCCCTGAGTCCGAAAGCCCGAACCCAAATCCGTCAATTCTCGGAACGGTCTATGTACTTTGGCGGTGTGCAAGCCGTTATGTGGGAGCCAAATTCTGGGTTTGTTGCCAGGGCTGATCCGCGACGGACAGGAGGAGTTGCTGAAGGGGGGCAGTGATAACCTATGACCCTTCCTCCAGGCAAGCTGACTGGCTCTATGAGCTTACGGCTTGCTCACACCCAAATCAAAAAATTGTTCAGGAGGATTCAAGCAGGTTTCCAAAGCCTGGTCAACCGCAATGCCACCCCCTTGAGTCAGGCCCAAAACGCAAAATGAATGGCGCTCCGGCAACAGACTCCGCCGACAGCTATTCAAGACATTGGCTGGATCAGCTCCACTGGCCTGAGTGATATCTATGACACAGGTGGCCAGTTCTTCGGGTCTTCTGACACTCACACAACTGGCTAATACGGCTTCTGGGGCGATTGCCGTTTCCTGATTGATCTGGGTAACACATTGACTCAGATTTTCGGGTCGAATCACTGCCGCGCAGGCTTCTGCCACCAGGTCTGCCGAAAGCCCCAGATCTTGTAGATTCTCGGCGCAGATCTGATAATCTTCCTCCGTCACCAGATCAAAACGCGGAAAGGCAGAGGCAGAGGTGACCCCGATCACAAAGTTCAGGGATGTGACCATGGCCACCAACCATCGCCCTCTTGGCTGAGAAGGCTGAGAAGGGCTAGAGGAAAAACCAGACCGCCAGAACTGAAAATCATCCATAGTCAATTGGGGATAAATAACCTACCGTCAAGCAAACCACTGTCGAGCAAAGCATCGTCAAGTAAACCATCTGCAAATAGCCCACCTTCAAGAGCATCCCCCTCAAAGGCTGACAATCGGGCAACTCTGGATTATCATATCACGTCTCTTCAGCCTGGTTTTCCCCGGATTGATTGTCGGATTGATTGACGGTCGGCTCCTGGAGAAGCCCGGTTTGCAATAATAGCCAATCTCCGGGTTGCAGTTGCAAGGGTTTATGCAAAAAACTGTACAACTTTCCTTGATGCCGGATCGCAATAATCCCCCGTTGACCTTGAAGCAAATCTGCAGGATGAAGCATTTCACCCACTAAAGATGAGGTGGGGGTCAGGGGCACCCAACTACTTTTCCGCAGACGAATTGGAGACTGGTTTAAGGCTAGAGCTTCAAATAACCCCAGTTCTTCCCGATCCCCCACCACAAACAGGCGATCGCCCGCGTGCAATCGAGTTTCCCCGGTGGGGTAATGAATCCGCTGATGATCCCGGTCAATCTCCATAATGGTCGCACCAGTCAGTTGACGAACATCCGCATCCGCCAGGGTTGTTCTCACCAGGGAAGATCGGGGATCAAGAGTCACCCAGAGAGACTTTAAGCCCTCTGTGGTTTCCAGCAAGGCCCTCAATCCTACATTGGTCACCCGCTCCGGCAACACACTGCGATAGCGACCCGTCCGAATGGTACGAATCACAGACTGAATAGTCGTTTGGGTCTCTCCCAGGGAAGACAAGAGATGGGCTCCCATTTCCAGGGCCGCCTCAAATTCGGGCTGTACCACCTCCTGGGCCCCCAGTTGAGTCAATACTTCAATTTCGTTATTCGTGTGGGCTCGAGCCACCATGTCCAGTTGAGGAGCTAGAGTCAAGGCCCGCTTGACCAGCAAACGAGTACTGGCCGGATCCGGTAGGGCAATGGCTAGAGCTTGAGCGGTTTCCAGGTGGGCTTTTTCTAGGACAAGCTCGGAATCCGCATCCCCCATCAAGTAAGGAATCCCCTGGGAACGTAATTGGGTGATCGCCGCTTCGCTATTGTCAATTACCAGCAGGGAATGGCCCTGATTTTGCAACATTCTGACCAGCACTTGTCCAACCCGGCCATAGCCGGCCACCACTACATGGTTCTGGAGAGTTTCAGGCAGAGAGATTTCTTTTGCCGCCTGAAATTGGCGTAAGTACCCCGCCAACAGGGGCAACCGGATCAGACGATTGGCAAACCGGGATGACAATTTCAAGCAAACTGGAGTCAGCACCAGGGTAATGGCAGTGGTTCCCAGGATGAGCAGGTATTTTTTCTCGGCAATAATCCCTAATGTCAGGGCCACCTGAGCCAGAACAAAGGAAAACTCACCAATTTGGTTTAATCCCAGGCTGGTAATAACTGCGGTTCTGAAGGAATAGCCAAACCTCAAAACAATTGGAAAAATAATCAAGGCTTTGCCCACCATTACCATCATCACCAACCCGAGAATAATGCCTAAGTTCTCAATTAAAATCATCGGGTCAATTAACATGCCAATGGAGACAAAAAACAAACTGGCAAAGGTATCCCGTAACGGCAAAATTCGGGTCAAAACCTGATGGGAATAGTCAATTTCTGCTACCATTAACCCCGCAATAAATGCCCCATTTCAATTGAAAGTCCCAGGGCTTCCGTAATCAAAGCCACCCCCAAACACAAGGCAATCACCGTCAATAGAAACAGTTCTGAGCTTTCAGTTCGAGCCACTTGCTTGATCAAGGGTGGCACCAGCCAGATACCAGCCACCAACGCCCCCAACAGAAATAAAACCCCTTTGGCCACAGCCCAAAGCACCGCCATTCCAAGGGCAGCCGGATTGATTCAACGCCGGTAAAATAGCCAGCATCATTCCCAGAGCCAGATCTTGAGCAATCAGAATACCCAACATTACCTGCCCATGGGGAGTATTGACCTCGCCCCGTTCCGTCAGGGTTTTCAGGACAACTGCCGTGGAAGATAGCGACAGAATCGCCCCGAGAAAAATCCCCTCCGTTGGGTTTTTGACCCAGCCCAGTAAAGGGGCGATCAAGGCCACAACAGCGATCGTCAGACCAATTTGCAGCAAACTTCCCTGAATTGCAATTTGGCGAACCCGGTTCAATTCCGCCAGGGAAAACTCCACCCCTAAAGCAAACAGTAGGAAGGCCACACCGATTTCTGCCAAAGCCTGAATTTGAGTGATGTCCCCCAGTACTCCCAAACCAGATGGCCCAATAATTAAGCCGCTAGCCAGATATCCGAGAAGAATCGGCTGACCACAACGGTAAGCCAGGAACCCTCCGGCAGCGGCGGCTCCCAGGGCAGTGACCAAGTCCAGGATGAAATGGGATTCGACTGTCATTGGAATACCTGGTTAGATTTGACTGTGCCACTGATAGTTTCAATAACCGTTCCAACGATGCGAGCCTCGGCATATCCCTGACGTTGTAATGCCGCCAGACAGGCTGGAGCGTTGTGGTGAGGCACTGAAGCCAGCAATCCCCCAGCGGTTTGGGGATCAAACAGTAGGGGATATGCAAGATATGGGCTGAATTGCCCCAAGTCAAAGATTTTCCCGCAGAGTTCCATATTTTCCTGATGTAGTGAACTGAAGAGTCCTCTTTGTAAGGTTTCCAGGGCTCCAGGCAACACTGGTAAAACATCCAGATCCAGTTCCACCTCAACCTGGGAAGCCCGCACCATTTCCCCGAGATGACCCAACAATCCAAACCCGGTAATATCGGTGCAGGCAGTGGCTTGATAATGGCGGAAACACTCGGCGGCGGCCCGATTGGACTGCAACATTGAGGTCACCGCCGTCTCAATCCAGCGTCCCCTAGCCTGAAGCTGCATCTCGGCTGCAAATAGAGTCCCTGTGCCCAGGGGTTTGGTTAGAATCAACTGTTGACCCGGCTGCAATGCCTGTTTCCGCCACAACTGACTGGCCTCTGCTAGACCATTGCAGGACAGCCCCAGAGCCAGTTCCGCCCCTGTCATAGTATGTCCCCCGACGAGAACAGCCCCCGCCTCCCGGAGTCCTTGAGTCACCCCCATCAATACCAGATAGAGGGTATCTGCCAATTTTGCTGGAGTGCCGTAGGGTAAGGTGACAATGGCTAAAGCGCTCTGGGGATTGGCTCCCATGGCATAGAGATCGTTTAAGCAATGATTAGCAGTGATCTGGCCGAAGCGAAACGGATCATCAATCAAGGCCGGAAAATAATCCACGGTTTGAACTAATACCTGCCCCGGCGGTACACTGATCACGGCTCCATCCTCCGTCGCTGACAGCCCCAGTAAAATATCCTGTCGTTGCAGGGCAGCAACGTCCCGCTGAATCCGCTGCAACACCTGACTCAAGGCAGCACCCCCCATCTTTGAACCACAACCCCTACAGTGCATTTCAGGTAGGCTGGCCACGGTCATTGAAGACTCACTCCTTTGAATACTACTTGAAGTTTTGGTGTCGGGGTTAGGGATTGGTGACCCGTTCAGTCCTAGATTCATGGGAGCAGACAGGTGAGTGAACTGATGCATGAACTTGCGGTCAATGTGGTCTTTCCACCACCACAGCAACCCCCAGGGGCCTAATCCAAACGCCGCTTTAGAGGCGATCGCCCGTTCATCCCCAGTACCAATTAAAATCAAAAATTGCTTCTGGGGTACAAAAGGTTTTAGGGATTGATTCAGTAAGGCCCGGTGGAGATTTTTCCCTAAAGGCTGCCCCTGGCGCACGGCAAAGACCCCCGCCTTGGGGCGCGGATAATTCACTAAGGTGGCGACATCCCCGGCGGCAAACACCTGGGGATGGGACAGGGATTGTAAACAATCATTCACTAGGACAAATCCTCGTTCATCTGTTGCCAGTCCAGATTGCCCTAGCCAGGGAGCAGCTCCCGCTTGCGTCACCCAAAACAAATCATCACACTTGACGCTCAAACCCGACTCACAGTGAATCATCTTCAGGTGATGATCAGGGGCTTGAACTTCTACCACCGTTTCACCCAGATGCAGATGGACTCCCCGCTGGGATAAAATCTGCTCTACTCGATTCCCCACCCAGGGATCGCGCTCCGGCAAGAGCCGATCGCCCCGTTGAAATAGATGCAGTTCTAGGGGATTGGAGGTTGAATTCTTCCGGGACTGGGGAGTCGATTGATAAATTTCCTGAAGACAACTCTGCACCCCAAACGCCAGTTCCACCCCTCCGGCTCCCCCCCCAACAATGCCCAGACGGATCGCGTCAGGCTGTTGGGCAATTTGCTGTCTGAGTTGATCCCAATAGCGGAGAAATCGGGAAATGGGTTTGACGGGAATGGCGTATTCTGTAGCTCCTGGAACGGTGAAGGTCGCGGGGGTGCTGCCAATGTCGATGGAGAGCAGATCAAAGGCAATCGGCGGATGATCAGCGCACAGTACCCAGTTGTGCTCTAAATTTAGCCCAATCGCCTGATCCACAATCATCCGAGCCCCGGCAAATCGTGCCAACGGTCGCAGATCAATATGGCACTCATCAAAGTCGTACAATCCGGCCACATACCCCGGCAACATCCCAGAATAGGGGGTGTGGGAGACATCGGTAATCAGGGTCAATTGCACTCCAGGCAAGGGATTCATCCCAAACTGTTTGAGGGCGATCGCATGGCTGTGACCCCCACCAATCAGAACCAGATCCCGCAGAATAGGAACAGCATCATGTTTCATCAGTCATCCGGTTGAGGGCGAGAAGGTTATAGAGCAGAGCCAGGGGAATTGAGATCAGCAAGACCCCTAGATTGATGCCGTTGATGACATCAGGATTATTGAAGCACAGCCCGGTAAGGATTGCTGTAACACTAAGGGCGATCCCAGCACCAAGAAGGTCATAGCCAAAAATCCGGTTCCCTCGATACCAGATCTTGGAATTAGCAAGGGTTCGGGTCACTCGAAAACCATACCAGCGATTAGGGGGAACTTTTTCGAGGATCATGATCATAAGGAATGCTGAGTCCAATCAAGAGTAATCCGGAGGTTAACCAGAGCCGTGGGAAACTGACCATGATGCCTGACCATGATGGATGAACACTGAAGTCCCTTAAATCTTATCGCATGGATTTTTCAGGTTGCAGTCTGAATCCATCGGATGCCTCACTTTAACCAATTCCAAAAAAAGTCAATGTTGCAATGTCATATTGAAATTAATTGATTGATCAAGACATAATCCGAGCTACAACCAGAAAATGTTTTTAAAGTTACAATCCAATGGGATTTTTGCTGTACAATAGCACTCAAGTGAAACAATCGCATTTTTGCTCAACCAGTCATCGATTAACCAGTTATCAACATTTAGTCATTAATGCTTGGTCATCAGCATTGATGGTTAGTAATCTTGATTAAATTGTTAAAGTTTTTATTGATAAAGGATCATACTAGTTTTTAATCTAAGTTTTAAATTTCAGTTTTAAATCTAAGTTTGAATTTAATTTACAAGCCGTTGAGGTTTAAGTGTAAATTCAACTGAGATTTTTAATGAATACTTTCAGATAAGTCGCGATCAATCTTGAGATTTGAATATTATAGGGGGTGTTCCCTTGACTGGTCTAAGCCATAATATATTTGAGGAACTGGACAGATAGGGCTGAGTATTGCTATCGTGACTAACATAGTGTCAGCAGAGGTCTTTACAGTAGATTGATGTTGTGGATCTGCAAGACTGAAATCTTTCACTGAAACCCTAGAGTTTAGATATTTATGGATACCCAGGATCTTCTTGAACGCTATAGTCAAGGCGATCGCAACTTCCCATCAGCGATTTTAATTGGTTCGAGGCTAGTCGGTTTGGTACTAAGCTATGCCAACTTAAGCTATGCCAATCTGGTTAACGCCGACTTGACAGATACCTATCTGGTTGAAGCGAATTTATCTCAAGCTAACCTTACCAATGTCAACTTGAATCGAGCCCAATTAACTGGAGCGAATCTGAGCTTTGTTGACCTGAGTGGGGCTGATTTGACAGAAGCCAATTTGAGTTATGCCAGCTTCATCCAAGCCCATTTGATGGATGCCAATTTGATTTCTGCCCAGTGTAGTCGAGCAGATTTTATGGGGGCTGATTTGACGGGGGCTCAGTTCATTGGAGCGGATTTAAGCCATGCCAATCTGGAGCAAGCCAATTTGCAAGATGTCAACTTAATTGAGACTGATCTTAGGGGAGCAAATCTTTTCAAGGTAGATTTATCGGGAATCAACCTGAGTGGAACTGTGATCGATCAACTCACTCAAATTGATGATAAGTGGCGATTGGTTCAGAACGTTTTGACCCAGGGAGCCCTGGGCCAGGATTTAAAGGAAGCTGATTTTAGCCAGGCCAATCTGGTGGGGGCCAACTTTGCCGCCGCTAACCTCAATGGCGCTAATTTCAGGAACGCCAGGCTGAATGGGGCTCAATTTGATCGGGCTACAGTTCAAGGGGCAAATTTTTCGGGTGCAGTCGGCCTGTCCAAAACTACTCAATCGGAACTGCAAGCAAGGGGTGCAACCTTTATAGATGAGTTCAAAGGTGAGACCGATCAGATTTTCTCGGGCCAAGACACTTTTCGAGTTGAACGTATAACTCGCCCCACCTCTATTGAAACTGCCACGATTAAAAACCTGTGATAGTTCAAGTTAGTTCTATATTCTTTGGCTCCATGGCAATCCCAAATCGTTTGTCAACCGTTTATAAAAATCTGTCGTGGTACAGGCTCCTGGTCGGCGGGCAAGATGCCCACTCCACTTAACAATTAATTACAACCACCTACTTACTCTTTGAATAGGGTTAACTTAAATCAAGCCAACTTAAATGGATGACTTCTCCAATCTGGAGTTTCTCAATGCTTGATATCCAACAGGTGGCAGCCGCTATTCAAGACCAGGACTACCGAACAGCGGCTCAGTTACTTAAACAGGTTCAGCAGGAATCCCCCAACCATCCCTGGCTGAAGTTTTACATCGGTCGCCTATATGAGGCGACGGATAAATGGGATCGGGCAGAACAGGTTTATCGCAAATTGCTGCAGAGCGCTACAAACTCAAAGGTTATTACCCAGGCACGACAAGGATTACAGCGCTTAGAAACCCTCGAAAGTAACAGACGTAAGGCGGCGATCTCCCAGGCAACGGCTCAACCTCAGGCCGAGGAACCAGGGGTTTTGATTTTAGAACCGATTGCCCCTGAACAGAAAATGGCGATGGCCCAGCAATTGGCCCGGATCTTCAAGACCGATGCCTACACAGCCCGGATGCAGCTCCAGAGTCGAGGTTGGCGGCTCTATCGCACCGGCTCCATCGGAGAATTGCAGGTCTATGGGGAAGAAATGCAACAGGCTGGAATCTCGGTATTCTGGGCTAGCCTGGCGGAGATTCGTAAAATTAATGTGTTCCGGGTTCAGTATATTCAAAGCCTGACTCCCCAACCCATCCTCGTCTGTCGGGATCATCAGGATCAGTTGGGTTCTCTAGAATTTAGCTGGTCAGAGGTTTCACAGCAAGTTGAAGGGTTATTGCCGTTATTTATGGAGGCGATGGATTTTGACCCTCGACGGCAACGGGGCGATCGCTTCCGCCATAAAGAAATGATTCAGGATTATGTCCAGATCCACGATCTGCATTTGCTCAACCGTTGTACTATCCTGCGGTTTTGTGATCAGAGCTATCAATTTCATCAGGGAGTATCACTGACTAAAGCTTCAACTGAAGCCTCAGAACCCTCCACGCCCCTGACCCAAAGCACCACCCGGCTCAACTGGAATCAGCTCTTGGCCACTTTTAACCAGCATTTACCGGAAAACATCTGGTCAGAGTTTACCCCCTTCGCAGAAACGACCCTGGACTACACTCAACTGCTCAAGCAACTTCCCCCCCAGATTGACATTGAGCGAAAATCAGAAACCCCCTGGGATGCAGCCTTTCAGCTTTATAGTGGGTTGGTTTTCCAGCACTGTTCAGGGCCTAAATGATTTCAATGGTGTGAAGTCAAGTCAGGAGAAAGCACCCAGGCGAGATGCAGCTTCTCTGGCTCTGCCCCACGAAAAATACTAAACAACAAACACTAAAGCCGCGATCGCCCTTGACTAGATATACGAATGAATACCTAGTATCCTAGCCAGTTGAAAAAGATGGAAAGTTTCAGGGTAATCATCCCCAAACCGTTGGTTATGCTGAAAGTTTCAGCATAATAACTAGTTATGCCGCTTAAGTCCTCGGCAAGACACCTCATCCTTTAGTTAAAATTGATATGTTAACTACGGAAGCATCCATGAAACTGGTCAGTATTTTTAACAATACTTGATAATGACCTTGAGCGTAGCTGGAAAGCAGAGAGAGGTAATAGTATTTGGATTGCGGTTGAACGTGTCTACAGAGGGATGGGGGATATTCGCGAAAGACGACCAATACAGCCCAATGAGGAATATAAAAATCTTTACATTATTCCCGAAGATGTTCTTCTAAGCAACTATGAAGACATTCTTGGCGATACATGGAGTAGTGCTAAAGGTGGAAATGAACCTGCATTAAGAGTTCAATCTGCGATTTACAGATATAGGCGTTGCATAATAGTGCCATGAATTGAGGCTCAATCTGATGCAATGTCCTGACTGTGGTTCCAGCCATATCGGTAAAAACGGCAAGATGAGGGGTAAACAAAATCACATTTGTGTGGCGTGTCGT
>JAAURB010000055.1 GCA_012033335.1 Oscillatoriales cyanobacterium RM2_1_1
GCGATCGCACTCGATCTGCCCACGCCTCAAGACCTGGATAGGATGCTAAGGAAATCTCTACCTGGGGCAAATCTGGAATTAAAGTTCCCGCCACGACTTCGGCCATGGTAAATCCCTCCCCCGCAAATAGGGCGATCGCCCAGGAGATCTTCCAGAAACCTCAGTACAGTAGTGATTCTGGCCTGACTATAGGTGACTTCATCAGGGGTTTTGTGATGCACCAACAAACCACCAATACCGGGCAGCAGTTCATGGATCGCCACCATTTGCACCATCCGCACCCTGGCTAGAGATTCAGGATCCGACGGCAGTAACACCGGTTCAGGATACTTGGCCTCCAGATAGTCCAGAATGGCTTGAGATTCAATCACCCGAAATTCCTGGTCTACCAGCACTGGAATATGACCGAAGGGATTCAGGGCGATGAATTCGGGTTCAAACTGAGCACCTTTGGCAAGATCAACCACAACCGGATCAAACGGCAATCCCTTTTCCAGGAGGGCAAACCAGACAGGACGGGCAAAGAGAGAAGGACGAGCATAGTAGAACTGAATCATGGTTTTCTAGGTGAGTACAGAAAAGGTACGAACGGTCGTTTTATTTTACTATGGTCTGGGGTGAAGCCAATGCCATTCCGTCAGACTAGCCAGCTATAAATTCACCACCTTTTGTAACCTTGATGTAATCTTGAAATGACCCTGGATTCTGCACCCGATGCCAGAACTCTCCCTATCTCCATCCCCAGCCAAGCGCCGCCGCACCTCCCAGGGGGAACAAACCTACCAGGCCATTTTGCAAAGGGCCATGGATATTGCCTCCGTAGAAGGCTTGGAAGGACTATCAATCGGTCGATTAGCGGGGGAATTGACCATGAGTAAAAGCGGTTTGTTTGCCCATTTTGGCTCCAAGGAAGAATTACAATTGGCCACGATTACAGCGGCCCGCGCCCTAGTGATTGGCCGGGTTGTACGTCCTGCCCTCAGAAACCCAAAAGGAATTCAACGGTTGCAACGGCTGTGTGCAGCCTGGCTGAACTATACAGAACAGAACCTGTTTCCGGGGGGTTGCTTTTTTGCCATGACCTCAGTGGAATTCAAAAGTCGTCCTGGTGCAGTCCGCGATCGCTGGTTGAGATCATGCAAGAGCGGTTGGCGACCTTTGGGCGGTTGGTTCGGGATGCTCAGCAGATGGGGGAAATTCAAGCGGATCTCGACGCTGATCAGTTGGCTTTTGAAATTGATACATTACTGATGGGAGCCAATTGGACGTTTCAGTTATATGGCGATCCTCAGTTAATCAGCCGTACCCGCCATGCCATTCAGCAGCGGCTCCAGAATGCCAGCTTCCAATCATCCGAAATCCGCAATGAATCATGAATCATCAAAACTGGAGATTGGGGCTCGAATTCTAGCCGCTAATTCTTCCAATTCAAAGGGCTTTACTAGGTAATCATCGGCCCCTGCATCTAACCCAATAATTTTGTCAGTGGTCGTATCTCGAGATGTCAGCACCAAAATGGGTGCAATGAAACTCATTTCTCGAAGCCACTTGTATAGGGTAATCCCATCCAACCCCGGCAACATCAAATCCAATAAAATCAAATCTTAGGCCCCTGCTTGGGCGTAGTTTTGCCCTGCGATTCCATCTCTAGCAATATCCACTGCATGGTTTCGATCATCGTCTTCAACCAATAAAATTCTCATGGGAATTGTTCTCATGAAGCTGGCTCAATCTGCGATTTTCTTCAGCTTAAGGCTTAATGGGTAGACTCACATCTTGCACCAAGAGGTAAGGGTCAAGTTTTGAACGCAACTACTTGCAGATCGAGACCAGCAGATTGAAGCAGGGAACGAGATTGTTCCACCTGAAGTAGAAGCAGACAAAGCAGGACATCAGGAAGCAGGATTTTGAAGGCCAAGGCGGCTGATGCGCCCCAATCAGGCAAAGCAGAGGAACCGGTGTGCAGATAGACCCAATGAACCAAGAGGAAGCAGATGAAACACAGAATCAGCCATCGATAGACACCCCGCAATGTCTGTTGAGCAAAACGGTGTAAGCCAAAGCGATGTTTGATGGTTTTGAAGAAGCCTGCAATCGCCCAGCGACGTCGTCCCCACCAATTGATAGTAATGGCTTTGAGCGGACGGGTAGAAAGGACAAAACGCTTTTCCAACTTGCCATCGCGTTTGAGGTAGAACCAGGAGATGGTGATGGGGAATGACAACCCCTTAAGTCTGACTTGTTGTCCTTTGTTGACCAAGTGAGAGACTGGACGTTCATCTGTGAGTTTACGGTCGTAGCGCACCCCAACAATGACGGGGTGACGACGGGCCCGCATGGCTGTCAGAAACTCAACGCTACCGAAGGCGGTATCGGCCAAAATGATGACTCGAAAGGCTTTCACTACAGAGGAAGGCAATGTGTCAATCAATCGCACTGCTAGAGATCCGTCTGCGTTTGAGCGTCTGGCACAGTGTTTACTGCGTGAGTCTGGGTTTATCCAGGTACAGGTTACGGGTAAAGCTGGTGACGGTGGCATTGATGGTGTCGGGATTGCCCGTATCAACGGCTTTTTGAGTTTTCACATTCTCTTTCAATGCAAGCGTTATCAGGGTTCAGTCACAGCAGGTCAAATTCGGGATTTTCGTGGAGCCATGCAAGGGCGGACTGACAAAGGTTTATTTATCACGACTGGCACATTTACCAGGGACGCGATTAAAGAAGCTACACGAGATGGCGCACCACCCATTGATCTGATAGACGGTGAACAGTTAGTTCAACGCTTGAAAGAGTTGGGTCTTGGTGTCAAGATAACAATGATCGAGTCAGTTGAAATCGATGCCGATTGGTTTGCAAAGATCTAATACGATGGAGGCTAAATGGTTACAACTCTTAATAAACCATCTTCTCTGATTCATGAAATCCAACTTGAAAAAGTTGGTAACTGGAATTTATTCAAATTCAGTGAGTCTCTTCAACTACGGATGGAGAGCTTTTTAGAAAAGAAAAAGGCTGATCAACTAACTCCTGACGAAATTACTGAATTGGATGCGATCGGAGAGTTGGATCGTATTTTTACTCATATCAACGCCATGCTTGCTGCTCAAAATGCCAATCAATGATGAACTCAAGCAGACTATTCGAGAGCGAGCCGGATATGTGTGCGAGTATTGCCATTCTCCTCAGTCTTTGAGTAGAGATTAAAACCCTCAGCTCAGAATCTTGAGATGATCTCAATTCATATCAAGTCCTTTGGAGTGAAAACAATGTCATTGAGGCCAGAATCTTCAGATAGCAAGGATTTTAGCTGATTGACGACCTGGGTTTAATTAGGGTAATCAAGCGGATTTGATATCACTATTGACCCAATACCACCGATATCTTCCTTTTGTAGAGTCAGTTAGGGATCTATGGAGGTTTTCTAAAACTATTCAACGAGCTGAGGGCAGCGCCGGACGAACCAGAATCATATTACAGGGACAATTGCGGGCGATCGCCTCCGGCAGATTTCCCTGAATCACCTGCTTCAACATACCCTCTTGACTGGCTCCCAACACCACCACATCACATTGATTTTTCTCGGCCATATCAATCACCGCTTCGGCCACCGAATCATTACAAACCATTGTGGGAATCGCATTAATTTTCAGGGCTTTTTTGATGCCCTCAGCAATCTTTTCCAGGGCTTGAAAATTCATATTCTTTTGTCGAACAACCTGAAGCAACTGCACTTCCGGATGAACACTCAACCGCACAAATGCCGGTAAAAGCTCCAGGGCAATGGACTTATGCTCACCCCCCCGCAGGGGAAATAACCATCTATTCCAGGTGAGGGAAGAGTAAACCCCAGGAGATTGACCGGTCACAGTTCTCTGATCACACTTGACCAGCATCACCTCACAGGGGGCTTGACGGATCAAGCTATCCACCACCCGACCAAAGATCCGATCTGTAGCAGAGGCCCCCTGCCATCCCATGATCAATAGATCAATATGCCGTTCCTGAATGGTTTCCAAAATGGCATGGGCCGTATCATGGCTGACTCTTGCCTCAGTATGAACCGGCACCTGCCAGGCCTGACCAATCCGATCCGCTTCCTGCAATAAACGCCGACTTTTTTGCACCCGGACTGGGGTTTCCGAAGGAATTTGTCGGGGCGGTACTTTGATCACGGTCAAACACTCCAATTCATAATTGCGCTCTCGGGCAATGGCCGCCGCAATTTGCAATAGGGTTGAAGCGGTTTTAGGATTTCCCACGGAAACCAGTAGCCGACCCTGGCCAACCTGAGCGATCGCGTTTGATAGACCACATAGGAAGGGTGGGGATGGGGGCCAATCTGGGTATCCTCTCCACTGAGATAACCCAACTCCGCTTTAATAATGTCACTGCGGGTAATAATTCCCACCAGATGCCGACCTTCTACGACGGGTAACCGACTGGGTTTGTACTGGGTTAAAAGATACAGCACCTGAGTCAGGGAATCATCGGGATTGACCGTAATCGGTTGCGGGGTCATCAGCTCCCTCAGGGCCGTATCTCCAGGGACTGAACGTTTAGCAATATCCGCCAGATCCTGTTGGGTAAAGATCCCCACTAGCTTGCCATCTTCTACCACCGGAAACCCCCGGTGCCGGGAGGCAGAAAAGACTTTTCGAGCCTGATCCAGGGTGAAATGTCCCTCCAGGGTTTCGACATGACGCTGCATTACCTCACTAGCCCGTAAATTACTCAAGCTACTGTAGGCAGACTGATCCGGCTTCAACTCAATGCCACTCAATTGCAACAGCCGGTCATACAAAGACTGGGGGTTCAATTTCTCAGCGGTAAAGTAAGCCGTAATGGCACAGATCATCAGTTGGAGTACCAGGTTAAAGTCCTCAGTAATTTCAAATACAATCACCACTGCGGTAATGGGAGTCCGGGAAACGGCACAGAAAAACGCCCCCATCCCTGCTAGGGCAAAGGTACTGGAGGGCTCCAAGCCAATGGCAGCACTCTCCCACAACCCCACCAAATTTCCCAGGGAGGCCCCTAAAACCAGGGAAGGGGCAAATAACCCGCCGGGGGCCGAGGAGCTAGCGGCGATAGTGGTCAGAATGAAATGAGCAACAAAAACCACAGCGGTAAATTCCCAGGAGATATCCCCCCCGAGAACCAATTCCCGCAACCCGGAGTTGTTGCGAAAGTTCAGGGGCAGAGCCGCAATAATCAAACCACAGAGCAGACCAGAAAGCGCCATTCGGCCCGGTAAACTTAACTTCAACTGGCGATTGAACTGAATGGACTTGACAATCCCACTACTGAACAGTGTCCCCAGCAACCCGGCTAAAATTCCCAGAATCACATAGAACGGAATCTCCGGGAGCTGTACCAACCACTGCCGATAGGAGGCTTCCAGGGCTTCTACGGAGGGTTGGTCAAAGCTGACATCCCGCCCCCCCAGCAACCGCGCCACCATCGCCCCCACAAAGGATGAAATAATGGCTGGGCCTAGAGTCACCCCGGAGGTATCGTGGAGCAGGTCTTCCACTACAAACAACACCCCCGCCAGAGGGGCATTAAATCCGGAAGATAACCCTGCCGCCGCCCCACAGGCTAACATTTGTCGTCGATAGTTGGGGGACGTGGGTACCCAACGGCTGACCCAGGCCGCCAAGGCCGCCCCGATTTGTACCGTAGGCCCCTGTCGCCCCAGGGTTAGGCCGGCTCCCATCGTAAACATGGTTCCCAGTAATTTGGCGATCGCCACCCGCAAGTCTAGTGAGATCGGCAATCCCCCCAGGGCAGCCTTGACCTGGGGCACACCGCTACCGGTTGTCTCAGGGGCAAACTGTTCCACCATCAGCCCAGTAGCAAACCCCCCTATCACCCCCACCAGGGGAAGAAATACCCAGGCTGGAACCGGTAAATGTATAGAACCATAAACTCGCCAGGATCCTAGCCATCCGGCCCCAATTCGCAGGCAATAGGCTGCTAGCCCGGAGACAAAACCAATGATACAAGCCTCAATAATGGCAAGGCGCTCGGGGGAAGTAGGTCGAAGGAACTGAGTTGTGAAACTCTTAAATGGCAGAGAAAGCTGCTGAAGGGGAGGAAATTTTCCCATAAAACTTTGGGTATACCTCTAGTTCAGCATATCAATTGATCTGGGATCTGGTTGCGCTGCTACATTACTCTTTCTTTTGAATTTGAATTCGTTAGAGAAAATTACCGAAGAGAAATCACCGATTCTATTGAAAAACGTCAGGTTTTGGATACATTTGTGCGGGAAACTGATACCCTCATCGACCTCTACATCGATGACGAAGTTATTTCTAGAACCGAAGACCATCCGTTCTGGGTGGTAAACAAAGGTTGAGTCGAGGCGGAGGATTTGCAGGTTGGAGACGTTGATTCAGACTCCACAACTGGCTAAGGACAGGCTAATTTTGTCCAAAGTTTAGCCAGCAAAGCATCTCAATTGATCCCTCCAGATTGATTACCTCAGGCGTACTAGCCTGGATTTACTAGTCTGGATTTGATAGCCGGGCAGGCTAGGAATTTGGGTAAACCTTGCTCTTAAGCGGAAACGTCACTTAAACGTCACTCAAACGTCGTTCAATGGCGTTGAAATAAAATTCACTCAGGTCGGCCAGATTCGCATTGATCAAACCCAAATCCTCTGCGGCCCAAATTTCCAAGGGAGTGGCCGAATTCCCAACAGTCCCCAACTGATACCAATTTTGCCCCGGTTCTTCCCAGGATTCCTGCAGGTAAGTTTCCCAACTCTGCTGAGAGGCGGGAGCAACTGACACCAGGATTCTCGCCCCCTCCCCAACTAAAATCCGATCCCAGCGTTGCTGCACCAAAGACGTTACCTTAAAATTCACCGTCGCCCCCCTCTGACCGCTGATACAAGATTCCGCCAAGGCGATCGCCAATCCCCCCTCCGCACAGTCATGGGCAGATCGGATCCAACCCTGCTGAATGCCCCAGCGACAGACCGCTTGCACCTGACGTTCCAGGTCAAAATCAACCCTAGGTGGTTTTCCTGCAACTTGTTGATGAATCACAGCCAGGTATTCTGAAGCATTGAGGGTAATTAGATCGGGCATTTCCAGGCCAGAGGTTTCACCATCGTTCTGCCATTCCCCCCGTCCCAGCAAATAAATTAAATCCCCTTCCGCCCGCCAACCCTGACCGCAAACTTGATTAATGTCCTGTACCAATCCCACCATGCCCACCACCGGAGTTGGATAAATTCCCTGGGGATTGCCCTCAGCGTCTAGAGTTTCGTTATAGAGGGAGACATTCCCTCCGGTAACGGGGGTGTTCAGCTCCCGGCAAGCGTCAGCAATGCCTCGACAGGACTCTGCCAATTGCCAGTAACCGATGGGGCTTTCAGGGCTACCAAAATTCAAGTTGTCGGTGACGGCAATCGGTTCAGCCCCGACACAGCTTAAGTTTCGGGCGGCCTCTGCCACCACAGCCTTGGCTCCTTCGTAGGGATCCAGATAGACATAGCGCCCATTACAATCTACCGTTGCCGCGATCCCTTTGATAAAGGCCCGATTGTTTGAGGATGGTTCGGGACAGTCAGTCTGATAAGTTGATGAGGATTGGCCAGATTCAACTGGACGCAACCGCACCACCGCCGCATCCGCCCCCCCAGGAACTATCACCGTATTATTCTGCACCTGATGGTCATACTGACGATACACCCAACGTTTCGAGGCGATGGTTGGGGTATCAAGAAGCCTACACAATACTTGATACCAGGTATGAAATTCTGTCCCGACAAATACCCCTGAAACCGTACAGGGCGGCAATAAATTCTCTGTCCATGCCCAAGCCTGTCGAGCATATTCGGGGGGTTCCGCTAAAAGTTCCCGGTGGTAAATCGGTGTGTTATCGGCCAGGGCTGTAGCTGGGATTTCAGCGGCAATTTCTCCCTGGAACCAGATTCGCACAACTGGTTCCTCGATGACTGTTCCTGCCACCACCGCCTGCAGTCCCCATCGATGAAAAATATCGATCAACTCCTGCTCCCGACCCCGCTGCCCAACAAATAACATTCGTTCCTGGGATTCAGACAGTAGATATTCATAGGGAACCATCCCGGTTTCCCGCACCGGAATTTTGTCCAGATCCAGGTCAATACCAACGCCCCCCTTTGCCGCCATTTCCGCCGTCGAACAGGTAACTCCCGCCGCCCCCATATCCTGGGCTGCTACCACGGCTCCGGTTTTAAATGCTTCCAGACAAGCCTCCACCAGGGACTTCTCTAGAAAGGGATCCCCCACCTGTACCGCCGGTCGATCAGCGATGGATTCATCACTCAGTTCGGCGCTGGCAAAACTGGCTCCCCCCATGCCATCACGCCCGGTGGTAGAACCTACATACAACACTGGATTGCCAATCCCTGAGGCTCCTGATTTGACAATTTCTGTGGTTTCCATCAAGCCAATCGCCATCGCATTAACCAGGGGATTTCCAGTGTAGGCGGGATCAAAATAAACCTCACCCCCCACCGTTGGAACCCCAAAACAGTTGCCATAATGGGAAATTCCAGCCACTACCCCCTGAAACAGTTGCCGGGTTCGAGGATCCACCAGGGAACCGAACCGCAGGGAATTTAGCACGGCAATTGGTCTGGCCCCCATGGTGAAAATATCCCGCAAGATGCCTCCTACCCCTGTGGCTGCCCCCTGAAACGGTTCTACCGCTGAGGGATGGTTGTGGGATTCAATTTTGAAGGCGATTTGCACTCCGTCCCCAAAGTCCACAACTCCAGCATTCTCCCCCGGGCCCACTAGAATTCGGGCTCCAGCGGTGGGAAATTGCTTCAGCAAAGGTCGAGAGTTCTTGTAGCAGCAGTGTTCGCTCCACATCACCCCAAACATTCCCAGTTCGGCTTGGTTGGGATGGCGACCCAAACGGTTGACAATTTCCTGATATTCGTCGGGTTTCAACCCCTCATTGGCAATTTCTTCTGGGGAAAACGGACAGGGAGAAATGGCAGACATGGTTTAGCAAATGGCTCAGCAGCACTATTCTATCGGGATTTAAGCCAAGTTAAGATCTAATAGAGTGCAGAAGTGGATGGTGCGGTGCGATACCCTCTCCCAAACCCATACCCCACAGAATTGAAAATCGCTTTAACTTCATCAGGCCGTTAAAATCAGGCCGTTAAACTCAGAATATTTTCATGGTCATACGCCCCTGAAAATACCTGTCCTGAACCCGTTGACCGCCCCTATCCTTGAGGGGCATTTCTACCAATCCCGTCCATCAACAGTATCCCTTGATGGGTATGAGTGGACGTTCAAGTGTGGCCCATTTTTATTCCATGACCCATTGGACATATTTGGGAAAACAGCAAGATGGAGTCCGATTTGTCCAGATTCATCCTCAGGTTGCTCAAGCAATTGGCGTTCAAACTGGGGACGCAGTGGTGGTTGAAAGTCCCAGGGGGCAGGCTTCAGGAACGGCGCTGATCTGGGAGGGGATTCGGCAGGATACCCTATTTATTCCAGGTTGGTTTGGGCCTCGGCAGCAAATGGCCACAGAATTGGGTACTCCTCTGTATGAACCTGTTAGCCAGTTACTCGATGATCAGTTCTATGACAATCTTTCGGGGCAGCAAGCTTACAAATGTTTCGCCTGTCGAGTCAGAAAAGCTTAACCTAACGGGGGCTCAATGGCAGAGGGTCAACCAGTCAACCCATGGAAAATCGATGCCAAGAGAACTGACGTAGCAAGGGATCAGCTTTTTGTTCCAGTACCCAATCTGCAATCAGTTGGGCGGTCATCGGGGCTAATAAAATGCCATTGCGATGATGCCCCACTGCCAGAGTAAGATTCTTAAAGGGACTGCCGCCCAGGATCGGAAACTGGTCGGGAGTGGTGGGGCGAAATCCCCACCAAAAGTCCTGAATGGGAAAATCCTGTAGGGCCGGATAGAGCCGAATCGCTTTGGACAGGAGGGATTGTAGTCCGGCTGGAGTGAGGCCGGGATCAAAGCTGTGGGGTTCTACCGTGGCCCCAATGACAATCAATCCATCTCGACGGGGCACAATATAAGCCTCTGAGCCAAATAGTACCTGCTTGAGGGGCAGGGGTTCAGGGGAGGGAGGAACTCGAACCGATAGCATCTGGCCTTTGACGGGGTAAACCGGAATAGTTGGTAAAATCTGAGCTGACCAGGCTCCCGTCGCCAAAATATAGTGAGCACCCGTAACCGTTCCTTGATTGGTGTGAACTTTGATTATCATTGCGGGATGAATTGCAGAATTCTCGGGCTCGAACGGTTGACCCTGAGAATTCTGAGGTTTTAGAGTTTGCGCTTCCAGGGATTGAGTTTCAAGCCGCTGAACTTCCACTCCTTCGCGAAGATTGACCCCCAGCTTTTGGGCGGCAACTTTTAAAGTCCTGGCCAAACCCCGCCGGTTATCAACCTGAGCATCCTGGGGAAACCACCAGGCTCCAACGACTTCTGGGCCTAAATCGGGTTGACGTTGATCGAGGGTGTTGCGATCGCACCAATAGGCAGGAGTTTCGGGGGATTCTGAGCCGACCGTTGATTCAGGTCGCTGGTAGACTGGGGCTAAAATTCCACAGGGCCAATATCCCGGATCTAATCCGGCGATCGCCTCTAGCTTATTGGCCCAATCCTGATACAGGGCACGGCTTCCCAGGGCTAGTTTGAGAAATTCTGGATCTTGAATCCCCTCTGCCTGGGGCGCTAACATTCCCGCCGCCGCATGGGCTGCCGCTTCTTGAAAATTACGGCTAAGCAGGGTAACATTGGCCCCCCGGAGTTGCAATTCAATACTGATGGATAAGCCCATTAGACCCCCACCAATAATTACAATGTCATTCCCAGTCTTCATGTGCCAGGTTAGAGTCAGTTAAGGATTATGGATCAAATGTAGAACAGCCGTCTTGGCTGTTTTCTTATAGACAAGATGCCTGCACCACAAGATTTACCTATTTGACAGATATTCCTAAGTTTGAGTTGTTTTGAGTCCAAGTTTTTTCAGGGATTCTGCCAGGTCTATGTCTGACCAAGGTTGCTCTGTAGGCGTTTGGGGCAGGGATTCTGAATTGAGTTCTGGGTTGGGTTGGGAGCTTTCTTGGAGGGTTCGAGGTTGAATCCATTGACCTTGAGCATCATACCAACGTAGCCAGGCTCGTTGCAGACCATTGTCAGATCCATGCCAAAGCCCCAAACCCAGTTCAAGCTCTGGAATCCATAGTCCTTGGGGAGTTGAGGCTAAGTTTTCATAGTCCGCGCCCCCTAGTTGAAACCCGTGGAGTTGGTTGGCGGTAGGGTCAAAGACAATATAATAGGGCACCCGCAAAATTCCTTCATAGACATCCCATTTGGTTGGAGTGTTTTCCAGTCCAGGCATCGTCTTACCCAAAACCTCAGCCTGGGTTTCTGGGGAGAGAAATTCAACCACTAGAAATGGGCTCTGGGTTTCTTGCCAGACAACATAGGATTTGCGGGGCGTGGCACCAAGGGCAGGTGAGGCTTCGAGTACCATGAACCAATCCGGTTGCTTATAGACCCAGGGATCTTGGGGGTCAAAGTACAATTTGACATCTGTGCCATAGAGAATCTGTTCAACAGGATAACCCTGTGGCTGACAGGTACTTCGCAGCCAATGGGATTGCCAGTTCCGAAATTGATCTAAGTCGGCCGATGGGGTTGAATTTGGAGTGCTGCTAGACATGAGTTGCGCGTCCTGATGAATGCCTTGATCCCAGAATACCGGTTGGCTTGGAAAATCCGCCTTAAATCCCCTAAAAATTGTCGATTCTGGAGGGTTGGGAGACCCAGGCCCTACATTGGATCAATTATTCACAGGGAGGGCTGGGAGACCCATCCCCTACGTGGGGTTTATCGACAGCCAAGGGAATCCCGAGTGGATACTCCGGTGGTAGGATTCACTCCTGTAGCTCCCTCACACAATTGCCGCACCTGCAAGCCATCTAGCAAGGCTTCAGTAAAATCTGCGCCATCGACCTTGGTATGGCTAAAGGTTGAGCCGAAGAATAGGGCCTCGGTGAAAATAGAATTGCTCAAGTCAGCGTCGGTAAAATCTGCCTGATCCAACATTCCGTAGGTGACATCTGCCCCTGTCATCGTGACTTTTTTGAGGATGGCTTTGCTAAAAATTGCCCCCTTTAGATAGGAGTTATCAAACTGGGCTGACTCTAGATTAGAATTGGCAAATTCAGCCTGAGGAAAAGACTGATTAGAAAAATCCCGACCTTGTAACAGGCTATGACTAAAAAACAAGCCCGGCGGGTTTTCTTCCGCCTGAAGGTTGGCTGGCCCCATGAAGCACAACAGGGTAAATAGAATAATGGCAAGCCAGCGAATCATCTGATTTCCTCCATCCCAGATCATCTCGGTGCTTTCTATTCTGACAAATGATTAACCAGTTTTGCGAGAAGGATAGCAATCTTATCGTCTCAATAAACTGCTGAAGTATAGCGATCCTAAATCAATCGTGAGAAAAGCTAGGGAGAGGTTGAGGAACTTCGTCCCTAAGAAGGGGGCAACGTCTCTCCTTCTCACCAATCACTAGTGATTCCTACATTGATACTAGAATGCACAGTAATACAGATAAGCCAGATCAACGGATTTGCTGGTGGTTCCATCCAGTACTACCCCCCTGAAGTGAGTGCCTTCCAGACTGGCCGCCCAAAAAATGACCAGGGTGAGATCGCCCGACTGATAAACGGCTAGGGGTTGAGGAATCCCGACTTCACTCCGGGCATACAGGTCAACCGGGCTGCTATTCACCTGCTCAACGACCCGTTTTTCACTGGTCTCCTGGAACAGAGGTTTTTCTTGCTGCAAAATCTCAGTTTGAACTTGATAATCTGAGTACACTTGCTGCCTAATGGTCAGGGATTCTGCCCGCCATTCTCGCTGTTGAGGTTGGGTTTTTGGCTGTTCCATCAGGGGAACTGCTGAAATATTATCTGCCTCTTGGGCTGATGCTAGCCAGACAATGCCCTCAGGTAGAGCTTGGGCCACGGAGAAACTCGCCATGGTGGTCTGATTGCCATCACAGCCATAGGGCTGTTTTGAGACCTGGATAAACTTTGCCTCAGCTTTAACCTCAGGCGCTATCACCCTCACATTGGCTGCCGGTGCGATCGGGGCATCCTCAGAAAAAATGACCACCTGGCTATTAGAGCTGGCGGGCTGCCAATCAAAGGAACCCTTTCCCGGCTGAGGAACCGTGACAAACCCCAACTGACCGGGAAATTCTATCTCAGACTCAGGATTCTGGATCAGGGGCGTATCAGTTGCCACCTGAACGGCTGGAGTTGGGGGCGCGTTGGAGATGGGTGTTACTGGTATTCCAGAACAGCTAACCAGAAGGGGAAATGCGGTAATCCAGGTTAAAATTTTAGGTCGAAGTTGAAATGCGGTCATGATCAAAACTATGTTTATTTATAGAGTGATCTACAGGGTTGGCCAGGGATCTACAGGGAAAAAACCAGGGAATTCGCATAAATCTGAATACAACCAAAAAAAATACGCGAGGAAGGTAAACTTCTCGCGCCAAGTTCTGCTGAGTTGCAGACCCGATTTCAAACCTGAATGCCTGAAATCTAATAAAATCTACTGGGGTCTAGACCGTCGCAGCCACTTTCTCCACAGCACCCGTTAACCGTTCATAGGTGGATCGCATCTTCAGGCCCACTAAAACCTGGAATAGGCCACTCCCGTCATTGGCCCCAGGATAATCCTGATGTTCTCGCATCATATGGGTCATCTCGCCATAGTACTTGGTAGAAATATTGCTCAGATGACCTTCAACATAGATCATCTCGTCCAGGTTATCAAATCTACCATCTACTTCCAGGACAGAGACTTCATTGCCGTAGTAGGTATCTGGCCCATAGAACATTTTGATACCCGGATAGGAACAGGTCAGCTTTCGCCCACAGGGAATCCAGTTAATCGTCGAACCTTCATCGAACAAATAGGCGGGCTCAAATCCTTCAATTCCCTCTTTTTGAATCAGGCGAATCCGCAGAACTTTATGCTCCTTATCGTCGGGAATCAACTGAGTCGGCAAGATTTGAATCACCACATCAGCATGTTGCTTTTGGGGATCAATATAGGCTTCAAAATCAGGGCGACGAGCATTAATTGAAGCCAGAATGTCTTCGTAGCGATGGCCCCGTTCAGCCATATCCCGCTGAATCTTCCAGGCAATCTTGACCTGATCACTAATATCCAGATAGACTCCAAAGTCTACCAGTTCCCGTACCCGCTCATCATGAAAAGGGTGGAGTCCTTCGATTACAATAATGTGATTGGGAGTAATCTTTTCTGGCGGATCAATCATTCCCGTTTCATGGTTATAAATGGGTTTCATAATCGATTGACCACTCTTGAGCGCTTTAATTTGCTCAGCCATTAAGTCAAAATTATTTGCCCTGGGATCAAGAGCGGTAATTCCAGTCTCCTTCCGCTGCTTACGATCCAAACTATGATAATCGTCCAAGCAAATAACAGTGACAAAATCTTGCCCAAAAATGTCTGTTATCCGACGTAAAAATGTGGACTTTCCACATCCAGAATCTCCAGCAACGCCAATAACTACGATCCGATCCGGCTTGTTTCCCATAGGTTCCTCTGACCGACAAAAACTGTTTACAAAGACTCAGCAAATGAACTCTGAGAACAAAAAACCTAGCTAATATCTACTAAAAACCACACCACTTTAGTCATGGATGAAGCAACCATCAACACCAAGAGCGACGTAAGCATCCTAATTGACGAGTAGGCCTAGATAGAAAGCTGGGCGTTTTATACTAACTTTTGTTTAAGATTTTACCAGAAGGGGATCATCCCTACAAGTCTGACGACGAATTAGCAACACAGAGAGTCACTTACTTCTTAACCGGTTAATTACTTGACTTTATACACAATCAAGTAATTAGATGAAATTATAGCCAGAATAAAAACAACTTATCAGTTCATTTGCTCCTCTGACCGTTTGGTCAACAAAGGCTTCTAGCCAGAACAGAACAGCCAGAATGGACTTTGAGCAAGTAAAGTTTTATAGTCTCGCTGATTCATCGCAATTTGGATGAGAACATTCTCCTGGAGGCGCTCTATGTCCTTCCAAGACTATCCTGAGTGTTCATTTTTTCACGCCAACCACGAGTCACCTGAGTATAAGCCTCTTCGCAGGTTACTAAGATTCACCAATACCCTATCAATAGCGGAATTCATCTAGCTCAAAATCAAGCTTTCCCGAATGATGGGCTCTCACTGACTAAAGGTACAGATACTAGAGGTACAGATACTAGAAGTACGGAGAGGGAGGGATTCGAACCCTCGGATAGGACTTACGTACCTATCAACAGATTAGCAATCTGTCGCATTCGACCACTCTGCCACCTCTCCAGAATGTCATCTCTTTATCCTAGCAAATTCAAAATGGAGTTGTCTAGATCTGTCTAACTCAAGCTCTGTCTACAATCCACTGAATCACCTGCTGCCCTAGATCCCGATGGTCAAGTAGGTCGATCTCACGAATGCCGGTGGGGCTGGTAACGTTGACTTCGGTGAGATATCCGCCAATCACATCAATCCCAACAAAGTACAGACCATCTGCTCGCAGTTTGGGAGCAATAACAGCACAAATTTCCTGATCCCGTTCAGTCATCTGAGTTTGGGCGACCCGCCCTCCCACGGCCATATTCCCCCGAAACTCTTTGCCCGTTGGAATCCGATTGATCGCTCCAATTGGCTCTCCATTGAGTAGAATAATTCGCTTATCGCCATCTTTGGCTTCAGGCAGATAGGTCTGGATCATCACAGGCTCTAGCCCCTGGCGGGTGCTGACTTCTACCAGGGAGTTGAGGTTGCGATCGCCCGGTTCTAGAAACAAAATTCCCTCCCCCGCTTTCCCCCCTAAGGGTTTGAGCACCGCTGCCCCTTGGCGCTCGACAAATTCTCGAATCACCTGCTTATCCTGACTGACAATCGTTTCGGGAATCACTGCAGTGAACTGCAGGGCATACATTTTTTCGTTGGCGGCCCGAATTCCCCCCGGAGTATTGATTACCAGGGTTTTTGCCGGGTTGATATAGTCTAGTAGATAGGTGGCATAGAGATAGGGCACTGTCACCGGAGGATCCGTTCGCATGAATATCGCATCCATAGCCTCCAACGCTTGAAAGACAGGCTCTCCCAAGGAGAACCAAGGCTGAACCACCCGCCAGCGATCTAATGCTGCCGCCCTATCACTCTCCCGAACGATAGGGGTGAGGTGAACCGGAGTCAGGGCTGACCAGGTTTGCCCTTGAATTATGGTGAGCTGACTAGCAGCCGTTACCCAGACCTGATGACCTAGCTTTTGGGCCGCTTCCATCAGGGCAACGGTACTGTCGTGGCCCGGATTGAGCTTTGCAATCGGGTCAATGATAAAGGCAAATTTCATATTCTAATGATCATGCTAGTAACCGTCTAAGCAGCCAGGAGAGGATCGAGTTTGCCTAGGGCATCGAGTTCGTAAAGATCGTCACAACCCCCAATATGCTGATCATTAATAAAATCTGAGGTACAGAACGGCGACCATTAGCCCGCTGAGCCATTTGTCCCCGAGCTGTTTCGTCTCCATCGATCACATATTCTTTGAAGGCTACTCCTTTTTGGTTGAGCAGGGATTTGGCCCGAATACAGAAGGGACAGGAACTCCAGGTGTAGATTTCGATTTGACCAGCCATAGTGATTCAAGAGTTGAGTAACATTTCTTGATATTAAGTCTGAAGGGACTATAGTTCAACCTGAAGTTTTTGCACTGAATCAACTTGAATTGATCAACTTGAATCAATCGATCTGAGTTTGGAACTCAGCAGACAAGATTAAATAGAAAGCTGCATCAGCTAGATTGAGGCAGATATGCCAGAATGGGTTACCCTATCCCCAGCCCATCCTATAGTTAACTCACAATCCCGAGTTCACGACCTTGAAAACTTACAACCTAAGTTACAACTTAAAATTTCCAATTAAAATTTCCAATTCCCAACCCAGATTTCCTCAGAGAATATCGGGTTTTGAAACTTGAACTATCTCGACAAAATCCCTAGAACCCCTAAAATGGAATTGGATCGTCAGGCTCATCATAGCCAGAGGTAAGGGGTTGAGCGGCTGGAGAAGGTTGGGTGATTGGGGGGGATTCAGATGGAGGGCGATTGCGGCTATTCAGGGGAACCACGTTGCTTGGGGATGTACCTAGCATTGG
Source organism: Oscillatoriales cyanobacterium RM2_1_1 (assembly GCA_012033335.1). Classification (GTDB taxonomy): domain Bacteria; phylum Cyanobacteriota; class Cyanobacteriia; order Cyanobacteriales; family Microcoleaceae; genus JBHJGO01. The sequence continues at coordinate 17,274 of JAAURB010000055.1, forward strand.
CGTTGAACCGATATCAGAATTGACCATCTCAGGATTAGATGAACCACTGAATAAACTATCAGATGCACTGAAAGCCCCCGCCCCTAAGCCATAAATTTTCTGCACGGTTAACTCGGCTCGCTTTTCCTTGAATCCTTCCGGTCGTTCTACCAGGCTCATACCTAGCCGTCCTTCGATAATTACCTGGTCTCCTTGGTGGTAATTCGCGCTGATCTCCTGGGCTAGATTGCCCCAGCCTATAACTTTCAGGCTTCCAGGGGCATCTGTAGGGCGTGGCCCTGAGAACTGTACCATCATTTCCGCGATGGGCATTTGATTGTCAGCGGTATAGCGGAGTTGGGGATCCTGGAGAATCTCAACCATTAAGATGCAGCTATTCATGGGTTAGAGAACTTAATACTAGAGAGCTTAGTAGATGGACGACCGTTCCTCTGCAGGTAGCCGGAGGTTTGTCTGGGAAAATTTTAGAGTTTTCAATATCATACTGTCTCACGGGCGAGATTGGCTTTACCAAAATCAGGATCCGCAGAGAATAGGATATTTCTCTCGGTTCATCCCTGTGACCTGTTCCTTAAATGGAAGAAATGGGACGATCCAGATGCTGTCATTGATTGAATTGATGGATTAATTTTGTTCCAGGCTAGAATACAAATCGAGCTAACCCCAGAATGCTGCTGCCCTTTTAGAGGCGGACATTGGGCTGAAGATTCAGTCCAGGAAGACTGGAGGACATACCTGACTCGGGAATACCTAATTTGGAGATTAGCCTGATTTGGAGATTAGATGGATTCAGACGGGTTATTTTAGCAATCGGGTTTGAATCCTAAATCTGAATTCCAAAGAGCTGACAAGTAGCTTGACACAATTAATCAGAAGATTGATACGGGGGGTAAAGGGGGCAGTGCCCCCTTCCTACACTGCCCCAGACCCCCTGCCATTTAACAATTAATCACAACCACCTGCTTAGATATTGGCAAACCATGGGCAAATATTGTAAGTCACGTTGGATTGGGATGGGACATCCCAACCAGAGCCATGAAAACTTTGAAGAACTTGCCTTGCCAGAAACTTGCCAGAAAAGAGAATTTATTTCGCTGTGATTTATAATCCGTTCTAGAATTGCATTAATCTAGCTCCCTCTCAACTTGCCGTTTATTCTTAAGCAAGAATCATGTTTGTACAACTGACCCGGCTTTTACTGCTACTGCTCATCGGAACAATTGTTTTTAGACTTTGGAAGTCACTGGTGGGGGGAAAAGACAGTAGTTTAATTAGCCGCCTGTGGTTTATTCTGGCACTGTTTTTATTGACGGTGGCGTTTACTGCTCCAGATAATCCTATAGGGCAGGTTGTTCTAGAGATTATTGCAGTTTTTCTCAAGCCCCTGGGACTGTCAATTTTGCTGCTGGTGATTGCCTGCTCTCAGATCAATGGGGGCATCAAGTCTTCCGGGGCCAATTTAATTTTAACGTCGCTCCTGATTCTGATCCTTTCCAGTACTCCGTTCGTGGCTCAGTGGCTCGCCTATCAGCTTGAACAAACGGCGTTGGTGGCCATTCAACCCGATCTCTGCTGTGGTGAAAAAGCCGGGGCGATCGTGCTGTTGGGTCGAGGGACAACGGAACCCAAGCTGCCCTATCGGAGTCAAATTCAGTTGACTAAATCGGGGGATCGGATTCCCTATACAGCTCAGCTTTATCGCGATCATTTTGCCACTCGAGTGATTGTTAGTGCTGGGCCCCGGCACAACTTATTCCAGCCCACTAGTGAGGCTGAAGATGTCAAGCGACTTCTAGTTTACATGGGGGTTTCTTCGGGGGATATTGTGGTTGAGCCCCATGCCGATACCGTCAGTGAGAGTGTTCGGCAGGTAAAAAAATTAATGAAAGATCGGGGTTTGGGGCGGACTGTGGTGCTAGTGACATCGGCTCTGGAAATGCGACGAGCCAGCCTAGCCTTTGCGGAGGCTGGATTCAAGGTAATTCCAGCGCCAACAAATTTCAATACATTCACCCGGGAGGGTAAGCAGAGCTACCGGGTCAGCGGAGCGGATTTTGCTCCCAGTGCTGAAGCGTTGTTGCTCACCACAAAGGTATTCGAGGAATACTTGATTACTTTTTATTACTTTATTCGCGGCTGGCTGGCTCCCTCACTTTAGGGTTTGGCAGGGTCGGGTTCAATCGGATAGGTCAGGTACGGAACTTCGACTACTTTCCCCTCAACATCTCCAACATCCACGATCAATCCTCTCCCACCGGCCTTGGTTCGAATGTAACCTAGGCCATAGAACTGCTGGTTAATCTCGATACAACTGGTCAGAACACCAATTTTTTCCCCCTGAACTGTAATGATGGTTCCAGGGGAGGCTAGGTCAGTCAAATGCATCCCGAAAAGACGCTGTTTGACTCCTTTGTAGGTGTTCAGTCGGGCAATTGTTTCCTGACCAATGTAGCAGCCCTTATCAAAGGAAATAGTTTGCCAGAGCCCCGCTTCTAAGGGATTATAATCTTCGGTGAGTTCCTGGTCTGGTTTGGGCCGCCCTGATGAATTCGCAATTGCTCCCAGACCTGCTCCCCAGTGGCAGTAGCCCCCTGCGAGACCAGATAGTCCCAGATTGCTGCCGCGTCTTTGGTTTCCGCAAAAATCGTATATCCTTCCAGGGCCAATCCAGTTCCCACCGCCAAGCGAATCACCCAATTTTTCAGGGTGACTAACTGATGATCTCCCTTCGACAGGGACTCCGACACGCTTTCTAACTGAACCCCCAGCTTTTCGAGCAGTTGAGAGCTGTGTTTCCCCAGTAGGGTAAACACGGCATAGTCCGAGCTGTAATCCTGCAGCGCCACCCGATCCATGGGAAAAATATATTTATCCAGTCCTTGCAGTAACAACTGGCGGCGATGGGGAGAAACCAGGGTCAGCAGAACCTGATCGGTGGCATAAACAATCGCCAGATCAATGGTTCGGGCCGTAGCAGTTACGAACACAGTTTCACAGCCCTGACCGGGTTGCAGCGTTTGAATATCGTTGGTGCTTTGATTATGCAAGAACCGCAGCCGATCTTCTCCAGTAATGGCTAGAATCCCCCAATGGGAGCGATCGCATAGGGCCACCCCAGACTGAGCCGCCTCAAACGCGAGAGGATCATTGCCAAAACTCAGGGGAACCTCAAGGGACTGAGTAAAGATTGCGCCGAAGGACTTTTGAATTTCACGTAAAGCTTCCATGGTCAGTTACTGGTATCTGGTATTTGTTCTTTTGCTCGTATCTGTTACAACATTTCTGATCCTGTTGGAGGAGGGGAGTGGGCAGCGTAGTGGGTGACCCACTGCCAAATCCGTACCTTACGGGATTGAAAATCGCTGGATTGCTATCGGTTGAACTTTCAGAAGATCAGTCCTCAGCCGGTAGGCCCTCGGAAGTTGGGTTGCCAGTCGGGAATCCCGTCGGCAAATGGGTAGGGGGTGGGGGGGTGGCGGGTAAGTTGACAAAAAGTTGATGAATTATGGTCTGGGTTTTTTCTTCCAGTACATTCCAGGCGATCTCTCCCCTTTCGTCAATTAACTGAGTATCAATTTCTACATCCTGAGCTTCTGTAGAGCCATCAACCCGGGAATAATCCCTAAAACAGACCTGATAGCAGAGTTGCCAAATATCTATGCTGATCCTCTGGGTGCTACATTTCAAATCTAAACGATACCCCGGATAGGGAGTTTGAATTGACTCATAGGTTCCTGTCCAGGGGGAATCTTCTAGTTTTTTACGAATGTTATCCAGTACTCGAATCAGAGCCGGTTGCATCAATAACTCAGTCTGTTGCCATGCCAGTTGATCTTTAATTCTGGGCTGCATTGAACCTGAAACGTAGAATAATTTTGAATGATGCGTGCTGGTCTCTAAGGAAACCTGACCCCAAAGCCTGAATCCCTGGGTGGGTTCAGACTATTTACTAGTTTACAGGGTTTCTCATGGGCTGGAGTACGGAAATTGGTAGCATATCGCACTATCCAATCCATACCTCACGGGATTGAAAATCGAGGGACTCTGGGGAAAGGAAATAGCCTGTCAAGTCAGTCTGTTGGGGGTCTATGACCTAGATCAGTGACGTGGGGCAGGAATATCCAATTGCGAGGTTGGGAAGCCCGCTCTATATGCGTAAGCATCAGTATCGAAAGTATGTCACTCTGTAGATTCCTGGGAGAGGGGAGCCTTGGGAACTTCTAGAATCGGTTGATCCACTGGAATGCTCAGGGCGTTGGGATTGACCATGGGGACAATCGGCTCATTCAAAGCAATTTTTAACGGTTCTGACTCAAAAGACCGCTGAGCTAAGCGGGGAATCCCCATGGGCTCTCCAGCACAACTCCAGAAAGAGTAGCCATAAACAAAGCCGCGATCGCGTTCCACTCCAGATTAGAGTTCGTTGAGTTCTCCGGTGGAGCTTTTTGAATACCTGATGGGTCAGAACCGTTGGAGTAGCCCCTGGGGATGGAGTAGGCATTGTCTGCCATTGGGATCGCAGCCTGAGCCATTGGCGATAGGTTGCCCCAAGCTCAGGATCCTCAGCCAGCCATTGCTCAACCTGATGGCGTTCTGCCGCCGTGGTTTCCTGATCTAGATAGGCACTGAGCAACTCATAACGAGATCGCTCAATGGACTCTGGAGTCTGCAGAATGTCGTCGTGTTCTGGATGAGATTCAGATTGCATAGCTTTACCCCCTTTGCTTTGGCCAATCAAGATCGATATACGTTTTGGTCTCAGTTGAGTTTGGATTCCCAGCGCTAGTCATACAGGTACGGTTGGAGTTGGGTTTGGAGCCGTTGTCTGGCCCGAGCAATTCTAGATTTGACTGTTCCCAAAGAGACCCCCGTCATCTCAGCAATTTCTTCATAGGCCAGCCCTTCAATTTCCCTCAGTACAATCGTAGTGCGAAATACTTCTGGTAAATCTGAGATCGCCGTTCTCAACTGGTCATAAAATTCTCGAGTCGTCAAGTCTTCATCCGGGCCCGGTAGATCCGCTGCAACATCCCAGTCAATTTCGCCATCCTCAGAAATTCGTGGAGCATCCAGAGAAATCATCGGGCGCACTCGCTTGCGCTTACGCAACTCGTCATAAAACAGATTAGTGGCAATTCGACTCAGCCAGCTTCTAAATTTTTCTGGTTCCTGGAGCCGCCGAATGTTGCGATAGACCCGAATCCAAACTTCCTGGGCCAAATCTGAACGGTCTTGCCAATCTGGGGCAAGGTGATAGAGCAATTTATCAATATGAGATTGATAGCGACGGATTAATTCCGTAAAAGCACCTCGATCAGGACATCCCCCAACCTGACACTGCAAAATCAAATCACAATTAGATAGCTTCTCTGGAGGCAATTGCACTTCAGGCAGGGTCGCTTTGACCGTAGACCAAGGTAAGGATATGGATTGACTCATGGGGAACCTGGCTCATCAGATACGCTTTTGATCTAGACGCACCTGTTAGCCTGAAAGTTCCACTTTTGATCTTAGATTGGCAGGGTCGAGGTTGGAGAGGATTTGCACAATCCAACTTGAACAAGTCAGATTCATGACCCGACAGCCTGGGTAGTGCTACTTAAAAAGTATTACTTTAAAAAGTACGGCTTGAAAGTACGGCTTAAACAATTGAAACCTCTGAATTTTCATTGTCAGTTCAGTATCAGTTCAGCTTCCCGCCATGGCTATATAATCCCTATAAGACGCAACGGCTGAGAATTATGCACCTTCCCGGAGTTTGTCCAGGACGCTACGATCTTGCAAGGTAGAAGTATCCCCAGTAATTTCCTGGCCGGAAGCCAGGTTCCGCAGGAGTCGCCGCATGATTTTGCCAGAGCGGGTTTTAGGTAGGTCATCGGTAAATCGAATCTCACCGGGACGGCGATCGCCCCAATTTCCTGAACAACGTGCTGTTTAAGGGCTTTTTCCAGGGCCTCATTGGCTTGATGGCTGCCTTCTAAAGTGACAAAGGCTACAATCTCTTCCCCCTTGATCTCATCGGGTTTGCCAACCACCGCCGCCTCAGCTACCGCTGGATGGGACACTAGGGCAGATTCAATCTCCATCGTTCCTAGGCGATGCCCTGAAACATTGATCACATCATCAACCCGACCCATCACCCAAAAATAGCCGTCCTGATCCCGATGGGCCCCATCCCCGGCAAAGTAAATATATTCGCCTGTTTCCGGGCGAATATGCTCCCAATAGGTACGCCGGAACCGCTCTGCATCCCCATACACCGTTCGCATCATACTGGGCCAGGGATGTTTGATCACCAGATAGCCCCCACTGTTATCGGTTACAGGTTTGCCTTCCCCATCCACTACATCCGCCACAATCCCCGGAAAAGGTAGGGTCGCTGAACCGGGCTTTGTAGGAGTAGCCCCTGGGAGGGGTGTAATCATGAATCCTCCGGTTTCCGTCTGCCACCAGGTATCAACAATAGGACAGCGATTCCCACCAATCACCCGTTGATACCAGATCCAGGCTTCGGGATTTATTGGTTCCCCGACAGTTCCCAGGATTCTCAGGGAACTCAGATCCCGAGCATTAGGGTAGTGTTCGCCCATTTTCATCAACGCTCGAATTGCCGTCGGGGCAGTATAGAAGATGGTAACGCCATATTTTTCAACCACATCCCACAAGCAGCCAGGGTTAGAGGGCCGGGGAACCCCCTCATACATCAAGGTTGTTGCTCCATTGGATAGGGGGCCGTAGACAATATAGCTATGGCCAGTAATCCAGCCAACATCGGCGGTACACCAGTAGACATCTGTATCTTTCAGGTCAAATGCCCATTTATTGGTGACATGGGTATAGAGGTTATAACCCCCGGTGGTATGAACAACTCCTTTGGGTTTGCCCGTTGTGCCGCTGGTATAGAGAATAAACAGCATAGCTTCACTGTCCATGGGTTCTGCTGGACATTTGCCAGAGGCCCCTGCCTGCAGGTCATGCCACCAGTGATCTCGCCCTGGCTCCATGTGAATCGTCTGGCCTGTGCGTTTGACCACCAATACATTGTCTACACTGGCAGAGCCTTGCTGTAAGGCTTTGTCTACCTGGTCTTTCAGGGGGACAATCCCATCCTTGCGCCAGCCCCCATCCGCTGTAATCACCAACTTCGCTTCTGCATCTTCCAGGCGATCCTTGAGGGCTTCAGCGCTGAATCCCCCAAACACCACATTATGGGGCGCACCAATCCGGGCACAGGCTAACATGGCGATCGCCGCTTCCGGAATCATCGGCATATAAATTCCGACGCGATCGCCTTTTTTGACTCCCAATTGCTTGATCACATTGGCCATCTGACAGACTTCTCGATGCAACTGGCCGTAGGTTAAGGTTCGGGAATCTCCCGGTTCACCTTCCCAGATCAGGGCCGCCTTGTTCTTGCGCCAGGTGGTCAGATGGCGATCCAGACAGTTGTAGGAAATATTAATTTTGCCGCCGACAAACCATTGGGCAAAAGGGGGCCGCCAGTCTAGCACGGTATGCCATTTTTCAAACCAGTGCAGCTCGTCTTCCGCTAGCTCCGCCCAAAAACCCTCAGGGTCAGCCTTAGCCCGCTCATAAATCGTTTGATACTCTTCCAAACTTTTGATGTGGGCATCCTGGGAGAATTCTGCTGAGGGTTCAAATAGTCGCTCTTCCTGCAGAATGGACTCAATGGTGGGTTGTGACATTGCAATGACAGTAACGTTAGGAACAACTTTTGGACTAATCCTTTATTGTCAGCTTAGTCGGTGATTTCAATCCTGAGTTTTAAGTTTTTTAAAGGTTAGTCCTTGAATGGGAACCTGGATTGAAGTTTTTTCCGGTTCCGGGGCAAGGGATTGAAGCAGAGTTGCAGGAGAAGGGAAAGTGACATGCTAATGCCGGGGTTGAGTCCCTACTGACGGACTACTCAGTCAGCCTATCATGGTATAATCGGCGGGCTAGAGAAGGGCTAGAGGTTTGACTGTAGATTTATGGCGGTTATAAATGAAGGTCATAAACTAGTTTGTCGGTTGGGTTGACAAAAGGAAATCCAACGCTCTTAACTTGCTGTATCATTACTTCCGGGGAAGCCGATTATTCCAAGCGTACCCCGATCTAAAAGAATTGATGTTATTTAAGTCTGGTTCCCCCATTCAAACCAAGAACTTAAACTAAGAATTTAAGCTATAAAATGCAGAATCAGGTGAGAGGAGTTGTCATGTTGACCAGGTTGATTAGAAGGTTTGATTTTAGTCTGAGAAATTGTCAGAGAACTGCAATTCGATCCGTTGTTATCTCAATTGGATTGGTCTTGAGTTCAACCTTTGGGGTGGACGCTCAGCCTGGTTCGAGTCAATTCAGCCCAACTTTTGTCACCTCTTTTCAAAGTTTTGCCGAGTGGTGTGGGGCCCGGAATCAACTGCCCCCCGAAACCCAAAAGACCGTTGATGTGTTGTTACAAAAAGCCAATACGACAAACTGCCAGCAAGCGGATCGAGTCCTTTCTATTGCATCCGGACTCAATCTCACCGCCAGCGGAATTTCTGACCTCAAGCCGATTGGTAGTTTGAAAAACCTCAGCCGATTAACTCTGCACAAAAACCAGATTTCCGACTTAAGTCCCCTGGCTAGTTTGGAGCAATTGAAGACGCTGCAAATCGCTGCAAATCAAATTTCTGATCTGAAGCCCTTGGCCGTTTTGACTCAGTTGGAAGAGCTCCTTTTATTCGATAACCAGATTTCTGATCTAACTCCCCTGGGTTCTTTGACTCGTTTAAAAAATCTTAACCTCGGTCAAAATCAGATTTCTAGTTTGGGTTCCCTGGCTACCCTGACAAATTTAACGGAACTTTCCCTGGCCCGCAACCAGATTTCCGATCTGAGTCCTTTGTCAGGTTTGAACAGAATGATCGAGTTGAATTTGAGTTTCAATCAGATTTCAAATGTTGAACCGTTAGCTGCCATGAGGAACTTGCAAGAAGTCAATCTGAATGGCAATAATATCTCCAATGTCAATCCTCTGAGAACCTTGCCAAACCTGAACGAGGTTTATCTATTTCAAAACCCGGTTGAAAGTCAGGTCTGTCCTCAAAATCCAGATGCCCTTTGTATTCTTTAGTTTGTATTTTTTGGTTTGTATTTTTTAGGATGATATAGCGATCGCAAATCATCTGTGAAAAGGGGGTTGAAGGGGGCAGTGCCCTCTTCCTGGGGAAAGCCCTAGATCTCCTTCCATTGAACAACTCATGACAACCACCGACTTAAACTATTGACATCTGATTTTACAGAGGTTCCTGTGTGGATCCCTTGAGCCATGGCATTACAGGAATATTTTTCAGGTTTTTAGGATTGGAGCTCCTGCTGAAGTTCCTGGTAGACGCGCTGCCACTCCGCTTCCGCTTTCCCCAAACGTGCCGCCGCCGATCCGGTGGTAAAGCACTCTGCAACCTGATCTTGAGGTTCTAAACCTGACTGCCCCATGTATTCTAGCTCCTTACAAAATTCTGAAAACTGGAGCGCACCCAGTTGAGCACTGCTGGATTTTAGGGTGTGGGCGGCTTCTTTCAAAGCCTTAGCATTCTGGGTTTTGACGGCACTCTGGAGGGTAGCAATATGGTTGGGGGCTTCATGGAGATAGGTCTCAATCAATAGATTGACGAAGGGTTCATCTTCGTCGTCGTATTCCCGTAAACCTTGTAAAACTTGAGCATCAATGGCGGGAACTTGAGTCACTACATCGTCTTGATCCATAATTTCTACTTCAGATTTTAGATCTCCGGGGTCTAAATGACCATTTTCACCGATCTCAATTTCACCATGCTCCTGGGATGGGCTGATGGCGTTGGATGTTGCCGGATGGCCTGGTGAGATGGTCTCCCTCGGGGAGGTTAACTGGTCAGACTGATGGAATGTCCCCAATCGAGCCAGATGAGAATGGTGCAAAGCCCGGGCGAGTTCATCTCGACGGATGGGCTTGGTCATATAGTCGTTCATCCCCGCTGCCAGACACATTTCGCGATCGCCCCGCATGGCATTGGCTGTCATGGCAATGATCCAGGTTTCCGGGAACCGGTTTGATGATCCAGACCAAATTCCTGGCAGATCCGTCGTGTCACTTCTAGGCCATCCATGTGAGGCATTTGTACATCCATCAAGATGACATCATAGGGTTGTTGCTTCAAGGCCGCCAACACTTCCAACCCATTACTGGCAATATCAGCCCGGTATCCTAGGCGTTGCAGTAACTTGGTGGCGACTTTCTGGTTGGTGATATTATCTTCAGCGAGCAAAATTCGCAGGTTTGCAGCCTGTTGAGAGACTGGATCGCTAATCGAATGAGTATTTCCAGAGACATTTCTAGGGGCACGTCCAGGAAAATTTCTGGCCGCCATTAAATTGGTCTGGTTGAGGATTCGAGGGCCGGAAAATGCTTGCATCAGCGCATTATAAAACTGAGATTGCTTGAGGGGCTTATTAATAAATCCGGCACAGTTGACTTCACTGGTGACCAACTGTTTGACCAGGTTTGTATTGCTGACATAGTTAAACATCAGAATTTGAATCGGATGTCTGGCCTTTTGGCGATTTCGCAGATCACTTTCGAGGAAGCGAATTTTTTGGGCCAGCTTGACCTCATTAATATCAGGCAAATTCGTCCCAATAATCACTAGATCCAACTGCGGACGATCTTTGATTATCTTTAGCCCTTCGATTCCCGTTCCCGTCACCGTTGGCTCCATTCCCCAATTCTGAATTTGTCCTGCCAGAGTGGTGCGGTTGAGTTTGTGGCCCTCAATCACTAGCACCTGCTTGGACTGCAGAAGATTCTCTGGAAATTCCTCCGGATCGGCCTCGAAGCTACCAGGCACTTGGATGGTGAAATAAAAATTTGAGCCAATTTTCTGACTCTCAGGTTCAAAAAACCCCTCAGGCTGGTTCCCTGCCATGCTGGAAATCAAGCCAGAATTCCCCTTTGTCTTTTGCTCGGTGGCCACCTGACTGGTGACCCACATCTGTCCCCCCATCATTTCGCTCAAGCTCTGACTAATCGCCAGCCCCAGCCCTGTACCGCCATAACGCCGGGTGGTGGAAGCATCCACCTGAGAAAAGGCTTTAAATAGTCGATTAATTCGTTCTGGGGGAATACCAATGCCGGTGTCTCGCACTGAGAATTGAATCTCGTACAAATGGTCAAACTGTTGCAATAAATCCGGGGAACCTGTAATCCCAAGGTGGGATTGGGCTTCAAACGCGGCTGAGGGTAATGCTTTTAGATCTCCCTTTAAATTCTCCCCAATCACCTGGGCCCGAACAACCACAATTGCTTCTCCTCGGGCTGTAAATTTCAGGGCATTACTAAGTAAATTGACCAGGATCTGACGCAGACGAGTCACATCCCCCATCACCCGTTCCGGGACAGAATCCTCGATATAATAGGCCAATTCTAGCCCTTTTTCTGAGGCCCGAGCCGAGACCAGATCCAGGGCTTCTTCTATACAACTTCGCAATCGATAGGGATGATACTCCAGCTCTAGCTTGCCCGCTTCAATCTTAGAAAAGTCAAGAATGTCATTGATAATGGTCAGCAGGGAATCCCCACTGGTACGAATCGTCTCGACAAAATCCTGCTGTTCTGGGGTGAGATCCATGTCTAGCAACAATCCCGTCATCCCAATCACAGCATTCATCGGAGTGCGGATCTCATGGCTCATATTGGCGAGAAATTCACTCTTGGTCTGGTTGGCTACCTCGGCAGCTAATCGGGCTTCTTCCAGGGCTTTATTTTTTTCTGCCAGTTGTTGACGGCTGGTAACGGCGGCTTCTAACAACTTGGCCTGGGAAATGGTCAGCCCCACTTGACTGGCTACATCTTCTAAAAACTCAATTTCTTCCTGGCTCCATTGCCGCATCTGATCACATTGATGCAACATAATCACCCCATTGGGCTCATCCTGGTAGGAGGTTCGCACCGCCAGCATTGATTTGATTCCGGCCCGGCGATTCATTGGGGTGGAAGATTCGAGCAGGGGATCTACAAACACATCGGGAGATGCAACGACTTTATCCTCGGCTAAAACCTTTTCAATGTAGGGATTGTAACTGGCGGAGATTTCCAGATTTAAGGTCGATTCGTAGCCCATTTCCAGGTACTCAGCCACACAGGTGAGATGGGGATAGGGAGCCGGAATAAAGGTATAAATCGAACAGCGGTTCACCCCAAAAATTCGACCAATTTGGGTGGCAGTGGTTTGAAATACCTCTTGAGTTTCTAAATTCGACCTGACCCGTTGGGTAATTTGTTTCATCAGCAACAGGTATTGATTCTGGCGCTGGAGGGCTTGCTGGGAGTTTTCTCGGGCAATTTCACTGCCAATATAATTCGCCATCAACTTCAACATCTCAATGTCAGTTTGCCGGAATGCGCTATGGGGATTGCGGCTCATGAAGCTCAAGGTTCCATAGACCCGACCATTCACGATCACTTGAGTGCCGATGTAGGATTCAAGATGACGAGTCCGATGAACTGGATGGTTGCGCCACTGGGAATGTTTGATGGATTCCACATACAAAACTCCCGTTGACCGCACCACCTCCCGCTCGAAGGTTTGATCCAGGGACAGGGTATCCCCCTGGGTGAATTTGAACGGAAATTCTGAGGACAGATGGGCAGCAATCACTTCATAATGCTCGACCCAGACTCGCCCCAAGAGCCCAATCTCCATCCCCAGGCGATCGCACCCCATCCGCAGGAGTTGAGCAATCCGCTCCTCAAAGCTGACATTAGACTCCACGGTCACTTGATAAAGCTGACGAATTGCCTCTGCCCGATCCTGGTGTTCGGTGGAAATCAATTGACCCTCCGCTTGCAAAATCATTGCCTGACTGCTCTGGGACAACTCTGTAGACACTCCCACCATATAAATAGATTGCTGGGCTGATTGGCGAAACACCTTGCCTCGATCAAGAATCCATTTGTAACGCCCATCCCGGCAGCGGATACGATATTCGACGGTGTATAGATCTGTGTTTCGCGATAGATATTGCTTCAGGGTTGATTTGACGGTGGGCAGATCCTCAGGATGAACCCGACTCAACCACTCCTCTAGGCGATTAGAGATCTCCCCATCCGGGTATCCCAGAATATCTTTCCAGCGAGCCGAATAGAAGATTTCCTGGGTCTTGAGATTGAGTTTCCAGACCCCACTCTGGCTCACTTCAAAGGCTAGACTCGCTAGATCATGGTCATAGGATTTTTCAGAATGAGTTGAAATGGGAGGGGGCTGAGGCTTGGCCGGGGTTGGATGGGTTGGATGGGTTGGATGGGTTGGAATCGGTTTAAATCTGGATTTCAAGCTTAACATTGCCACCTGCATGGACTGGGGCAACATTACCTGCATAACAATATTGCGAGGCGAGACAATCTGCTGAGGTGAGCCTTTTTGATCTACAACAATCAAGGGCATCTGACCATGGAACTTCTGCATCAGTGTTATAGCTGACTGCACTGAAGCTTTTGCCGGAATCAAAGTTGGGGGATGATTACAAAAAGAGTCGGCTTGAATGTGATCCAGGTCAATCTCCAGGGCTTTGAGTTGAACAATGTCATGGGTGGTGACAATCCCACAGGGAACCTGGGAACTAGATTGAGAGCCTGTTTTCAGGGAAGTACCAGAAGATTGACAGATCACAATACAGTTTGTCTTGTGGTGAGACAATAGCTCCGTCAACTCCCGGCCAGAGGCCGTTCGATCTGCCCGAATCACCTGAGAGGTTTGCAGGGGGGCGAGTTGATGCAGTTGGATCAAATCAGCCGGTAAAACCAGGGCATCAGTTGAAGCTAGGTTCTGGGGATTTAAATTCCCTGGGTTCAGGTTTCCTGAATCTGCACCTGGATTCAAGGGCTCTGGATTTAAATTCTCTGGACTGGATAGGGGTTGGATCTGGGCCTGACGCAGTAAGTTTAGAGCGGTCAGTAAACCAACGATCCCGCCAAATTCATTGACAACAGGAAGATGACTAATCTGATGCTTGGCCAGTAGGGCAGCTATTGCAAACGGATCTGAGAGCTCGGCTTCCTGAACCGTCACCAGGGAACGGATCATAATCTGGGCGATCCGATATCCCCCCAAGCGATCGCCAATAGAGCTCAGTTGAATAATATCGGCTTCGGTAAAAATTCCCACCAGGATTTGTCCCATCTCTGGAGACTCCGGGGTCTCCACCACCAGAGCGGCACTGGCTCCAGTCTGACTCATCTGCTCAATCACATTCTCTACCGGGGTTTCCGGCCTCACCATCAGGGGACTACGATTTAGAATATGAGCAATTGCAGGAAGAAACATGGGATGGCAGCGGTAGAGGACTCAAGCGAGGAAACATGGGATTGATCTGGGGATTATCGGGAACCTGAGCGGGTAAGATGAGTTAAAGTTAGAAGTTGTTATTTTAGAGGTTGTGATCTAGACGGTATGGTCGAGGATTTGTAATTCAGAGCTTGTAATTCAGAATTTGTAATCAAGTTCCAATTGGCCCTTTTGACTTCTGTCTTCGATATCTCTAAGATTTTAAAGGCTTTAACTACTTCTATTGTTCCCTATTGCTTCCCTGAGTCTTAATCCAGTTGTATGAAATTTTTAGATTCTAAAGGTCGTCTATTTGGCAAGCTGAGCATCCTGGATGTGGGGGCGGCCCTAGTGATGCTGCTGGTGTTTGTTGGAATTTTCTTCTATCCGGGAACCTCTGGATCCGTGGCCCAGGTGGGAGTTACCACGAAGCCAATTGAGGTGGATGCGATCGCCCTAGGCTTCAAAGGTCGCAATCCAACTGACCTGATCAAAGCGGGCGAAAAAACTAATTTGATTATCCGCAATCAGCCCTACGGCCAGGTTGATCTTAAATCAGTAGACATTTTGCCCCGGAATATCCCGGTGGCTCAGCCTGATGGCTCTGTGGCCGCTCGACCCGATCCCACTGCCGATATTACCTTCAGTAATAACGTGCTAATCACTATCGTGGGCAAGGGTCAATTGACTGATACAGGGCCAGTTCTGGGAAATATCAAAATTAAAAATGGCAGCACCATTGAGCTAGAGGGAGATGCCTACAATTTTAATGCAACGGTTATTGATATTCGGGTTCAGGACTAGCAGTATTTAATTCTTTAAGGATTAAATTCCACCTGGATCGTTCATTGGAGGATTCTCATCAGACCCAGTATGGCTGTCATCTATTCTGAAAACCTCAGTAAGTCTTACCCGGTTGCGGTCAAAGAACCAGGGCTAAAAGGAACGATTCAGCATTTTTTCCGCCGCACCTATCGGGAAGTCAAGGCGGTTCAGAATGTTTGCTTCACCATTGAACCGGGGGAAGTGGTGGGGTTTTGGGGTCCGAATGGCGCTGGCAAGACCACAACGTTAAAAATGTTGACCGGGCTGATCTATCCCTCTGGGGGAGTGCTGCGGGTTGCGGGTCATATTCCGTTCGAGCGCCATCCTGATTTTTTGCGAAGAATCACCCTGGTGATGGGTCAAAAGCAACAGTTGATCTGGGATCTACCCACCCTGGACTCTTTGAAGATTAATGCCGCTGTCTATGGCATTCCTGAAAAAGAATATCAGCGGCGGTTGGCGGAACTAACTGAAATGTTGGGGATGGCGGATAAGCTCAAGCAGCCAGTCCGTAAGCTGTCTCTCGGAGAGCGGATGAAAGCTGAATTATTAGCGGCGTTGCTGCATCATCCGCAGGTGTTGTTCCTGGATGAACCGACCCTAGGGTTAGATGTCAATGCCCAAGTGAATATTCGGGAATTTCTAGCCGAATACAATCGCCGCTATCAAGCGACTGTGTTACTGACCAGTCACTATATGGCAGATATTACCGCCCTGTGCAAGCGGGTGATCGTCATTCATCAGGGTCAACTGATCTATGATGGTGTCCTCGAAGGACTCCTGGAAAGGTTTTCCCCCTATCGAGAAGTCCAGATCGAGTTGGCTCAGCCGATTGCTGATGAGCTGCAATTGCGCCAAGATCTCAACCATTACGGAGAAATCGAAGCTATCGAAGGAAAATCTGTACGGCTGATGGTGCAGCGCCAAACCCTGACAGCTACAGTGTCCAAGATTCTCGCTGAGGTAGAAGTGCTGGATTTGACTATTACGGATCCTCCGATAGAGGAAGTCATTGGTCGGGTCTTTACTACGGGAAGTGTCGCTTGAATGATAATATGGCTCGGTCTAAATCCCAGGGATATTGTCCATCAGAGCCTCTCACATCTTCTCAAAGCTCTGACGGAAGCCAACCACCAGTGAGCCGTAGGCGATTACAGTAACCGTCATCACCCACCAGAAATGAGTCACAGGATAAAGCTGGGACAATTCTGCGTAGAATATTAGAGAGTTCAGCCAATATCGGAGGCATCGAGGACATGAAGGGCATTCGACAAATACTGATTGTTTTAGTGGCTGCGTTCTGTCTCACTGGCTGCGTGCAGTCGAGTATTGGTGTGCAATTTCAAGATCAAACCCATGGTCAGATTGTCCAAACTGTGAGGCTTACAGAAAAGCTCTCTAGCCTCAGTCCCAGTGCCATTGATGAATGGATTCGCAGTCTCAATCGCCAGGTCAAGGGGGTTGATGGCCAGACAAAGCGGATTTCTAACCAATCCCTGCAAATTACGATTCCGTTTAATAATGGAGCCGACCTGGAAAAAAATTCAACCAATTTTTTAACCCGATCAATCCAGAGCAGCTCAAAGGCGCAGAGACTCTAGACATCGAGCTCCCCCAATTTTCCTCTCGCCTGAATCTGACTCAAAATAATTGGATCTTTGCAATTCGCAACCATCTGGATTTAGAGCTGGATTTGCGATCGCTCTCTGTCCTCTCTACCCCAGAAAATGTCCTGATCGATTCTGGTGATTTACTCGACCTGGAATTTGCTCTCCTGACTCCCTGGGGGGCTCATATCCTACAACCGGATGGGGCTGGAGCTGAGGCATCCCTGGTGGTAACGGCAAAACAAAATGGCAAACGATTGACTTGGGCATTACAACCCGGAGACGTAAACCGGATAGAAACTATTTTTTGGGTTCCCAGTCCCATCGGCCTGGGTGCTGCGGTAATTATCGGAGTCACCGGACTCGGTTCTGCCCTGAAATATCAATGGTGGCGCACGGCTTCAGGTTTCACAGCCCCTTGACTTCAACTCCGGGGAATAATAAACCCCTCCTTTCCGTCAACCCTGGTGACTTCTGGCTCAGGTCGAGGAAATGGGAGGGGTTATTCAATGCAACATTGATTGTTTATTCAACTGAATTTGAAATTGATTGAACATTACCCCTGAGCAATAGCTAAACCAACTCAATCATCATGCTAATCATCGTTTCTACCGTATCATCGGGCTGAACAGTGAGTAATGCTTCGCCAGTATTCAAGGCATTACGGGGGGCAGTCCAGGGTTCTAAGCAATAGAAATCTTTCCCTTTGACTGTCCAGAAAACCAGGGTTGAGTAATGGTTATCGTAGGTCAGGGTTAGCTTTAGACCCCGGCTTTGATCGATTACAGTAGCCGTTTGACCCGTCAGATTGGTGAAAGCATAATCAATTTCCTCCTGACTAAAGTCAAAAGTTCCGGAAAACTCCTGTAGGGTTTCATTCCCTTTGATTTTGAACTGAGTTGTTGGCAGCTCAACCTGCAACTTAGCCTTATCCGACACAAAAAAGTAAGGATGAATCCCCGTGGCAAAGGGCATCGCTGTCGAGGATAGGTTAGTATGACGAAACCGCAGTTCCAAAGTATTGCCCCGCAACGTATAGATGTAGTTCAGCTCAAACTCAAATGGATAGCTGGCCAAGGTTTCGGGATTGCTCTTCAAGCTCACTGTCAAGCTAGCTCCAGCCTCCGTATGCTGCTGGGCAACTGTCCAGGAAGACGTGCGAGCAAAACCATGTTGCTTCAGGGAATAGGACTGACCATTCAGGGTGTAGCTGTCCTCGACTAGATTTCCACAGATCGGAAATAACAGCGGAATTCCCCCTCGAACCGACAGGGCCGGATCGGTGAACCGCTCTCGATCTAGATAAAAAATCGGTTGCCCATCCATTTGCCATTCCGTCAGGATGCCGCCGCGTTCAGGCACAATCTGCACTTGAGACTCGCCATCTGAGAGGATATAAGTTTTATATTGCTGCTGTTCAACCGCGATCGCCGCCATAGAAGTCTACCAAAAACAACTGCTTCTAAACTCTCACACAATGGTCAGCAAAGCTACAGATAACCTTTGTACCATCCGCACCAACGCAGTGTTAGCCCGTTCCGCTGGAATCGGGCTAGCACAAAGGAGTTAACATAGCATTATGAAGCCCTGACGACCCCCTATGCTGAAATCACTAAAGATAGAAAAATTCCGCTGTTTTCAGTCCTTCGAGCTTCAACAGCTTGGTAGGGTCAATTTGCTAGTTGGAACAAATAACAGCGGCAAGACATCAATTCTTGAAGCCATTCAACTGCTGTGTTCGCGGAATAATCTGGAACCGTTAGCTGAGTCTATAGATAGACGAGGCGAATATTTTTGGGGTGATGGAAAAAGCGGATTCGATACAAGAAGTGAATTTGACGGCGTTGCATAATAGTGCCATGAATTGAGGCTCAATCTGATGCAATGTCCTGACTGTGGTTCCAGCCATATCGGTAAAAACGGCAAGATGAGGGGTAAACAAAATCACATTTGTGTGGCGTGTCGT
>JAAURB010000056.1 GCA_012033335.1 Oscillatoriales cyanobacterium RM2_1_1
TAACCCCTCGAAGAATAGCAGCCATTTGCCCCCGTAGCGGATTTCAGTCAGCTCCGCATCTGTTAGCACCTCTGAGCGTCGCCACATCCGCGCAAAGATATAGATCATAAAAATATGGGAAATCCCAAATGTCCACCATTCCCAGTTCCCGGCAATTCCTCGATTGGCGACAATCCCGGTGATATAGAGGGGTGTATCAATGGAAAAGGTGGTGGCCGCCATACTAATCCCCGCCAACCACCAGGGGAGCGATCGCCCTGAGACAAAAAATTCCGCCAGATTTTGAGAGCCTCTGCGGGATAAATAGAGACCCATCGCCATGGTCAGCACCAGGTAAATCAAAACAATCAGCCAGTCGAGGAGTTGCATAGAATTTGCATTGAGCCCGTGAACTTTAGAACTTAAATCGTTAAACCTTAAAGTCTACCCTGCTCGTTACGACCTGAAAAGCAGTTGGTCAAGAACAATTGCAATTCCTCTGGAGTCGGGCATCTTGCCTGCCAAAAAACTGCTGAGACAGCGGATCCTTAACCGTTGAAGCCCCAACTCACATTTACTTTAGAGACACTATTCAAAACAATCCTTGGGAGTAACCCCCGGGACTATCAATCTGAACTTTCACGGTTCCAGACCCCAGATAGACCTGTGAAAATTTGTAAACTCTATCCCACGGTCAGCTTGACTGTAACTAAAATCTACGCGAAACTTAATCTATATTTGAACCACTGCTTTACCTGAAGAAAACTTTTGTAAAGTTTTGACCTGTTCTGTGTTGATTCGTCCCAGTTCATATCCGAATTCTCAGGGTCAGGGTTTAGTTGAAGCGGGTTCACGTTCTATTTCTGTCTGCCCTGGCAGTTCAGATTTCCCGTTCGTTTTCTAGCATTAAGCTAATCTCATGGAAACTTTAGAGTTTGTCATTTACCCCGATGGCCGAGTTCAGGAAAAAGTCACTGGCATTGTTGGTGCCTCCTGTGCTGAGGTAACCAGGGCAATTGAAGCGGAGTTGGGGGTGGTACTCCATCAGGAAACTACTTCTGAATACTTCACCCAGACTCAGCACCAATCTGAAACGGCATCAACCCATTTGGGTCTGAGGAGTTGGTAGGTTCTAATGGATAAGTCGCTCAGCTTACACTGCCTTTTTGAACACTCAAGTTTGAACGCTCAACTTTAAAAAATCGGTAAAAATTAGTAAAAATTAGAAAGTAGCCCCTATGTCACACTTTAGCCAGATTAAAACTCAAATCCGCAATCTAACGTCCCTAACTGCTGCCTTGACTGATCTTGGAATTGATTGGAAGTCGGGTTCTGAGGCAGTTCGGGGATATCAAGGGCAAACTTGCTCTGCTGAAGTTGCCATCGAACAAAGTAACGGCTACGACATTGGCTTTGTCTGGAATGGCCAAGAATATGAACTGGTTGCTGATTTACAGTTCTGGCAGCAGTCTGTTCCAGTTGAACGATTTTTAAGCAAAATTACTCAGCGCTATGCCTGCCACACCGTGATAAATGAGACTGCAAAACAGGGCTTTCAAGTCGCTGAACAGCAGCAGAATCAGGATGGGTCAATTCGTTTGGTTGTTCAACGTTGGAGTCGTAATGGTTGATCGGTCTGGGATGGCATTTGATTCAGAGCTTGAACCCTCAGGTCTGGAGCCAGAGCTGGGGGGACATCTGCGGGATCGACCCGAATGCTCAGGCTTTGAGCCTGAACTTGGGGGAGAGCTGCGTCAGCAGGCTGTCTATGTCGATGAGCAGACCTGTATTGGCTGTAAGCATTGCGCCCATGTGGCCCGCAATACTTTCTATATTGAGCCCGATCATGGGCGATCGCGGGTATTCTCTCAGGATGGAGATTCCTCAGAAATTGTCCAGGAAGCAATGGATACCTGCCCCGTGGATTGCATTCACTGGATTGATTATACGGAGTTGCCATATCTTGAGGCTGAGCGCCAGCAGCAGGTAATCACTACAGTTGGATTTCCTGCTGCGAATCATCCTCTTCCGTCGCGTTAGTACAGGTGCGGCAGAGATTGCTGCGGCAGAGATTGCTGCCGCAGCAATTGCGAGGAAAGTATATCTAGAAAACCTTCAGAAAAGCTATACTTAAGTCAATCAGAGCAGGAAAAATTCGCTTCAGTTTCTGTAATAGGTTGAACTTACCAAATCTTTACAAAAAAGCGGGCTTTCAGCATCGTTAAATTCAATTAAATCGACGTTTATCCTTTAATAACTTAGTATTTGGGTAAGCTGATTTTTAACTCAATATTATCTCAATGGGATCTGTCGTAGATCCTCCTTTCTAGTAAGTGCTTGTAATGAATTATTAAATGGAAGGGGGGCTGGGGTGAAGCTCCAGGAAAGGGCACTGCCCCCTTCACCTCCGAATCAATCTTCTAATTAATTGCGTCAAGCTACTTAGTCAGGGTAATTTGTTTGGAGATATAGTTATTTCTACTTGCTAAGGAGATTGAGAATGCCAGAAGTTATTGGCGACAAGAGACTGAAAGTTTTACTTGTCATAGAACAGTGTAATCCTGATATAGTTTCTGTTCCCTTAGTCGGATATCAATTTTACAGAGAGCTTGATAAAGTTGCAGATATCACCCTGGTCACCCACAGTCGAAATCAAGCTGCATTTAGCTTAAGAAAGCAGCATAAAAATGTTGTTTTCATTCATGAAAGTAAATTCAATATCAGATACTATAAGACAATTGTGCAGCTAGCCTTAAAAGATGGCAAAACCACGAGTAATGGTGTCAATTGGCCTCTATATCATGCACTCGGATATCCGATCTATGCTGAATTTAGCCAAAAAGTTTATCAGAGATTTCGTCAAGACGTTTTGAACAATCAGTATGATATTGTTCATGGGATTACTCCAATGATGCCCAGGTATCCCTTTAAAATTGTTGAAGCCTGCCGAACAACTCCTTTTCTACTTGGCCCCGTCAATGGAGGTATTCCCTTCCCCAAGAATTTTGTGGATAAGGCTAGACAAGAAAAGAACTATCTAAATTTTCTTAGGGTGCTAGGTCGGAATTTGATTCCAGGCTATGTTAGAACTTACAAGCAAGCCAGTCGAATTCTAACGGGCTCGACCTATACGATGTCCCTTTTACAAAAAATGTTTAATCTTCCTCAAGATAAAATCGGTCTTTTTTATGAAAATGGGCTCGAAAACTATTGGATTAATCCCGTAGAAAGAAAAGATTTCCAGGAAAATAACAGAACTATTAATCTGTTGTTTGTTGGAAGGCTTGTTCCTTACAAATGTGCAGATATTGTCGTCAAATCAGTTCATCAGCTCAAAAATTCAGTAAAAAATCGGGTCAAATTAACAATTATAGGAAGTGGCCCTGAGCAATTGCATCTTCAGCATTTAGCTCAATCATTGGGCTTGAGCCCAATGATTAACTTACTGGCTTTGTTTCTCAGCCAGAGATCGTTCGTTATTATCGCGAGGCCGATATATTCTGTTTTCCTTCAATCCGTGAGTTTGGTGGGGCAGTCGTATTAGAAGCAATGGCCTCTGGATTACCCTGCATCGTGACTGATTACGGTGGAATTGGGGAGTATGTCACTGATCAAACCGGTTTCAAGATTGCCCCAGAATCTGCTGAGTATTTAATTCATGAAATGAAAACTAAAATTGAGCTCTTGGTTGAAAATCCTAACCTTTGGCAGCAGATGTCCAGTCACTCAATCGAGAGAGCAAAAGAGTTTTTATGGGAGAAAAAAGCCAGAGGAATACTGAATATTTATCAAGAACTAGTTCTACAAAAATCTTGAGAACGCTATATAGCGATTTCTAATCACGTGAGGTACAGATTTGAGAGGTGGCGGCGCGGTGCGCCGCCACCTCTCGTACTCCAGCAGCGTTGGAAACGCTGTGTTTTACTTTTACTGAAGTCTCTGTAAAATCGGGCCTTCAGCAACCAAACAGAGTGGGGCGGTGAGGCTCCACTCTGTGATTTGGACGATTCTGTTAAATTGTCCTGTTTTAGAGGATTCTGTCTACAAAAAATTTCCGGATGATTGAGGAGTATAGGAAGTTTGCTTCAAACCCTCAACCTGATAGAGTTTGTGCCGATACTGATCTTTATTCCCTGAAATAGACTCAATCCCCCGGCGAGCAGACCATTCAATCAAGACATTGAGACAGTCGAGTTTTTCAGCAGCAGATAGAGGTGCCCTGGCAATCGAAGACAAATACTCATTGAGCTTGACGTAACCTACCAACATATTGGGAATCTGAACATCCGGATCAAACCATTTCAGCCGATCTCGGTTGTTTTTGAGGGAATCCATGTAGGACGCAGAATGTTTGCGGCGGCAGAAGAGATGTTGCTTGACGTAGCCCAGATCTCCCCAGAGTAATAGTTCTGCCAGCAAATTTCGATCCGAACCAATATAGCTGCCATATAACTTGGTGGTGGCCACAACATCAGAACGCATTACCCCAAAAATTTCTGTAAAGTGGTCTGCCCAAATGATCCGCCAGAAGCGAGCGCGGGCAGAATTATCGCTCAGTTTTAGATCAGCATCATAGGTGCCAATCTTCTCCCCTTTTGCGTTGATTTTTAAGGACGCAGAATGAGCCATAACCAGGTTCTGGTCTTGATCCAGGAGCTCGACACAGGAGCGCAAATAATCAGGTTCAAGCACATCATCATGGGCAGCCCATTTAAAGTAGGGGGCATCCCCAGGCTGAAATACAAAATTGAAATTGCGAGAGGCTCCAATATTTCGAGGTTGGCGGTAGTAGAGGATCCGGGGATCGCGATCCGCATATTCCCGGGCGATCGCCCCCGTAGCATCGATTGAAGCATTATCGCTAATAATGATCTGAAAGTTTTGCAGGGTCTGGCTTAAAATTGAATCGAGGGCATTCCGTAAGTAATTTTCCCCATTGTAGACTGGCAGACCAAGGACAATTTTAGGATTCTGAGACCTGAATGGAGCAGGTATTGACTGGTCGGGCCCTAAGCTTGAGCCATTCCAACTTAAACTGATTTTCATAACACCGCCTATTTTTATAAACCCATAAGAATTACATCTGCCTTTTGAATCGCACCTTCAGGTAGCTCAAGACTCAGAAATGACTGATTCAGCCGATAATGCAGATGCCCTGAAATAACTAGTCGCCAGACCTTTAAGCAGAGGACTTAGACACTTCCATTTGCTTGACTGGCATAGCAAAGCCGGAAATGGTATTCACACTCTGCTACCGTAGAAATGAGTCATTCGTAATTGGTTCAATTATGCACTGCATAAAACAGGAAATATAGAAGTTTATGTAAAATTTCGACGATACCTCATTAAGCTTTTATAAAGGTAAGTCGATTGTAGAATCAAAAACAAGTTTCCAACATCATCCCTAGCCTTCAGAGAAAGTTTAAGTTTGCCAGAATTCAACATTTCTGGTCTATGGTGGCCTTGTCAGGGGATTTGAAGGTTAGATGTGTGACCCGATGGATTCGGGGGCCAGTTTGAAATCCCTGTATTTTTGTTGGAAGTTCAGTTCGTCTGCGCTACCTGATACCCTTTTTAAACATCCTCTAAATCTTACTACTCATTAATTTTTTCACGGTTGAACTCTCCCTGGGGAGAATTCTAGAGAGCCATGCTCTAGCCAGCTAGCACAGTTACGCTAGATTTGATTATGGTAAAGGTTTTAAACATGGACAGGGCTCAGCGAATTACTTCTCAACCCCAGACAATGGATCGCTCAAAAAATACTCATGATGACTCCATGGCAATTCAAGCCCTTGCCGTTGAAATGGCCTATCGATCAGGAACTCAGACCACTAAGGTACTGAAAGGGATCGATCTTGTGGTTCAACGGGGTGATGTGCAGTTGCTCATGGGGCCGAGTGGCTCAGGGAAAACAACCTTGCTGACAATTTTAGCGGGCCTGCTAACTCCTACTGCTGGGCAGGTAACGCTACTGGGACAGGAGATTACTAAAATGTCGCGGCAGAGATTAGCCCAGTTCCGATTGCAAAATATTGGATTTGTATTCCAGGGATTTAATCTATTTCCCGCCTTGACGGCCAGCGAAAATATAGAAGTTGCCTTCAAAATCAAGGGGGTTCATGGCAAAGCCGCCCAGGAACAGTCCAGGCATCTCCTCGAACAAGTAGGTCTAACCGATCAGAGCAAATTTCTGCCCCGGGATCTCTCTGGCGGGCAGAAACAGCGAGTGGCGATCGCCCGAGCCTTGGCCGGGCACCCTCCTTTGATCATGGCGGATGAACCCACAGCGGCTTTAGATTCCCACAGTGGCCGAGCAGTGATTGATTTACTTAAACAGCTTGCCAAAGAAGGGGGGGCAACAGTGTTGATAGTGACCCATGATCCCCGAATTATGGATGTGGCGGATCATATTCTCAAACTTGAAGATGGCATGATTATGAATAGTAGCCAAAAATAGCAACATAATCGGAGTTAGTATTCCGGGTTAGTATTCTGGTCGCTCCGTCGATCTTGCTGGCCAGCATCAATCTCCATCCGAATGCCCATTCAGCTCAATAATAGACTCGGTTTGCTGCGTTAAAATTTTCAGCAATTGATTCAATAGGGGCAGATTTTCCGAAAGGACTGGAGCAAAGATCACCCGATCATTAATTTCACTCAGTTTTTTCTGCAATTGTTGCGCTAGAGTCAGGGCATCCTGACTCAATACAGAGAGTTGCTGTTGTTGATAGAATCTCAAGGCTGCTCCCCTGAGTACCTGTAAGTTAGCCTCTTCTCCATACTCTCCAGGAACCAGGCGTAACCGCAGGAGCAAATGCTGCCCCCGGTAAGTCCGCTCTAGCTCAAGTTGTTTGAGCTGTTCAACGGGAGCCAGGGCAACCCCCGCAAACCGTTTGAGTTCATTTAAAATCCATTGATATCGAGGGGGATCAATATTGTCCAAAATGGATTTTAAAACCCCATCTTGACTCCAGAGAATTCGCCCTAGAGCAGCCTGCCGCTCAAAATAAAGTCGCCCAATGCCTCCCAGCAAAACCCGAGCCAGAAGTTCCTGAATCAGATCTTCAGGCGATAGACTACCCAGAATATCCAAGGAACTACTTAAATGTTTGGCGTGTAGCTTCAGAACCGGAACCGTGGAAGCTAGATGGGATTTTGATTCCTGAGATTCGGCCTGCTGGCTTGACTCTGATGAATCCGATGAAGCCGATGAAATCTTAGACCTTGATTTTGTTTGAGACTTAGCTGGCTTAGATGGGCTCCGATCTGAGGCGATAGTCTCTATCTCTGCTGGAGTCTGTTGGGTGTGGCACAGATAAGCCGATAGGATATTTTGCTGATCCTCTGGGGAGATCGGTTGGAAGTCGATGGCATAGCCCTGGTAACTCAGGATTCTATTCACATAGTCCAGGGCAGATTGATCCTCTAAATCAACCATGCCCAAACAGAGATGTTTTTGATTGAGAGAGAGTGGCAGAACTTGATAATGCAAGCAGACTTCAAACGGAAGAATCGCATCAATCAGCGGGAAGATCTGCTTGGTATCCATATCAACGACCCCATGAGTTTCAATTTTCGCTAGCATTGGTCAAAACAGCTCCTAAAGCAATACCAGCTCCGTCCGCTAAACTAAGCAGGCACCAAACCTGTACGACGCAGACACTCCTTGCAGTGAAATAGCGACGTGAACGATACTAGTTCATGGGGGAGGCTTGTCGGTTACTGTACAACGACGCCCCGTGGATTACTCTAGTCTAGCAAGAGAACCTCTGCAGGGTATCAGTTGATTGATGTCAGAGTCTTAAATTTTACAACGGAGGGTTTCTTTAATACAGTTCCGCTAACTCAACCAAAATCCCGGAAAAACACCCTGGTTTCTGTAAAGAGAGAATGATGAACCCCATGGGTCTTTGTGTTTTAGTTTTCTTGTATAGAAAGCCGTTATTCAAGATGAACTATTCAAAGGATGTCGTCCAGGGAGGTCGTCCAGGGAGATTGTCCAGGGAGACTTTGAGCTCTAGAATATTTGGGATTGTAGATTAATATCGAGTAGAACAGCCGTCTCGGCTGTTTCCCAGCAGACGAGATGCCTGCTCCACCAGATTTGATCTTAGTTTGATGGACGGGTTTGATGGACGGGTTTGATGGACATTCATTATGGCAAGACGAAGGCTGAGGTTGAGATTGCAATTGATCTGGCTTGGGTTGATCCTGACCAGACGGGTAACCCCAAGCAATTGGATTTTAGGATTGATGTTTGGACTAATCTTGGCAGTGGTTTTAGATTGGATGCCGGGATTAACTCCAGAACAGCATTTCAGGGCTTGGGCAGCTCCAGTTCCCGCTCCCAACCCTACAATTGAGCCAATGCCCACCCCCGTCACCGTAGGGGGAGCCATCCAGTTACTTCCCCCTCAGCCAATCCCCTCCACCGAGCTTGAACAGCAGGCTTATCTGGTGATTCGATTGAGCGATCGCCGGGTTTATCTCTATCAAAACCATCAGCTTGAGAGCAGCTATCCAATTGCCATTGGTCGGGCAGGATGGGAAACTCCAACGGGCCAGTATCAAGTGATTCAAATGATCCGCAATCCCGCTTGGCAACATCCTTTTACGGGAGAAATTATTCCTCCAGGGCCAGAAAATCCCCTAGGCGATCGCTGGATTGGATTCTGGACAGATGGGACAAACTTCATCGGATTTCATGGGACTCCCAACGAAGAAACCGTGGGTACAGCGGCTTCCCATGGCTGCATCCGAATGCTAAATCAGGATGTACTCAAATTGTTTGACACGGTGCAAATTGGCACCCCTGTGATTGTGGCCCCTTAGAAACGGTGGAACAGGCATCTTGCCCCTGTGGAACAGCCGAGTCGGCTGTTCCACCCTATTTAACCCTGGGATCCTGAGGTTAAAAGACTCAATCTGCAAAATTTGCAGGTTTGATTAATACTGCCAGATTCAGGAATTATCTCAGGCACTCCCTCGGTAGCTATCTTTTTGAGGAAGAGCGATCAATCATTGCTAGACTTTGAATAATTTCTGCTTGTGTTCTGACCCTGAATCGTTATTTCAAACCCGTTAATTATTGCTAATGGCTGATTCTGCTGATATCATCTGGCCCCAACTTCTACAACAAATTCTAGACGGTGAATCCCTCTCGATCCCGCAAGCCTCTCAGTTGATGCAGGGATGGCTTCAGGAGGATATTCCTGCGGTATTATCCGGGGCAATTCTGGCGGCTCTACAGGTCAAACAGGTGGCCCCTGAAGAATTGGTCGGGATGGCAACTGTGCTTCAATCCCAATCCATAGCCACCTCAAAGGGGTTTACCCCTGCAAAAATTACCGCTCCCTATCGTCTGATCGATACCTGTGGCACGGGGGGAGATGGGGCATCGACTTTCAATATCTCCACGGCGGTTGCGTTTGTGGCGGCGGCGGCAGGGGTTCCCGTGGTCAAGCATGGCAACCGTTCGGCCTCTAGTAAGGTGGGTTCAGCCGATGTGTTGGAAGGGTTGGGGGTAAACCTCGCTGCCCCCCTGGAAAAAATTACAGCGGCCCTTGAAGAGACTGGAATTACCTTTCTGTTTGCTCCTGGTTGGCATCCCGCCCTGAAAGCGGTGGCTCCCCTGCGAAAAACCCTGAAAGTCCGAACCGTGTTTAATCTTTTGGGGCCTCTAGTCAACCCTATGAATCCTCAGGGCCAAGTGATTGGGGTATTTGACTCCAAATTTCTCAGTACCCTGGCCCAAGCCTTGGGGAGTCTGGGAACAGAGGTGGCAATTGTGCTCCATGGACGGGAAAAACTGGATGAAGCCGGACTCGGAGACAGTACTGACCTGGCAATTTTGTCCGATGGCATCGTTCAACAGACTGTACTCCATCCTCAGGAACTCAACCTGGAGCCCGCTCCCTTGACAGCCCTCAAAGGAGGTGACTTAGAAGACAACATGACCATTCTCAGGGCCGTGTTGCAGGGCAAAAGCACTCGGGCTCAGCAGAATGTGGTGGCCTTGAATACCAGTCTAGCCCTCCAAGTCAGTGGTCAGGTTCCCCTGAATCATCATCAAGCTGGTTTGCAGATTGCCCAGGATATTTTGACCAGCGGAGCAGCCTGGTTGAAGCTAGAACAACTGGTACACTTTCTGGCTTAAGTCCTGGCTTGAGTTCTAACTTGACTCCTGGCTTAGTTCTGATTTGAACTATTCCTTAAACCATTCCTGGGCCAGGGCTTGATAGCCGATTAGTTTGTAAACTAATTTGGCGGTGGTAAACTCTGACACAACCGAATCCTGCACCGGAGCCAACTCCATCACATCGCAGCCAATTACCCGATGGGTTGTGAAGAGCTGTTGGAGAAATTCTAGCAAACTATACCAGTTTAATCCCCCCGGCTCAGGAGTCCCAACTCCAGGCATCAGACTGGGATCAAGGCCATCAAGATCAATGGTGAGAAACACGTCGTTGGTTGAGATGTTGGCGATCGCCTCCCCCATCCAGTGAGGATCGGTGGCGATATCTCTGGCCCAGATCACCGAGAGTTTTTCCTCTTTGATCAGGGTCGCCTCTTCCTTGCAGAGGCTACGAATCCCAATCTGAACTGTGGGTAATCCCATCTCCACTATTCGCCGCATCACACAGGCATGGTTATGGATGGAGCCTTCATATTTATGGCGCAGGTCACCGTGGGCATCAATTTGCACCACCGTAAACGGTTTGTCAAAGAGCCGCTGATAGGCCGCGACAACCCCTGCCGTAATGCTGTGTTCTCCCCCTAGGGCGATCACAAACTTATCCGCTTGCACTAGATCAATCACCGTTTGCTGGGTGATTTCCAGCATAGTTTCGGCAGGCACTCCCCCCAATCGGGTATCGGCGATGGGGCAATGGGTATAAATCCCCACCTCCGCCCCGACCTCACGATCCAGTTCATCGTCATAGCATTCTAGTTGTTGAGAGGCTTCCAGGATAGATTCTGGGCCATGCTGACATCCCTGGCGATAGGTGGTGGTAGCTTCATAGGGAATTGGCAAAATTGCCACCCGAGCGGTTTCAAAGTCAGTGACGATCTCGGAACCGAGAAAAGCCAGGGCTGAGGGAGAGTCAAGGGCGGTTGAGGTCATAGTTTGGTTGAGAGAGTTGATTAAGAGAGCTGAGTGCAAGATTGCTATTTGAGATTTCTACTTAAGATTGATTTCTGGAGATTGATTTAGATTGGTAGAAGTGGATGATTTTAATTAATTATTAAATGGAAAGGGGTCTGGGGCACTGCCTCCTTCACCCCCCATCAATCTTCGAATTAATTGCATCAAGCTACTGAGCAGTCCTAAATCAATCATCAAAACAGCGAGAGGAGGGCTGGGGTTCGTCCCAGGAAGAAGAGCGTTGACTCCTTCACCCTATTCCGCGAATCATTTGTGATAGCTGTGTGATGGTTGTACTTTGCAGTTCAACTTTTTGAGCAAACAGGGTTAGTCTCTGTCATTCTTGAGTTGCTTGGCAAAAAATTTCTCTAGTTTCTAACTTAAGGCTTGTAAAAATAACATCTTTTACTGAATTGCAGGTGTGACATCCCGCTGCCAAAGTCTACGATTATATCTTTCAGGGTCATAAGTTGAAGAGAAATACTCAGGAACCCCGGCGATCATTAAAGCAATCAATCAAACATCAGAGTTAAAGTAGGATGAGTTGAAGTAGGATAAACCTCTCAAAGGGGATCGGGATTAAGTTAACAATTTAACCCTGTTCCCCAAGTCTGCTCAATGCTTATCTGAATCCAACTGAAGCCTGCCACACAAAGGCCAAAAGTAGGAAGAAAACTGGAATCACAGGCAGAATATCAACAACAGGACTAAAAATCGCGTAAGCTTCAGGCAGCTTGGCCAACAACATTACAGCTTCCATTAACTTGATAACCTCTCTACAATAGCTTTCAGAATTTTCAATTATTTTAACATGGGCGATCATCATTCTTTCCCGCCGTCGGTGAATCCTTCCTTCGAAACCGAGCGATTACAAATTCGACCCTGGATTCCTCAGGAAGATGCCGCTGCAGCCTTCGCAATCTATGGGGATCCTGAGGTGATGCACTTTATCCGCCCGGCGGATCTGACAGTCAAGGCGGTAGGCGATCGCCTGCAAAAAAGACTAGATCAGACCCAATTACTGAACAATGGCACTGGTTCCTGGGCTGTTGTGACCCAGGCCGATGGCAGACTAGCAGGAGCAATCCTGCTGGTGCAGCTTCCTGATCATCAAGGCCAGTTGACCGCCGACTATGAGATCGGATGGCATTTTCGGCGGTCGGCCTGGGGCAAGGGCTATGCCACTGAAGCCGCTCAAGCCCTGATCCACTATGGATTTAACCAGTTAAATTTGCCTGAAATCTATGCGGTAGTCAAGCCGGAAAATTATCGTTCCATTCAGGTGACGCAACGGCTGGGCATGATGCCCTTGGGACTAACTCATAAATATTACAATACCGAGCTGCTACTCTTTAGAATCAAGATCTATAACAATCACCGGTAATTTGTTAGAAGGAGGCGCTGCCCTCTTCTTGAGGACAAAGTCCCCAAACTCCTCCCTGGTTTTTCTCACAACTATTTCTCACAACTAATTATTAAGGATTGCTATAAAATCAACATTCAGCAAAGAGACTAAAAATAACCTTGAGGCCATTCTCACCCTACCAATCCTGGGGGGATTTTCATCAATACCAATGCCGGATCGCACGCGGATGGCTTGATCCAAGCTATCCATCAAGCTTAATTCCGCTTGCTTGATATCTGGAACTTAAGATATATTGATCTGGTTTGATCCTGTGAAATCTAGTAAAGGAAAAAAGTTAATCATGACAGCGTTGTTTGGAACAAGTGGATCTGATAGCCTTCTGGGAACTGAAGGGGCAGACTCTATTTTTGGTCTAGATGGTGGAGATACCCTGCAGGGGGAGGCCGGAAGTGATACGCTTTTGGGTGGCCCCGGGAGCGATGTTTTACGGGGAGATTTTCTGTTTTCGGGAGGTGGCGATAATGATTGGATTTTTGCCGGGAAGGGAGAAGACGATATTATGGCCGGGGATGGGGCTGATGTTGTCTTTGGAGATTTGGGCAATGATGTGGTGAATGGAGCTAATGGCGCAGACACCCTGTTTGGGAATAGTGGCCAGGATATTTTAGACGGGGGAAATGGCGCGGACAGTCTATATGGTGGTCAGGGAAATGACAGCCTATTTGGCAATAATGACAATGATTTGCTGTTTGGAGATGCCGGAAACGATACCTACACAGGAGGAAGCGGGAATGACCAATTTGTCATCGGTTCAGGGTTTGGGACGGATCTGATCACAGATTATGGTCGGGGTACTGATAGTCTTCTCTTGCAAGGCGGGATGACGGCGGCAGATCTGGACCTGGACTTTGTCGAGTCCACCGGATCGATTGCCGGTGGCTCCAGGAATGATGTCTCGATTATCCTGCGTTCGACGGGGGAAACCCTGGCCATCGTTGCTGATCTATCCCTTGAAGAATTTAATCAAATCAGCATTATTGAACCCCTGATCCTCTAGCCTCGGGCCGCTGCATCCCTCATCTCCCAGGATCAACAATACCTGCTAACAATGCCCACTAACAATACCCGCTGAGATTTCTCCCAACTTTAATCTATGCTGCGTAACTTTGCCAAAACAGTTCTGAGCTTCTTCCTCAGGCCCAACTGTCCTCTGTGCGATCGCCCTGCGGATCGGGAGCTCTGTCTCTATTGTGAACGGCAGCTTTTACAGTGCAAATCCCTCAGTTGTTATTCTCTAGCCGATCAAGTCCCGGTATTGGTCTGGGGTCGCCATCAAGCCGCTCTAAAACGGGCGATCGCCGTGATGAAGTACCAAAATCATCCGGAAATTGCCCAGATTTTAGGGGAGCAACTGGCGGATGGCTGGTTAGAAGCCAGTCTGAATTTCCCAAAACTAGCCCTAGAAAATGATACCGAAACGTTGGTCGTGGTTCCCATCCCCATGTTTGCCCAGAAGCAAAAGCAGCGAGGTTTTAATCAGGCTGAGCTGATTGCCCGCCATTTTTGCCGGGGGACAGGTTTCCCGTTAAAGGCTGCCGGGCTGGAGCGGGTGCGAGAAACTGAGGCCCAGTTTCAGCTCTCTGCCCAACAGCGCCAGGCCAATCTCAAGCAAGCCTTTCAATTGGGTCAGGACTTTCGCCATTCCCCGCCAAAAGCTTCGATTCTGCTGGTGGATGATATTTTCACCACAGGAGCAACGGTGCAGGCAGCCCTTCAAACCCTGACTCAGGCTAAGTTGACGGTCAAAGGGATCTTGGCGGTCTCCACGACTAAGCCCCCTTCCTCAAACCTGAACCTCAAACGCCCCAATATCAATCACATTGGCACCCCCTAAAACTTCACCGGGCATCAGGTCAGTCCCAATCCCAGGAATATCCTGAAATCTCAGGAAACCCGACCCTCGTTGATCAAACCCACCGGGATTTGTGTATGGGGCAGTGAAAGTCCCATTCCCAGCGTCAATGGCGGGACTGCCATCGAGTAAACCAATCACCGCAGTCGATCCATTGGGATCAAATCCAGGAGCGAGGAGCGCATCTACCGGAGCCGCCGATGTGCCAAAGAGATCCCCCACTCCCGTTGCGGGACTAAAGGATGTCCCTGGACTGATGATATTAATCAAATTATTGCCTCCACTATTGATCGGTGCCGTTGCGGTCTGGGCAACATTGAGATCAGCCAGAGCCATATTGTCAGCAATGATCGTATTTTTCAGGTTGACGGCTCCAGTGACGGTATTGACAACAATCCCACCCCCTTGCCCCACCGGTTGACCTAAGTTATCAACCACACTGTTGCGAGCGACAGTGGCATTGGTCAGGGTGAGATTGCCAAAGGATTGGAACACTCCCCCCCCTAATCGTAGGGCTGTGTTTTCAGCAATGGTGCTATTGAGGATTCTGACTGTCCCATCGACGATGGTAATCCCACCGCCGTTGACCGCCTGATTCTCCACTAGAGCGCTATTGCTGAGGGTTAAGTTACCAGAACTGGCGATCGCCCCCCGTTGTTGGCCTGATTGTCCTGAAGCTGAACCTGATCCAGGTTGACCTGAGCTGAAGTGGAGGTGATGTTAATCCCGCCACCGCGACTCCCTGAAACATCACCTACATTATTAAAGTCAGTTCCAGGGGCAATTCCATTAGCCAGGGTGACATTATTAATTGAAACCTGACCCCCATCAATTGTAAAAATCCGGAAGAAATTGCTGTCATCCGGCAGATCCGGCGATCGCCCGATGGTCAAATTCTCGACTCCAGCCCCATTGATCACTAGAGATTCCGTAATGCTGGGCAAGGCGGCATCAAGATTCACGGCACTATCCGCCACCAAGTCAATGAAGTCCACTCGATTGATTCCGGTAAACTCCTCAGCATTAATCAGGGCTTGACGCAAAGATCCCTCCACTGCTGCGCCTGTGGCATCTTGATCCTCTGGGGTAATGACATCCGTGTCATTGGCCAAAATCGTTACGGTTCCAGTGTCTACGTCTCCCACCTGATAGCGAACTGCTGCACCCGGATCAGGGGCATCGGGCAGCAAATTCAAAGTGAAGGACTCATCGGCCTCCGCTTGAAAATCATCCCGGACATCAACAATCAAACTCACGTCAGCAAATCCCCGGTTGATATTGACCGTAATTGTATTGTCAGGGTTGAGCTGGAGGGTGCCGCTGTTGGGATTAGCCAGTCTCAGGTCAAAGTCATCGGAGGAGATCCGATCCGAGGCAACGGTCAGATCCGAGGCAACTCCGCCAAATTCTATATCCAGATTCACCGTTAAAGGATTAGCCCCTCGGGGTCGGATTCCCGGCGACTGAGCTGGAATACTCCATCAATCGGTGCGGTTCGAACAAATTGAGTCAGGGGATCATCCGGGTCAAAGTTGGGATCGCTGGGGGGAAGGGGTTGTTTGTTGCCATTGGCATCGAGAATAAAGTTAGGCTCAACTGTATTAGCTACGGATGCTGTTAGGGAAACCGTCGGAATATCGTTATCAAGAATTCTGACCCTAGCGGTTGCAGGATCTCCCGTGGCTCCCAATCCTGGAACTTCAATGCCACTGTTATCAATCAGGACAAAGTCGCTGAACTCCAATCCAAACAATTCGTCCGGTTCCACAATGTCATCATCTACGATGGCAACATCAAAGGTTTTAAGGGATTCCCCTGGTGCAAAATCAAGCTGAACTGGAGTAGAGTCAAAGTCCACTCCCGGAGCTGTCAGATCATTTCCAGGGGTAGCAGGCTGGGCTGGAGCCAGAATTTCCCCAGCGGGAATCGCCACGGGATTGACCGTAACTTGAGAAGCAAAGTCAATATTCCCAGACCGTTCTACCGTGATCGAGGCGAAGTCATCTATGCCCTCCGTCACCTGATATTCCGCCAGGTCAAACGCATAAATCGGTGGGGCATCGTCATCAATGATAATTAATGTGGCCTCTGGAATCCGACCTGCCTGGCCTCCAACCCGAGGGGTATCCCCGACAATAATCTGAAAATTGTCGAAACTGAGACCGAGTTCTCGAGAATCCTGAGCAATGGAATTGGGAATGATCTCAATGGTGAAGGATTCTTCCAAGTCACCGGGGGCAAAATTCAGAGTGGCTCGACCGGGAGGAGTCCCCCCGGGGAACATAATCGATATCCGCCTCTGCTGTCCCTTCTGTCAAGACCACATCCACCCGGGTTTGAAACTGGCCTCCCTCCGCTGAACGTCGAACTGTAATGATGGCCTGACTGGGATTGACTGGATCATTCCCTTCGATCTCCCGATATTCCATCTGAGTAAATTCATAGGCCGGGGGATCAGGTGGGGGATCGTCATCCACAATAGTGCCAACCGCCAAATTATTGAAGGGATCGGCGCTGTAAAGGAAGCCATTATTCAAGCTCAATTCAACGGTGCGATTGGCTTCAAACTCAGAGTTGTCGATCGGAGCAACCCTAAATTCCACACTGGACGCATCACTCGGGAAGGAAATTGTTCCTAGATTGGGAGCAACTAGATCGGCATCTACCAGGGTGTAATCGGTTCCAGATAGGGCCGTTCCCCCCAGGGAAAAGGCTACCAGGAAGGTGGTATTCTCTGGCCCTCCCACCCGAGTCAAGGTATAGACCAAGCTCTCTGTACCCCCCTCAGTCACTCTTTCTGGAGCCACTGAGACAGCCAGAATAGTTGGATCCGGTTCTACAGTCGGGGGAATCACAATCGGTGGTAGCCCCGGATCAGGAGGCTGTACTGGGGTTGTGGGGGTATCGTCATCTTCAATCGTCACCAGGAAAGTGTCTTGCTCACCAATAGTCGCGCCGCCGGTCGGTTCCCCGAAGCTTAAACTGAAGGATTCATTACCCTCCACCGTGGCATCGTCAAAAACTGGGATCTGAACCCGCTGAAAGGTTTGAAAGGGCTCAAAGATCACCTCAATCGGAGTGTTGGGAAAATCGCTGCCTCCAGTCGCTGAACCAGTCGCTGAACCATCTGTAAAGAAAATTGTCGCCCCAACGGTGCCCAGAGGAGAGCCGGTTCGCTGGATACCCACGTCCAGGGGATCTGTGGCATCTTCTTGAACCGCTCCGGCAGTGTCCAGGAATTCTATCACGGAGGAAATGGTTGCAATGGAGCGGGTAAAGTTGCTGCGACCAATGATGACGCTGTTGGTGTCCTGTAAAATCGCCAATTCTTCGCCGGTGTCCCGCTCTCGGATCAGGGTATCATTCCCCACCTGAAGAAACTCCAACGCCTCAAAACTCAGATCCCCCTCTACGCCAATCAAATCAAACCCAGGCCGAAAATCCGTAATCACATCGGTTTGGCCCCCATTGAACCCCCGGCCCAGGACAAACAAATCTGATCCCGATCCCCCAGCAAGGGTATTGAGCCCTAACCCCGTATAGAGAATATCATTATCGCGATCGCCAAATAGCTCGTCATTTCCCTCTCCGTTCAGGAGCGTATCGTTCCCCTGGCCGCCGTAGAGGGTATCATTGCCGTCACTATCGGTGATCAGATCTTCAGCTTCATTGCCAAACAGGAAATCATCGCCGAGATCCCCTTCTAAAGAGTCATTGCCAAACTCTCCAAATAGGGAGTCGTTGCCTGTGCCCCCCTGGAGTAAATCTCCCCCTCTACCCCCAATCAAAGAGTCATTCTCACCATTGCCCTGTAATGAATCACTGCCTCTAAATCCAAGCAAAGTATCGTCTAGCCCAAGCCTTGAATTTGATCCGCTTCTAACGTCCCCTCAATAAAATCTGCATTTGATGTTCCAATAATCACTGCCATAGTTAAGAACGCTCCCTCAGTCAATCAAGTTAGGTTTTGGTCTAGATACTTAGATAAATCAGCAGAAATTCCGGATTGTTGAGAAGAGTCCTCTTGAACCGCTTCCGCAATCCATAAATGAACAAGCTAGCTAAATCAAACTCTCAGCCTTATTATCTAGCCTGCACGCCTCTCTAGCAATCTTAATTTGTGAGTGAATCAGTGATCGTTGGTTTGCGATCCGGCTTGATCTAGAGATCTCCCGATCTCTAGATGCCGTCAGCTTACCCAGAACTGGTGGTTCTATTAACAGCCTTTGGAAGGATGAATTAAAGCTATTGGCAAGAAGTAGCTCAGTCCAACAGGATGACGGTGTAGCGATCCTAAATCCTTAAATCAATCGGGGGAAATCTATACAGGGGTTTGGGAATGATTAGAATTTCAAGGCCCCCAAATGTGAAGGTTTGGGGGCAGTTTCATCCCCAGGTTCGACCAGGACTGTAACAGAGTGTGAAGAGAGTTGCCAACAGGGTTACAGTTCATTACGAGAGCCGAGGGGGATGAAATCAGCATGATACCTTGCTAAAGGTGATTTTAAATTGCCCTTTGCTGATCGAGTCCCAGAACTATTCCTTATAAAATCCTTTCAAAAGTATGAACCAGTATTCAACTCCCCTATTGTCCCATCGGGTTAGTGAGTATGTTGCAGATCTGCAACTTCACATGACTCTACAGGCCCGTAATCTGGTTCCTTCTCTGACTCAAGTCAAGGACAGCCGCGAACAATTATTGCAGCAAACCCAGGCATCCCTAGAAAAATTAGCATCCCGCCAAGCCATCTAAACACGGGGTCTGGCGATAAAATCACAATTCCAGGTCAAGCACAATTCCAGGTCAAGAATTTGGGATCAAGAATTTTCCCAGGGCGGAATTTTATCTTGCACCCTTGATTAACCAAAGCCATTCCAGACAGACACAGGCAGATATCAAAAGAATCCCTGGATACTCGCTGGGGGACTGTTTAAAGGTGACAGATCATCTGTGAGTTAGCATAATGAAGCAAGAATCTTCAGCACTTTCTTGCTAAGGGGGATGGGCTTATGGAAAAGCGCGGTAATTTGTGGGAAAAAATCGAAAAACAAACCCGGAATGCTCTTCAGTGCGGAGCGCTTCAACCTATTCCAACTGAATTTGAATGGGTTGATCAAGCTGGAATGCGGTTCCTGGTGAGAGTATCTCAAAATCTAGTCCGCAAAGAAGCTGCAGCCTCCCAGCGCAACTTGAAAAAGTGGTTAAGGAAAAAGCCACAAAGGAGTCTAACCCCTTTCTCCCCTACGATCAGAATTTATTTGTCGCCGATCTATCTCCAACCCATGTTTGTTTATTAAATAAATTCAACGTGGTTGATCATCATCTATTGATGGTGACCCGTGAGTTTGAGGCCCAGGAAAATTTACTGACCCTGCCAGACTTTGAGGCCATGTGGTTGTGTTTGGCGGAAGTGGACGGGCTAGTATTTTATAATGGAGGCCCCCAGGCTGGAGCCAGTCAACCCCATAAACATCTGCAACTGGTGCCATTTCCCCTGGTGGACACAGGAGTTAAGCTGCCTATCGAATCGGAGATCGCCGCTGTTCAGTATCAGGGAATCACCGCTACAGTCCCTCAATTTCCCTTTCTCCATAGGATTGTTCGGCTTGATCCCGCTTGGGCAACCGTTACGGTTGATGCCGCTGCCGCTACCCTGGAATACTATCAGATTTTGCTGCAAACCCTGGGAATTAAAGGAGAACAGGGCATGAGCGGGCAACAGTCAGCCCCCTACAATTTGCTGGCGACTCGGGAATGGATGATGATTATTCTCCGTACCCAGGAACAGTTTGAAAATATCCCGGTGAATGCGTTGGGATTTGCTGGAACCCTATTTGTCCGAAGTCATGAGCAACTACAAACCCTGAGAAATCTCACCCCTTTGACCATATTGCAAAATGTTGGAGTGACGGCAGGGGGTGTTTGAATAGCAATCTGGTTTGAGCTATCAGGATGGATCAGACATGAATCTTATTTATATCGACTCTTAAAATTGGCGTGACATAAAACCCAAAGCACACCGCAACGGGTTGCGTTGCAGGTTCCTATGTAGCAATCTCAAAGAGAATTTGGTGTCAGCATTTCTGATTGCTATGGCTAGATGTTTGTGGAATACTTATGGAGTATTTGCAGAACCTTTATAGAACATTTATAGAATAATACTTATAGAATTTATTGTCCCCTGCCATGACTGGAAAATGTTCGGGTAATTCATAGTTCTGGATTTCAACAAAACCATTCTTTTGATAAAACCGCTGAGCAGCTTCAAAGACTTCAATTGTCCCCAGATAAATTTCTGAGATATGTTGCTCAACCGACCATTGCAACAAAGTATCCAGTAAGGCTTGCCCAATTCCAGCCATTTTCCCACGATACTGGGAGTGAACAAACATCTTACGCAAAGCCGCGTGAGTTTGACCGATATCGATTAACCCAATTGTGCCAATCACTTGATTTCTATCCAGGGCGATCCAGAAGTTTCCTGTCCCTCGCTGATAAACCTGGGGAATTTTTAGCAGATCGGGCTGATCATCTAAGGTTATAGAAACTTGAAACTCATCGCACTGAATCTGTAAGATCAAGCGAATAATTTGATCCCGATATTGAGCCTCATAGGTTTGGATAACCATCCTTTAAATTCAATCTTAATTCACTTAATTTACTTAACTCAATTGAAGCTCCTGCAATAACCAGAATCCAGCAAAAGATTCTGCCTCAGGACTCGATTGCACCGCCAGAAAATGAACATTTTTCGCCTGACGTTTTGTCGCTTCAAATCCTTTTGCTTCAGCCTGAAGGGCCTCATCCTTGAGGCTTGCCAAAATCCAACTTTCCCCTTCCCCAGTTTCCAGAACCAAATTGGGTCGGGAGCT
The DNA here is from genome assembly GCA_012033335.1 of Oscillatoriales cyanobacterium RM2_1_1. GTDB lineage: Bacteria > Cyanobacteriota > Cyanobacteriia > Cyanobacteriales > Microcoleaceae > JBHJGO01. The sequence continues at coordinate 21,280 of JAAURB010000056.1, forward strand.
TTGATCAATTCTCAAATAGGCCAATTCTAGCCCTGACATCCATGCCGCCAGGGGGGTAGCTCGTTGGCTCGAAAACACAATCACCCCCGGAATCTGTGACTCTGGGCTCAGGTTCAGCATTGACAGCCCAAAGGCTTCTCCAAACCCGATCTCCCAGTCTGGCATCTCCGCAAAGGCACTGGCTTCGAGACTGACAAAGGCCCATTGATCCCCCTGGAGCGCATCGGGCATTCGTTGAGGTTGGGAAGGCGGTAATTGCACCGAGGGACTGGTGCCCGGTTGATAGTTGGGCAAGGTGGGATAAAACGTCTCCAATCGCTCTTGCAACCAGAGGAATAGGGCATAGGTACGACGGCTGGGAGTTGCAGGAATGGACAGGTCTTTGCAAGCTCGGATGATCATATTGGCCATTGGACGACGAAAAAACCGAATTCGATTCGGTGAGTTCCCCGCCTGACCAATCGCCGCCTCAATTGCATTCTGCAACCAGATAGAATTGACCTCGGTATTGGGGCAAAACTGAGCATAACGGAACAATTCTTCAGCGCGCTCCCCAACATTCAGGGGAGTTTCACAGATCAATACTTCCCAAACTTTTTTCTCCGCCTCATCCAGCAAAGGTCGGCTATAAAAATCCAGTTCCCAGATGGTTGCCATCTTATGTTGTCATGGTGATGAAAGAACACTGAGAATCACCGTATCAAATTTTATGTCCCTCGACATTTTAATCTGTCTGATTTTACCGGTTTGATTGCATCCATAGCAGTCCCAAATCAATCCTGAAAAATTTAGATAGGGCTGACTTTGCCCCAAGGAGGGGCCATGACCCCTCCACCCCCCGCTCAAAACTCATCGAAGAAGCTATACAGCTTTATTTGCTTCATTGACTCCAAGAGCCTAGGGGGTGATTAAGTCCTGCAAAGGACGGGTGATCCAGTTGAAGGCGACTTTAATTTGATGGTCAAGGGTGGGTAAGCGATAGAGATAAATCAGACGACGGGCCAGATGGGCGGCTTGACCGTCTAGTTTTAACCCCAGGCCCGTTAGGGTGGCATTATCGATTCCCAGGGTCATCATTTCCCCTAAGCCCTGATATCGGAAGGGCAACAAAGGACGATTAGTGATGGAAGCCCAGATATTCCAACCCAGATAATCGGCTTGCTGCAAGGCTGCTTGAGCAGTTCCCGGAATCTGCTGGCCCTGAACGTCCTGACAACTGGCCAGATCTCCCAGGGCAAAGAGCTGAGGATGGTCAATCACCTGTAGGGTAGGATGGATGAGAATTTGGCCGCGATCGCTTTTGGGTAGAGCCAGAGCATCAATCACCGGGGCCACCCGAGTCCCCACCGTCCACAACAAAATATCCACAGGAATCGGATCCAGTTGATCGCGATATTCTAGGGTAACTTGATTCGCCTCTACGGACTTAACGGTAGTTTCGAGATCCAACCAGATCTGGCGTTCCTGCAAGGCTTTCTGGGCAGCCTCCCGGTTAAACTCTGGAGAGCCCCGCAAAATTGTTTCCGCCCGTTCAATCATCCGAATTCGCCCCCGACCCTGGAGCCGATCAGCCAGCTTACAGGCTAATTCTACTCCGCTGTAACCTGCTCCAACCACCGCAACCCGAATCTTATCCTGCTCCGAAGCCTCCAGAATCCGCAACCGCTCCTCTAGGCGGTAAGCATCTTCAATCGTGCGGAAGGGTAGGGCATGGTCTATGGCCCCAGGGACGATTCCCAGGGGAGTCTCGCCCCCCATGGCCAATACCAGATAATCATAGGCAACCGTTGGGGAGTCATGAAGATGTACCTGGTGAGTTTCCAAATCGATCTGACTCACAGTGCCCTGCTTGAAGCGTACCTCTGTGCCCTGAAGGAGTTGCTCAAATGAGGGGGCAATTTCCCAGGCTTCCAGTTCTCCGGTAATCAGCTCATAAAGTAGGGGCGAAAATAAAAAGCGATCGCGCTGATCAATCAGGACAATTTCTGGTTGTTCTGACTTTTGCCAGGGCAGTTGGCTCAGGCGCAGGGCAGTGTAGAGTCCACCAAACCCCCCTCCCAGAATACAGATGCGATTAGATTGTTCGGTCATAAATTAGGATGAGATAACGGTGAGGATAATACTGGAGAGAGCGACAGATATTAATCTGATAGATGTTGCAGCGATTGCCAATCACGCGAGAGATGGATTTGGGAATGGGTGGGGCCCGATATGCCAACCACTCCAGCACTCTAGCGGCGTGAGAAACCCTGTAAGCAGATCCTTAGAGAGATAAGCGACCCACTCACTAGGATAGCAAGGCTCAGACGGGGTGGGCATCTGAATCAACAATTTGGCCTATGATGAAGCCAGAATGGTCTTGAGAATGCCAGAATCATGACTGAAGATAGCCTATTTGAGCGAGGTCACTATAGCAAGTTATTGGTGTTGGATTTGCAGCGACGGCTTCAAGCCAGAGGTTTGGAGCCTGGGGGCCTCAATGGCCGACTGACCCCCGACACCAGGGCTGCCTTAGAAAAAGCTCAGCAAGCCTATGGGGTCTATGGTGGCAAAGCCAGTGCTGCTTATTTTGTCGTTATTCTAGGGGAACAGGATGAATTACCCAAGATTGCTGAACAAGTCATCCTGTTAGGTGTCCCTGAGACCGGAGTATATCAACGAGGACACTTGCTCGAACCCAAGGTTGCTGTAGGCCCATTTTCTAATGCGGATATTGCTAAGCGATGGCAACATTATTTACGAGATTTTGGTTTGAACAATGCTCGGGTTTACTATGGTTGCTAGAGAATAGTTACTAGAGAACAGTTGTTCAAGAATGTCTATCCAATCAGATGAAAATCTTGCAGTGCCGGGATAAGTGCTTCGGGTTAAAAGTCTGGAGCCGCCCCAAGAGAACGGTATGAATTCCAAAACCCTCTATCTGCTAAAAGTGATCGTGCAAAATCCCTTAAAAGAGTATGGCCCGCTGCTAACCCAGAAGCCTTTGCCCCAGGGAATTACCCAATGGTTTAATCAACGGCAGCGATCGCGGTTCTGGCGGATGGCTGTGCGGCTACTTCAAGATGTGATTGAAGTTCTGATCATTCTGGCGACGGTCATTATTGTGATTTTGACGATCCTATACGCAGAAGACTTTTTAAAAAGTCAAACCACCTGGGGCAATAGTTTTATCAAATCGATTGAAAAGTCCCGGATTCTAGGAACGTTTGAGAGTATTAGTATCGTTACAGCCCTAGTGGTCTATGTTCGGCGGGGCAAAAAACAATCCCAGTATGAAGCCTGGCAAGTAATTGACTCCATGCAGGGCACAGAAATTAGCCATGCCCGAATTAAAGCCCTCGAAGATCTGGCCAAAGATGGCGTTAGTTTTAAGGGGCTATCTTTACCCAGAGCCAATCTGGAGCAAATTACCCTGGTGGATGTGGACTTTACGGAGGCGAATCTGGCGGAGGTCAAACTCCAGGAAGCCAATCTCCAAGGCTGTCGATTTGAATTAACGCAATTACAGGGGGCCAATCTAGGTCAGGCCAACCTGAGGGAAAGCTTTTTTCTCCTGGCCCAGTTGCAACAGGCTAATCTGGGGGCAGCGGATCTGCGAAATGCGGATTTGCAGGGAGTTAATTTACTGGAGGCGAACCTGCAAAAAGCCAATCTTCAGGGGGCCTATATCCTGGGAAACCTGCAAGCAGTCAATTTTCAGGAGGCTAATCTCAGAGGCGCGACCTTGGCGGGAGCCTATCTCAAAAATGCCAGTTTCCAGAATACGAATCTCCGGGGAGCCAATCTGAAGGAGGCCAATCTAGAAGGGGTGAATTTTCAAGGGGCCAATCTGAATGGGGTAAACTTCCAACAGGCAAAAGGACTCAATCCCAAACAAATTCAGCAGGCTAAATCCTGGCAGCAAGCCCTGTATTCTAAGGAGTTTTCCAGTCAGTTAGGATTATTATGATTGGAATCATCCCCGGAGAACTCTATCCCCTAGCCTACAATGCTCTCAATCAGAGGCTGACCCTGGTAATTTGCTCGGAAGCAAGTGCCTGGCCCGCTTAAGCCGGAGACGTTAACTCGATGCCCTTGGAAACAACTATCCCCCTAGCGGATCGAATGCGGCCCCAAACCCTGGAAGAATTTGTGGGTCAGGATCATATTCTAGCTCCTGGGCGGCTCCTCTGGCGCGCAATCCAGGCTGACCAACTGGCTTCATTGATTTTCTATGGCCCCCCCGGAACTGGAAAAACCACCCTGGCTCGGATCATTGCCAATACGACCCAGGCCCACTTTATCGCCCTGAACGCAGTGCTGTCTGGAGTCAAAGACATTCGAGGGGCGATCGCCAGCGCCACCCGAATGCAGCAATTATCCCAGCGACGCACCATCTTGTTTATCGATGAAGTCCATCGGTTCAATAAGTCCCAACAGGATGCCCTCTTACCCTGGGTTGAAAATGGCACAGTGATTTTAATCGGGGCTACCACCGAAAACCCTTACTTCGAAGTCAACAAAGCCCTGGTGAGCCGTTCTCGCCTGTTTCAGTTGAGACCTTTAACCGAAACTGATCTAGATCGGATTGCCCGGCAAGCCTTAGCCAATCCAGACCGGGGTTATGGGGGACGGCGGATCGAGGTGGAGCCAGAGGCCCTGATGCATCTGGTCAACGTCGCCAATGGAGATGCCCGAACCTTACTCAATGCCCTAGAACTAGCTGTAGAAACCACCCCTCCAGATAGCCAAGACATGATTGTTCTTACCCTGGCGGTGGCGGAGGAATCAATTCAGCAGCGGGCTGTCCTCTATGACAAAGAGGGAGATGCCCACTTTGATACCATTAGTGCTTTCATCAAAAGTGTGCGGGGTTCTGATCCGGATGCTGCCCTGTACTGGTTAGCCCGAATGGTCTACGCGGGAGAAGACCCTCGGTTTATCTTGCGCCGCCTGTTGATTCTGGCCAGTGAAGATATCGGCTTGGCGGATCCCCAAGCCATTGCTATAGTCAATGCCTGTGCCCAAGCCTTTGACCGGGTGGGAATGCCGGAGGGTCGCTATCCCCTGGCCCATGCCACCCTTTATCTGGCCACGGCACCTAAGTCCAACAGTGTGATGGGATTTTTTGATGCTCTGGCCGCCGTTGACCAGGAACGGCAGGGGGAGGTACCAAATCCCTTGAAAGATGGCAATCGAGACAAAAAAGGTTTGGGTCATGGGGCCGGTTACCTCTATCCCCATGCCTACCGAGATCATTGGGTGGCCCAGCAATATCTCCCCCAAAGCTTGCAGGGGCGAGTATTCTATCAGCCCTCCAACCAGGGATTTGAAGGGCAAATCCAGGATCAGGTTGCCCGGCGGCGTGAGGCCCAGTTGGCAGCGGGGCTGGAAACTGTAACTCCTGGAGAGCATCTGACCTCCACACCGGATCGGGCCGTTGATCGCTGGTTGCAACGTTCACTCTCCCAAACCGGAGACCAATTAGCTCAATTGCGCGATCGCCTATTTGATCTGGCCCAGTTGCAACATCATAGTTCGATTCTGGATCTGAATGCCGGTAGTGGTTTGCTAACCTGGGAGGCCCTGCGGCGAGCCCCCGAAGGCGGAGTCTATGCCTGTGCCTGGACTCCACTAGAGGCGGAGGCTCTGCGAGGACAAATTGCACCCTTACCCGTCCTCAACCGCCCCGTTGTTTTAGAGACTTTTGGTTCGGATACCCAGGGGTTGGAAACTAGCTGGAAAAACCTGGACGAAACCCTGGCCCAAATCGCTCCAGAAATCAAGTTTGATTGCATCATCGGTCGCAATGTTTTAGTCCAAGACCCTGACAAACTCAATAGTGTCAAAACCTGGAGAAAATTTCTGATCAGTTCGGGCAAAATTGTTCTGGCTGAAAGCATCCCCCGCCATACCCAACGCTTATATAAGTTGCTGAATTCTGAGGCGTTAAATCCTGACCTGTATCAACAACTCATAGATGGGGAGGAGGCAATTTATCAGACCCCTGATGATCCCCTGGTAAATTGGGACGGGGAGGCTTTAAACGCTATTTTTGCCCAGGCAGGATTTGCCGTTCAAGGTCACATTATTCAGGCTTCAACTCCCCGATTAATTAGCCAGGGTTTATTGGATCGGTGGTTTCCTCCTTTAGGGAATTCTGGCTTATCCTATAGTGCTCGGTTGGCTAAAAAATTAATGGCGGTGGACATAGCACGCATCAGAAATATCTTTTATCAAAATCTGTTGAATCAAACCGTACTGTGGCACGGTACGACCCTATTGTTGAAAGCAACCCCGCTACTTCAATAAAAAACCAGGCCAGTTTGGAATTGGCCTGGGTCGATTAATTGCCGTTGATGCTTTAATTTGAGGATACCCAGAAGCCTTCTGTGTCAAGTCGCTTGCAGGTTAAAGAACTCAAATCTTCTAATCTTTAATTGTAACAAGAAAAATAGATTTTTTTATGAAACTTTACCTGTTTCGTCAGGCGTTGTTGAACTTAGGAACGAAAACTGCTCTATGACTGGAGATTCAAGGCTGATTGGTTCTGTTGCCCTGGGAATTTTGTCTGATTCCCTTAGAAATAACGGCGAGTAAAAATCCTGTAATGATTCCTAGCTCCAGGGAGGTATACTGCCGTGCTGCAATCAGAGAGGCGATCAAGAGCAAAATTATGGGCCAGGACTTCGGCCAGAATCTTGCCCACTTTGTTGTTATCCAATTTGTCATTGATGCAAATTGCTTGACAGCTAAACAACGGCAATGACCGGCGGATCCCAGCGAAAGCATTGCTCCTGAATTATAATAGAAATCTGCGAAATTCTCAGATTCAGCCCACATTCAAAAGCCAGAGTTTCAATCCATCTCAAATTTAATCCTGTTATTACGAATGACTACCCCCCGCCGTTACAACATCACAACCTTCGGCTGCCAGATGAACAAGGCAGATTCTGAACGGATGGCTGGAATCCTCGAAGAAATGGGCTTTTTGAGTGTTGAAGATCCGAACGAAGCGGATTTAGTCCTCTACAATACCTGCACAATTCGAGACAATGCCGAACAAAAAGTCTATTCCTATTTGGGTAGACAGGCAAAACGCAAGCATGAAAACCCAAATCTGACTTTGGTGGTCGCAGGCTGTGTTGCTCAGCAGGAAGGAGAGGCATTGCTACGGCGGGTACCGGAATTGGATCTGGTCATGGGGCCCCAATACGCCAATCAGTTACAGGATTTACTTGAGCAGGTATTTGGGGGTAGTCAAGTGGTGGCTACGGAGCCGATCCAGATTGTTGAAGATATTACCAAAGCCCGGCGAGATAGTGATACCACTGCCTGGGTTAATGTCATCTATGGCTGTAACGAGCGATGTACATACTGTGTTGTTCCTAATGTTCGAGGGATCGAGCAATCCCGAAGGCCAGAAGCGATTCGAACAGAAATGATAGAACTTGCTGCCCAAGGGTACAAAGAGGTGACTTTATTGGGACAGAATATTGATGCCTATGGTCGAGACTTGCCCGGTTCTACCCCGGAGGGCCGCCACAAATATACCCTGACCGATTTGCTTTACTTTCTTCATGATATTCCCGGCATTGAACGGATTCGATTTGCCACAAGCCATCCTCGATACTTCACGGAGCGCCTGATTCAAGCCTGTGCCACCTTACCCAAGGTCTGTGAATATTTTCATATTCCGTTTCAGTCTGGAGATAACCAAATTCTCAAGGCCATGTCTCGGGGATATACCCATGAAAAATATCGTCGGATTATTCATACCATTCGTCATTACCTTCCCGATGCCTCCATTACCGCTGATGCCATTGTAGGGTTTCCTGGAGAGACCGAGGCCCAGTTCCAGAACACGTTAGACCTGGTGGCAGAGATTGGCTTTGATCAACTGAACACGGCAGCTTATTCCCCTCGTCCTGGAACTCCAGCCGCTCAATGGGACAATCAACTACCCGATGCGGTCAAAGCCGATCGATTACAACGACTAAATCATTTGGTAGGGACTAAGGCGGCGGAGCGATCGCAACGGTATCAGGGTCGAATTGAAGAAATTCTAGTGGAAGGGTGTAACCCTCGGGACTTGACTCAGGTTATGGGCCGCACCCGGGGGAATCGTCTGACCTTTTTCCCAGGAGATTTTGCTGAATTAAAGGGGCAATTGATCAACGTTAAAATTACCGAAGTTCGGCCCTTTAGTTTGACTGGAGAAGTTGTTCAACGGCTTGCACCCGTTTGAGTAGGCGTTTGAGTAGACATTGGAGCAGAAATAACTACCCGGTTTAACTCTCAACCTGGTAACCCAGGTCAGCCAGTTGAGACCGTGAATCTCGCCATTTGGGTTGAACTTTGACAAAAAGTTCAAGATAGACCGACCCATCGATCAGTTTTTGGATTTGCTGCCTCGCTTCACTCCCAATCGTTTTCAGCATTTGACCTCCCTTGCCAATGACGATCCCTTTCTGAGATGAGCGCTCAACACAAATCGTGGCTAAAATCCGAGTGATTTTAGGCGACTCTTCAACCCGATCAATCACAATAGCAACAGAATGGGGAACTTCTTCCCGAGTATGGGCCAGAATTTGCTCCCGAATCAATTCCGCCATAATGAATCGTTCCGGTTGGTCAGTTACCAGGTCAGGTGGATAGTAATAAGGCCCCGGTTCAAGGAACTGAATCAAAAGATTTTGTAACGTTTCCAGTCCCACTCCGGTTAAGGCAGAAAATTCCACCATTGACCAGTGCGGTTGCATCAACTGTTGATAGCCTTGCTGAATTCCTAAAGTATCAAGGGATCTCTGGTCTAGCTTATTCAGTCCTAAAATTATAGGTATCTTTGTAGACGACAGTAGATCGGCAATGAAGCGATCTCCCCCACCAGCAGGAACCGATCCATCCACCACGAATAAAAGAACATCTACAGAATGAATCGCCAATTGAGCATTTTTAACTAAAACCTGCCCCAGTTGATGATGAGGCTTGTGAATCCCAGGAGTATCTACAAAAATCACCTGCGCTTCTGGAGTAGTCAAAATCCCTCGGAGCCGATTGCGGGTAGTTTGGGCAATTGGAGAAGTGATAGCCACCTTTTGCCCAATTAAGTAATTCATTAAAGTTGACTTGCCAACATTAGGGCGGCCAATAATCCCAACAAAGCCTGATTTGTATCCCGTTGGAGCAGAGGGAACACTGGTTCCGGCAAGCCAATCTGATGACATAGATATTCAAAATGCTATACAAGCTTTCTCTACGCTACCACGGCTTAATCATCTGAGGTATAATCTGTACAGTTCCAAGATTGGATATCTGATTGACCAGCCCAAGCCAATATGTTCGTGGGATTCCAATTCGGAGAATTTTTCTGAGAATTGAGAAACCTCAATCAGAGGTAGTCTATGATCTGGGCTTGGAAACATTAATCCTGTATAGTTTGAGTTGGTGAAATTGAGGAGATGAATATGACAAAGCTTACATTTGTTGGAGGAGTTTGCGCCGTACTTGCGGCAACTGTTCCTTTTCCTGCTTTAGCTCAGATTGGGGTTATTACTGTTCCCTCTGATTTTGATTACAGATATAAGTCCAAGAATGCAGAAACGGGAAAAGTCGATCCCCCGAGATATGAAACTCTGCCCGATCTAGAATTGCCTAACAGAACTTTGCCCAGTAAGTTCAAATACCCCATTATTTACGAGATGGCACAGGATAAAAGCATTACCAGTGATGCAGTAATTACTGATGAAGTCTTCCTGGCAAATCTTCCCCCGCTTCCAAGTGGTGCAGCATTGGATGATGTTCCTCGTGCAAGAGCAGAATATACTCGTAGTGTTGAGGAATGGGGAGAATTGATTGGTGAATGTTTGAAAGCTGATCCCCTGCTCATCAAAACAGACACTGGGAATCCAGTTTTAATTAATCAAAGACCTGCGGGAACGATTGTATTCAATGCAAATTTGATCCCAGTTTGTCCTCGCTAGATGGATTGTCCGAGCCAATCCATTTCAAAAGCCCCCAACTACAAAGGATTGGGGGCTTACGTTTTTTGCTCGCGTTTAATAAAGGGTTAGAATCATCCTAGCTTTGTGATGACTCACTAAACAAAATTAATGAACCCTAGAGACTGCATAGAGAGAGGAGAAAGAGGAGGAAGGTCAAGCCCTCGGTCTATTAGTGTGCCTTGGCTGCATACATTGCTGCACTTCCACCGAGCACCTATCAACGGGTAGTCTACCCGTGACCTTACTGGGTTAACCCCATGAGAGCACTCATCTTGAGGTGGGCTTCCCACTTAGATGCTTTCAGCGGTTATCCGCTCCGCACATAGCTACCCTGCGTTTACCGTTGGCACGATAACAGGTACACCAGCGGTGCGTTCCTCCCGGTCCTCTCGTACTAGGGAGGAATCCTCTCAATGCTCTTGCGCCTGCACCGGATATGGACCGAACTGTCTCACGACGTTCTGAACCCAGCTCACGTGCCGCTTTAATGGGCGAACAGCCCAACCCTTGGGACCGACTTCAGCCCCAGGTTGCGACGAGCCGACATCGAGGTGCCAAACCTCCCCGTCGATGTGAACTCTTGGGGGAGATCAGCCTGTTATCCCTAGAGTAACTTTTATCCGTTGAGCGACGGCCTTTCCACACAGCACCGTCGGATCACTAAGACCATGTTTCCATCCTGCTTGAGTTGTATCTCTCGCAGTCAAGCTCTCTTATGCCTTTGCACTCAGCGGCTGATTTCCAACCAGCCTGAGAGAACCTTTGCGCGCCTCCGTTACCTTTTAGGAGGCGACCGCCCCAGTCAAACTGCCCACCTGAAACTGTCTTTTGCCCGGATAACGGGTCAAAGTTAGAATTCTAGCTCTGACAGAGTGGTATCTCACCGTTGACTCCATCATCCCCACAAGGATGATTTCAAAGTCTCCCACCTATCCTGCGCAGTCAAAGCCCGAACCCAATGCCAGGCTACAGTAAAGCTTCATAGGGTCTTTCTGTCCAGGTGCAGGTAGTCCGTATCTTCACAGACAATTCTATTTCGCCGAGTCTCTCTCCGAGACAGTGCCCAGATCGTTACGCCTTTCGTGCGGGTCGGAACTTACCCGACAAGGAATTTCGCTACCTTAGGACCGTTATAGTTACGGCCGCCGTTCACCGGGGCTTCAGTCGCTAGCTTCAGTTTCCCTGACCAACTTCCTTAACCTTCCGGCACTGGGCAGGCGTCAGCCCCCATACATCGTCTTACGACTTGGCGGAGACCTGTGTTTTTGGTAAACAGTCGCCTGGGCCTCTTCACTGCGACCAGCTCTCGCTGGCACTCCTTCTCCCGAAGTTACGGAGCCATTTTGCCGAGTTCCTTAGAGAGAGTTATCTCGCGCCCCTTGGTATTCTCAACCTCCCTACCTGTGTCGGTTTCGGGTACAGGTGTCAATAGCTTAACGTGTATAGAGCTTTTCTTGGAAGCTTGATGCCTGCAACTTCGCCGCCGTAGCAGCTCGGACTCGTGCCTCAGCTCAGTCCGTTTTCTCCAGACCTCATCACCTTGAACACTTACACCAGTAACCAACATCTGGCTTGCCAACACCTACTCCGTCCCTCTTCACAAACTATTAACAGTACGGGAATCTTGACCCGTTATCCATCGACTACGCTCTTCAGCCTCGCCTTAGGCCCTGACTCACCCTCCGCGGACGAACCGTCCGGAGGAACCCTTAGGGTTTCGGGGTATGTGATTCTCACACATATTTTCGCTACTTAAGCCGACATTCTCACTTCCGTTTCGTCCACACCTGCTTGCCGCTAGTGCTTCTCACTACTACGGAACGCTCCCCTACCACTCATATTCTGAGTCCACAGCTTCGGTAAACCGCTTAGCCCCGTTCATTTTCGGCGCAGGAGCGCTTGACCAGTGAGCTATTACGCACTCTTTCAAGGATGGCTGCTTCTAGGCAAACCTCCTGGTTGTCTGTGCACTCCCACCTCCTTTCTCACTTAGCGGTTATTTGGGGACCTTAGCTGGTGGTCTGGGCTGTTTCCCTCTTGACGATGAAGCTTATCCCCCACCGTCTGACTGGTAAGGTATACACCTGGTATTCAGAGTTTGTCTCGATTTGGTACCGCTCTCGCAGCCCGCACCGAAACAGTGCTTTACCCCCAGGATTAAACCCTTACCGCTGTGCCTCAACACATTTCGGGGAGAACCAGCTAGCTCCGGGTTCGATTGGCATTTCACCCCTAACCACACCTCATCCGCCGATTTTTCAACATCGGTCGGTTCGAACCTCCACTTGGCTTTACCCAAGCTTCATTCTGGACATGGTTAGATCACCCGGGTTCGGGTCTAAAAATAATGACTCACGCCCTTATCAGACTCGCTTTCGCTTTGGCTTCAACTCAAAAAGTCTTAACCTGCCATTACCTTTAACTCGCCGGCTCATGCTTCAACAGGCACGCGGTCAGTCGTTGAATCGACCTCCCACTGCTTGTAGGCTGACGGTTTCACGTTCTATTTCACTCCCCTTCCGGGGTTCTTTTCACCTTTCCCTCACGGTACTTTTCCTCTATCGGTCACACAGGAGTATTTAGCCTTACGAGGTGGTCCTCGCTGATTCACACGGAATTCCACGGGCTCCGTGCTACTCGGGATTCAGCTCGGCTGCTCTGGCTTTAGACTACAGGACTTTCACCCCCTCTGGTGCAGCTTTCAACTGCTTCGTCTAACCTTTACAGTCCTTTCTTGCTGTCCCACTACCCCGCGTGTAAAAACACCCGGTTTAGGCTTCTTCCCTTTCGCTCACCGCTACTTAGAAAATCGCTTTTGCTTTCTCTTCCTCCAGCTACTAAGATGTTTCAATTCGCTGGGTTCGCTCTCCTTTACCTATTTATTCAGTCAGGAGTCTCTGGGTTGCCCCATTCGGATACCCCCGGATCAATGCTCGCTTCCAGCTCCCCGGGACATTTCGTCGGTCGCCACGTCCTTCTTCGCCTCTGTGTGCCTAGGAATCCACCGTCAGCCCTTTGTAGCTTGACCTTTCTTTCCTATCCCTTTCTCTGACTCTCTTCTCTATGCAGTTTTCAAGGTTCATCCTGGATCATTATCCAGATTTCAATTTGCTAGCACTAAGCGCAACATCACATTGAAATCTGAATTTAAAGCCCAATATTTTTGTGTAACCGAACCAGAAAGAAGAGCTAAAAAGTAAAGAAACCTTGACCGACCTAGGATAGCTTCTGAAAGGTTGAACAAGTGAGAAGTCCACAACCTCAGAAGTAAGGTCTCCCTAGAAAGGAGGTGATCCAGCCACACCTTCCGGTACGGCTACCTTGTTACGACTTCACCCCAGTCATCAGCCCTACCTTCGGCATCCTCCTCCCAATGGGTTAGAGTAATGACTTCGGGCATGGCTAACTTCCATGGTGTGACGGGCGGTGTGTACAAGGCCCGGGAACGAATTCACCGCAGTATGCTGACCTGCGATTACTAGCGATTCCTCCTTCATGCAGGCGAGTTGCAGCCTGCAATCTGAACTGAGGCAAGGTTTACGGGATTGGCTCCTCTTCGCAGAGTGGCTACCCTCTGTCCTTACCATTGTAGTACGTGTGTAGCCCAGGACGTAAGGGGCATGATGACTTGACGTCATCCCTACCTTCCTCCGGTTTGTCACCGGCAGTCTCCCTAGAGTGCCCAACTTAATGATGGCAACTAAGAACAAGGGTTGCGCTCGTTGCGGGACTTAACCCAACATCTCACGACACGAGCTGACGACAGCCATGCACCACCTGTGTTCGCGCTCCCGAAGGCACTTCTCAGTTTCCCGAGAATTCGCGACATGTCAAGCCCTGGTAAGGTTCTTCGCGTTGCATCGAATTAAACCACATACTCCACCGCTTGTGCGGGCCCCCGTCAATTCCTTTGAGTTTCACACTTGCGTGCGTACTCCCCAGGCGGGAAACTTAACGCGTTAGCTACGGCACTGCCTGGGTCGATACAGGCAACACCTAGTTTCCATCGTTTACGGCTAGGACTACTGGGGTATCTAATCCCATTCGCTCCCCTAGCTTTCGTCCCTCAGTGTCAGTTGCGGCCCAGCAGAACGCTTTCGCCACCGATGTTCTTCCCGATCTCTACGCATTTCACCGCTACACCGGGAATTCCCTCTGCCCCTACCGCACTCTAGCTATTCAGTTTCCACCGCCGATCTGGGGTTGAGCCCCAGGCTTTGACAGCAGACTTGAATTGCCACCTACGGACGCTTTACGCCCAATCATTCCGGATAACGCTTGCCTCCTCCGTATTACCGCGGCTGCTGGCACGGAGTTAGCCGAGGCTTATTCCTCAGGTACCGTCACTTTCTTCTTCCCTGAGAAAAGGGGTTTACAATCCAAGAACCTTCCTCCCCCACGCGGTCTTGCTCCGTCAGGCTTTCGCCCATTGCGGAAAATTCCCCACTGCTGCCTCCCGTAGGAGTCTGGGCCGTGTCTCAGTCCCAGTGTGGCTGATCATCCTCTCAGACCAGCTACTGATCGTCGCCTTGGT
>JAAURB010000057.1 GCA_012033335.1 Oscillatoriales cyanobacterium RM2_1_1
CTCTACTGGCCCGAAACCAATATCTTAGTCACCCGTTTCCTCACCCCAGACGGGGTAGGGGGAGATCGTAGACTTTATGCCGGTAGGGTTAGGCTCAGAAGAGATTGGTTATCATTCTTTGATTCGAGAAGTCCGGGTGGTGCGGGGGAGATGGAGTTTTGTCTAGAATGTTTTCCAGCCTTCAACTATGCTCGGGATGCCTATGAGATGAACCTGACTCCCAAGGGGGTTTGTTTTTATTCGGGCCAGTCCAGTTTGGGGTTGGCAACCGATATTCCCTTGAACCAGGCAGAGCGAGGCGTAACGGCTCAGTTCAGCCTCAAGGCCGGAGAGATGGCGGTATTTGTCCTCCAGGGCATTGAGTCAGGGGCAGGCTGTGGTCTACCCATTGCCCCCTCTCAGGCCACAAATCTGTTTAAACATACAGTCAAGTATTGGCGCAACTGGCTGTCTCAATCCATCTACAAAGGGCGCTGGCGGGAAATTGTGGAGCGGTCTGCCCTGCTGCTGAAGCTACTCACCTTTGAACCAACCGGGGCAATTATTGCTGCCCCTACCTGCAGTCTGCCGGAGGGAATTGGAGGGAAACGCAATTGGGACTATCGCTATACCTGGATTCGAGATGCAGCCTTCACCTTGTATGCCTTTATCCGGATTGGGTTCACCCAGGAAGCGGCCCAATTTATGCACTGGCTGGAAGAGCGCTGTCAAGAGATCAATCCTGATGGGTCTCTCCAGATTGTCTATGGTATTGATGGTCGCCATGATTTGACAGAAATCAACCTGGATCACCTAGAAGGCTACCGGGAATCCCGTCCGGTTCGGATAGGCAATCAAGCTTATCAGCAGCTTCAACTGGATATTTATGGCGAGTTGATGGATTCAGTCTATTTGTTCAACAAGTATGGTGCGCCAATCTCCTATGAACTTTGGACAGAACTGCGGCGATTGGTTGATTGGGTTTGTGAAAACTGGCAGCTTCAAGATCACGGAATTTGGGAGGTTAGAGCAGAAAATCAGGCCTTTGTCTATTCCCGGTTGATGTGTTGGGTGGCCCTGGATCGGGGGATCCGATTGGCGGACAAACGCTCATTCCCCGCTGATCGACAACGATGGCTGGCGGTGCGCGATCGCATCTATGAAGAGATTATGGTCAAGGGCTGGAGCGAAGACCGACAGGCATTTGTACAAAGTTATGGCAGTGATGCTTTAGACGCTTCTAATCTAATGATGCCCCTGGTATTTTTTCTCTCTCCCACCGATCCTCGGATGCTAAAGACCATTGATGCGATCAATCAATCTCCAGATGCCGGTGGTTTGGTTTCTGATAGTCTGGTCTATCGCTATGATGTGGATCGAACCCAGGATGGCATTGATGGAGAAGAAGGCACCTTCAATATTTGTACCTTTTGGCTGGTCGAAGCTTTGACCCGGGCGGGGCGGTTTGATGAACAACGCTTAGAAGAGGCCCGATTAATGTTTGAAGGAATGCTGGGCTATGCTAACCATGTTGGGCTTTATTCAGAAGAAACAGGCCCCAGTGGTGAATCCTTGGGAAATTTTCCCCAGGCGTTTACTCATCTGGCTTTGATTAGTGCGGCTTGGAACCTGAATGAAGCATTAGGGGGCGAAAGTTAAATTGGCGTGATGGAATTGAGCCAGGAAAAAGCAATGGAATAAATCTTCTCTATCTTACCCGATTGTTTCTTTTTGAGAGCGGCCTGAAAGTCTTTCTAAAAGACTTTCAGTAAAGAACAATAGCAAATTCCTAGGTAACACTAGATTTGGTTACTGTCAGGACAGTTAGGCAGGGATATTGTTATAGGTTTGCTTCCCATGGTTATGGTTTTATTAATCGTTGATTACTGGGATTTTTCGTATTGTTGTTAGAAATTACGGGAGGTGACGGCGCACCGATCTCTCAAATCTGTACCTCACGTGATTAGGAATCGCTATATTTAGGGAGCTAAAGTTGATTAAAGCACCATTCTGCAGAAAATAGGAATTTCAGGTGGAAGTTTCAAGTAGAAGTCTCAAAGTTTACAAATTCTTTACAAAAATAGCCCTGAATTTCAAATTAGTCCCTTGATTTGTGTAGAGTTTAAAAATACTATATATCTGGGTTTCATCCTTTAGCAGATGAAGCGGGACACATAAAGATTAGTTTATAGCTCAGAAGTAAGTCGGTGGTTGTAATTAATTGTCAAATGGAAGGGGGTCTGGGGCAGTGCTCCCTTCACCCCCCCCATCAATCTTCTAATTAATTGCGTCAAGCTACTTATAGCTCAGAAATTCAAATTTATTCCTGGGGGATTTGATCATGTTTAAGTATGTTCAAAAGTGTTATGCTCAGAACCGTTATGTTCAGAAGACTGTTGCACCTTTATGTGCAGGTTTGATCAGTGGATTATTGGCTGTCAGTTTTTCTAGCTCAAGTCAGGCTGCAACCTTTCGATTTACGGTTGAAGGGCTTGAAGGTAGTGGCATTATTACTGTTGATGATGCCGCTTTAACCGGAATTGGAACAGAAGCGATTGATATTGAAGATCTGGCTGGTAATCCCTTTGTCTGGTCTTTTGTGATTGGTCAGGGGTCTGATGTAACAGTGATTCAAGACCTAGAGACCGATGACATAGTTGATATAATCGAAACTCCCTTTCCCGTGACCTTGGAAAGTTCTAGATCAACAGCAGCGGGTGGAGTATTTATTTTCCAAGATGGCGAATTAGTAGATATTGATGATTATGATTGGCTATTTGCAGAAGGAGACCTGAATGGCAAAGGGGGAGAAGAAAGCGAACTGGTAGTTGACAATGGATTTGTTTCGGTTTTTTCTGCAGGGGAAAGTGGTGCTGATTTCGATTTCGATGAATTTGGGGGAGTATTTATCACATCTTTTAGTGAATGGAACATTACCCGACGGAATCTCCCCTACCAACTGACGACAATTGTGCCTTTTCAAGGTCAAAATCAATCTGTTCCGGAACCCAGCTTAATGGCTGGACTGGTTCCTTTGGGAATTGGGTTGCTGCTTCGAAGAACAAAAGCTTAAACCTCAGGTGAAACAGTTAGGTTGCTGAGGAGTTTTTGGGACGATACTATCGCAGAAAACCACGTTACGGTGCTGGTTACGCCCCCCGAGATTGAAAAGCGCTATGTAACCGTCCTCAATCCTGACAAAAGCGAGAGCAGGGTCTGGGGACATTGCCCCAAACCCTGTTACAGCAATCACAAGTGATTGCTGTATCAACATAAAAAAGTTTGCCGGTCAATGCCAGCAAACTTTAAAACTCACTAGACTCTAAAACTGACTTGAAGTTCAGGTCGTCAACTATTGGGCTTCGGTGAAGTCCGCATCGATCACATCTTCAGGTTCACCACCCCCTGGATTGGAGCCAGCATCATCATTTCCAGGCCCATCCGTTGGGGCTGTAGCGCTCGCTTGCTGATAGATATTGCTGCTCATAGTGTACAGGGTTTGCTGAAGTTCCTCAGTGAGAGACTTGATCCGATCATCCTCCTCTTTACTGATGGCTTCGCGCAACTGCTTCACCAGATCTTCAATCTTGGTCTTGTCAGCAGCCGGAACCTTGTCCCCTAGCTCAGTGATTTGCTTCTCAGCCTGGTAAGCCAGGGAATCAGCTTGATTCTTGCGGTCGATTTTTTCGCGGCGTTCTTTGTCGGTGGAAGCATTTTGTTCGGCTTCCCGTACCATCCGCTCGACTTCAGAATCCGGTAGGGTAGAAGCCCCTGTGATACTGATAGACTGCTCTTTGCCTGTGCCTTTATCCTTGGCCGTGACATTGAGAATGCCATTGGCATCAATGTCAAACGTGACTTCAATCTGAGGAATGCCTCGGGGAGCAGGAGGAATCCCATCCAGCCGGAAGGTTCCCAGGCTCTTGTTATCGTTCGACATTTCCCGTTCTCCCTGGAGAACATGGATCTCAACATTGGTTTGACCGTCTACCGCTGTGGAGAAGACCTCAGACTTTTTAGTAGGAATCGTGGTGTTGCGAGTAATGATTTTGGTCATGACTCCCCCCAGGGTCTCTACCCCCAGGGATAGAGAGGTCACATCCAACAACAGAATTCCCCCGGCCCCTGGATCTCCCGCTAGAACTCCTGCTTGAATAGCCGCCCCCATGGCAACCACTTCATCAGGGTTAACGGTCTGGTTTGGGTCTTTGCCGAGAACCCGCTTCACCAATTCCTGAATGGCTGGGATGCGGGTAGAGCCTCCCACCAAAACCACTTCATCAATGGCTGATTTATCCAGCTTGGCATCCTTTAACGCCGTTTCTACAGGAACTCGACAGCGATCAATCAGATCACTACAGAGTTCTTCAAACTTGGCCCGGGTTAGAGTCGTATCCAGGTGCTTGGGCCCATCTTGAGTTGCCGTGATGAAGGGCAGGTTGATCTCGGTTTGGGTCAGACTGGAGAGTTCTTTTTTAGCCTTTTCTGCTGCTTCTGTAAGCCGCTGGAGGGCTTGTTTATCTCCTCTGAGGTCGATTCCTTCAGCTTTCTTGAATTCAGCCGCCAGGTAGTCAACGATCTTTTTGTCAAAGTCATCTCCCCCCAGGTGAGTGTCCCCTGAAGTAGACAATACCTCAAACACCCCATCTCCAACTTCGAGCACGGAAACGTCAAAGGTTCCGCCTCCCAAATCAAATACCAGAATGGTTTCATTGGCTTTCTTGTCCAGACCATAGGCCAGGGAAGCCGCAGTCGGTTCGTTGATGATCCGTTTGACTTCTAATCCAGCAATCCGGCCTGCATCTTTGGTGGCCTGACGTTGGGAGTCATTGAAGTAAGCCGGAACAGTAATTACCGCTTCAGTGATGGTCTCACCCAGATATTTGCTGGCATCCTCAACCAATTGGCGAAGCACCTGGGCAGAAATTTCTTCCGGGGCAAACTGTTTTTCCCGGGCCGGACAATCCAGCTTCACATTGCTGTTGCCATCTTGCAAAACCTTGTAGGAGACTTCCTTGAGCTCGTTATCTACCTCGCTATATTTACGGCCCATGAACCGCTTAACTGAGTAGAAGGTGTTCTCTGGGTTCATTACGGCTTGGCGCTTGGCGATCTGCCCCACCAGTTGGTCTCCATTTTTTGCATAGGCCACAACAGAGGGGGTAGTTCTCAATCCGTCTGCACTGGCAATTACGGTTGGCTTTCCTCCTTCCATCACGGCGACGCAAGAGTTTGTAGTACCTAAGTCAATTCCAACAATTTTTCCCATAGGGATACTGTGCTCCTAATACAACATAAAGTTCAATACGGTTCCGCCCAATTGGTTCGGGAAGCTGAGGACTGCAGGCCAAACCCGGTAATACATCTGGGTAGAGAGTCCAATTTTGAATACAGTCTTTAAGATAAAGTTCCCTGTTTATATACTGGGGGCGGTTAGTTCACTTGTTGAAGGCGAGTTTACCGAACCTTCAAGGGCGGTCAGAGGCTAACCTGATGGGCTGAACTCAAATTCGTGACGAACTCATCCCTGAGTTCAACATTGAATCGTTCATTTATTCCCATTCAATTCACAATTACTACTGTACCGGGGGCGATCGCCCTCAACATTGGGGCAAACCGTAACCCTCAGGGGGGATTTGCCACCCGGGTGCAGATAAGCAAGCTTTCGCGGTTAGGATTGGCTGGCTTTGGAGCTGCGGGTTGTGGTTTTGGTGGAGGTCGCTTTTTTGGCGGTAGTCGTTTTTGAGGTATTTGTGCTCTTGGCCGCAGTGGTTTTTTTGGTGGCTGTTTTTGTGGTTTTGCCAGCGGTACTGCTCTTGCGATCGCCCGTTTTTGAGCTAGTTTTTGAACCTGTTTTTGCCCCTGTTTTCGAGCTGGATCTCGAACCCGTTTTCGAGCCAGATCTGGAAGTAGACGTTGAGCCAGCCTTCGCCTTGAGCAGATCGAGGGCCATCTCCAGGGTGAGTTCTTCTACGGGTTGATCCTTGGAGACGGAAGCATTCACCTTGCCATGTTTGACGTACAAACCATAGGGGCCTTCATATAAATTCACCGGTTCCCCATCCCCAGGATGCTTGCCTAGCTCCTTGAGGGGAGTTGCCGTGCCTCGGCCCCGGCCCCGTTTGGGTTGAGCCAGCAGTTCCAGGGCCCGTTCCAGGGTGATCGAAACCACTTCATCGGGGGCTTTAATGGAGCGGTAGTCTTTTTTATCTTTGCCCTGCTCGTCTTTACCCTGCTCATGAACCACATAGGGGCCAAACCGTCCCAGGGAGGCTTTGATCTTGCCACCGGTTTCGGGATGCATTCCCAGGAGTCGTGGTAGGGATAACAGCCCAACCGCCATCTCCAGGGTAACAGTGTCCTTGGTCACGCCCTTGGGCAAGGACATCCGTTTAGGTTTTTTATTCTCCTCTGATTCTTCCCCGAGCTGGACATAGTGACCGTAGGGGCCAAGTAAAATATAAATGGGTTCCCCCGTTTCCAGATGCAGGCCAACCTTTTCCGGGCCTTCGGTTTTTTGACTGATTAATTCTTCAATGAGTTCAGGGGTCAAGTCTGCGGGGGTCAGATCAACAGGAATGGAAGCCGTAATAATCTTCTCTTCTTCGGTTTGGGCCCTGGCATTTTCGGCTTCAATGTAGGGGCCAAACTTACCAATACAAACCCGATAAGTCAGCCCTTCAATCTCTCCCCCCAAATTTTTCAGCTCAACGGTGCGGGCATCTTTGATATCAATTTTGCTTTCCTGCTCCTGCACCTGATGCTCTAGGCCCAGTTCTCCCAGATAGAACTGCCGTAGATACGGGAGCCAGGGGGCTGATCCGTCGGCAATGTCATCAAGTGTGCCTTCCATCCGGGCAGTGAAACTCAAATCTACCAGGTCAGGAAAATACTTCTCCAATAAGCTGGTAACGGCAAATGCTGTAAAGGTTGGAATCAGAGCATTGCCCTTGAGCTGGGCATAACCCCGGTCGATAATGGTGCTGATAATCGTGGCGTAGGTGCTGGGCCTGCCAATCCCTTCACTTTCCAAGGTTTTGACCAGGGAGGCTTCGGTAAAGCGGGCGGGGGGCTGGGTTTCATGACTGATAGCCCCCAGATCAATACAGTCAGGATGATCCCCTACCTTTAACTGGGGTAAAAGCACTTCTTGATCTTCAAGGGCTGCATCGGGATCATCCGATCCTTCCACATAGGCCCGCAGGAACCCAGGAAAATCAATCCGTTTACCCGAGGCCCGGAACCCGGCCTCTTCCACCTGCAACTCCACCACAATATTGGTCTGGCGAGAGTCGGCCATCTGACAGGCTACTGTTCGTTTCCAGATCAGATCGTAAAGCTTCAGATCATTGCCCCCCAGATCGGTTTCCTGGGGAGTACGAAAGCTGCTGCCCGCCGGACGAATGGCTTCATGGGCTTCCTGGGCTCCTTTGGTTTTTGTGGTGTATTTTCGGGGTTGGGGACTGAGGTAGTTTTTCCCATATTTTTGCTCTACACAGGTTCGCGCCGCCGTGATCGCCTGATCGGACAAATTCATCGAGTCCGTTCGCATGTAGGTGATATAACCCCGTTCGTATAACCCTTGAGCCACTTGCATGGTTTGACGGGCGCTCAGACGGAGTTTGCGGTTTGATTCCTGCTGTAGGGTTGAGGTGGTGAAGGGGGGAGCGGGCTTCCGAACTACGGGTCGTTCCTCCAGGTTGGAGACTGTCCAGGGCTTGTCTGTGATGCGATCTCGCAGGGCCACCGCCTGGGCCTCATCCAGTAATAGAACGTTACGACCGGCGGCAATCTGACCCGTGGTTTCATCAAAGTCGCTTCCACTAGCCACTTTAACCCCTGCCACCGTGGTCAGCTTGGCTTCAAATTGGGTTTTGTCCTTCTCCAATAAAGCTTTTAAGTCCCAGTAATCCCCCCGACGGAAGGCTCGGCGTTCCCGTTCCCGCAGAACTAATAACCGCACCGCCACCGATTGAACCCGACCTGCCGACAATCCCCGGGCCACCTTCTTCCATAGCAGGGGAGACAGGGTATAGCCATAGAGTCGATCCAGAATCCGTCGGGTTTCCTGGGCATGAACCACTTGCTCGTCAATCTCCCGGCAGTGATTCAAGGCATCCTGAATCGCTTCCTGGGTAATCTCATGGAAGACCATTCGGCGGGTGGGAATTTTCGGTTGTAGCAGTTGCACCAGATGCCAGCTAATGCTTTCCCCTTCCCGATCTTCGTCAGTGGCCAGGACTAACTCATCGGCCTCTTTTAAAGCACTTTTGAGTTCTCGAACTATCTTTTGCTTAGACTTGGGGACAATATATAGGGGCTCAAAATCGGCATTGACGTTCACTCCCAGCTCTGCCCACTTCTCGCCTTTATACTGTTCAGGAATTTCCTTGGCAGATGGAGGCAGATCCCTCACATGGCCCATTGAGGCTTCAATCCGATAGCTTGAGGGCAAAAAATTACTGATTGTACGAGCTTTTGTAGGAGATTCGACAATGACCAGGGTTGACATAGCCTCTACCAATTTTGTGCTTTTACCGTCTGATGAAGCAACAAACGTAGGGGCTACGTCGATTGCTTCATTTCGAGCTAATTTTGAAATTTAACTACTTTCAAAACTATCTTAATTTTTGATTTCTGCCAAAGTATTTGATTTGAACCTTCGATTTCTCAAGCGATCTTGTCCTCTAGTCTGGCTCCTTGGAGCTGATTTTAGCCTCCAAACTTTCTAATCGGCTTCTCAGGTTGCAATTTTCCTGACTCAGCTTGTCCAATTCCTCTCGCAGTTGCTTGAGTGCTTTGTCTGGCCCAATATTCTGCTGAACTTTCTGAATGGCTTCTTCAGCCCGGCGGCGCACCCGACCATCGTGGGTCTGTTCGGCCAGATTGCTCAAGACGGCGATCGCCCGAGCCGTTTCCATCTGTTCCAGGGAAGCCACGGCGGCGATTTGGGTTAGGAAGAAATCTTCTCTCGAAATCTCCTCCAAACGTTGCAGAATCCGCTCCAGATTGACTGGAGTTTGGCCTGTCGAAATATTCCCCAAAGCCCGAATGGCAGACAAACGTAGAGCCTGAGGCGTTCCTGGAGTAGTATACTGCATCACCAAGTTGAGGGCGTTTTCTGAGGTTTTCATCTGGCTGAGTCCGGCAATAGCTCCAGATCTGACCACTTCATTCCAGCCCTGCCGTTCCTGCAGAACCCATTCTAGAAGTTGAAGGGCGGCGGCCTCTGTGGGAGTTTCCTGTTGATTTCCGGCAGCAATCTCACCCATCACGCTAGCCGCTGCTGCTTCGATCAGATAGCTGGCATCGCCATTTTCCAGAATAGGTTTCAGGAGTTCATAGGTTCTGGGGGTTTTCACTTTGGCTAGGGCCTCAACCGTTGCCCGCCGAACCCGGGGATGTTCATCGTTTAAGCCGATCACTAAAGCGTCAAAAGCCTGATTGAGCTTGAGCTTGACTAGTTGCTTTACGACTTCAACCCGCACCCCCCAGAAGGGTTCCTGGCTGAGGGATCCTGTCAGGGCCTTCGTAGCGTCTAATCCCCCTTTCTTGGCTAGGGCATGGGCCGCGTAAATTCGAGCTAGGGGATCGGGGTCAAACTTTAATTGGGCCTTGAGTTCGGCGATGGGATAACTCAAGGTGACGGTTTTGAGGGTGTGATTTCCAGCATCAAAGCTGATAAAGTCTGGTTTTTTCTCCAGGGGAAAATAGAAACTTTGATCTTTTTGATGAACTCGAACTGTGACAACTTTTGATTCAGATACGAGTGGTTCCGATACAAGTGATTCAGATACAAATTTGGATTTTAGGTCAGATTTTGATTCCACTTGAACGGTTTTATTCGGGTCTTTAGCCTCAGAGATATAGCCAAAACCAATCGGTATTTTCAGGTCAAAAAGCTGCTGTTCACTGACTTTTTCACTGTCTTTAGACTGCTTTTGTTCGACGGTAATTTTTGCTAGTTTACTATCTCCATCCCAGGAGTAAGAGACTTTGTAATCTGGATGTCCGCCTCGATAAACATATTGATCAAACAGGAACAACAAATTACGTCCTGTTGCCTGTTCAATCGCCCGTAATAGATCTGTTGTTTCTACGGTTTGATGGGCATGATTTTGCACAAAGGTGTGAATTGCCTTGGTAAATAATTCATCCCCTAGTTCAGTGCGGATCATGTGATAAACACAGGCTCCCTTTTCGTAAAGATGGCGATCGTAAAGTTCAATAGCCTCACGATAAACATGGGTGACAATAGGCCGACGATAACGAGAACTATCTTCAGAAAAATAGTTTCGAGCTTCACCCAAACGATAGTAGGCGGCTTCTGCAACTCCATATTTCTGCTCTGTCCAGAGTACTTCTGAATAGGTCGCCATCCCTTCTTTGATCCAGGCATGAGACCAATGTTTAATCACAACTAAGTCTCCAAACCATTGATGGGCGAGTTCATGGGCAACCAAACTCTCAGCATTACGATTGTCATAGGCTGCCTTTTCATCGAGCAAACATCGTTCTGTCAACAAAGTAGTTGAAGTGTTCTCCATCCCACCGAAAATGAAGTCATCTACACAAACCTGAGCATATTTGGGGTAGGGATAATTGTAGCCAAAAACCTTTGAGAAAAACTCCATCATCTGAGGTGTTTCCCCCATACTTCGGTGAGCATCTGCCTGGCGTTTTTGCTCCACATAATAAAGTACAGGAATGTCATTCCAATGGTCTCGAATCTCAACAAATTTACCTACAGCTAGAGTAATCAAATAACTGGGATGAACCTGCTGTTGCATCCAGTGATAAATTTTGTCTTCTCCCCGGGTTTCACTATGCACTAATTTTCCATTAGAAATCGCCAGAAAATCCTGGGGAACCTGAACCCGCAATTCTGAAGTGGCTAGTTGTCCAGGATAGTCAAAACACGGGAACCAGAACCGGGAATCTTCATCTTCCCCCTGAGTCCAAACCTGAACCGGTTTGTCGGGATAGTGTTCATCGGGCCCGACAAAATAAAGCCCCCGCTGGGGTTGTTCAACTCGATATTGAATAGCAATTTGAATCGGTTGCTGAGCAATTGTAGGTTGGGTCAGATGGATGTGGAGTTGCTCTCCATCGGTATCAAAAGATTGAGGTACTCCAGCAATTTCAATGGATTTGATCTGCAGATCAACTGCATCTAACATCAGGGTTTCAATCCCATCCCGCACAGGATTCAGGCGAGTTGTACAGGTTCCCCAAAAGGTTTTTTGCGGAATATCCAAAACTAAATCTAGAAAAATATGCTCGACTTGACCGGGGCGATCAGGATTGTAATGGGGTCGAGCACCCGGCAATTCGAAGGAGTTGTGATGATTAGATTCTGTATCCCAAAAAACGTTTGACATTAACCTTTTAGAAATTTTTCAAAGTTGTCATAAAGCTGATCCGCTCTGCTTAATCCAGATCCTTTACCCAGGACAAAATATTGCTCGAGTTATCCCTGAAATTAATCATTAGCCTATACAAATCCTGCACCATGATTATGAAGAGAGCCAACATAGAATCGCTGAAGCATGGGCTGAAAGTGAGCTGGAAAGAGTATACTTTGTCAGCTAGAGCCATAAAATAGATTCACCCCCTGTTGTGCCTTATTATAAAGGAATTGTCAATCAAGGAATTGTAAAAAGCTATTCCTTGATTTACTGCCAGAGGCTTCTGGGTAGAATCCTGGAAAGTTTTTACCCGATCAGAGACTACCAGGGACTACTGATCATCGTAAATGCCGCCCAATAAAACGGATGAGAGAGATTCTCAATTGGGAGATTGGTTAGAGCAATGGGTAGCTCAATTTGCTTACCATCAGAAAGTTGTAGTCCGGCCTCAGAAATTTGTACCCTGCCTTGAATCATTCCAATCTGCACCTGTCTCAGGGCTGCAGCTTTGGAGGGAGCTATTTTCAACTGTTTGTAGAATTCTCCCATCAAGGCCAGGGTTCCTAAATCACTGACTGACCAGAAACTGGCCAGGGCTGATTTAACCCCGGAATTCAAGGCGAGTCCTGCAAAACCAAGCTCGGCTTCTTGATTGCCCAAGGCAGTTCGACAGGCACTCAATACCAGCAACTCAACCGATGGGTTTCGCCAGTTGAGCTCCGGCATCTGACTCAGGTGGAGCTGAGCGTCCCAGAACTGAATATAAGAATTCTTGGGAGAGCCGGACTGAAATTCGGCATGGGTGGCCAGATGAATAATTCTGAAGGCTTTGGAGGCGAGCTGAGTTTTGAGGTTCTCCAGGGTGAAGGCTTGATTGAGAAAGGTCTGGCCGAGCCATTGGGAAGACAGGGCAGCATCGGAACTGCTCCCTGAACTATTTCCTGAGTTGGTTCCTGAATTCACAATGGTTGATAGTTCAATGGGCACGGCGGGTAAGGGGTTGAGCTGAGTAAATTCAGAAGCTCCCATCGCTAGCACCTTAGCGGTTTTAACGGGATTATAAGCGGTATTGATCAGGTTAAAGGCCGGAATTAAACTCAAACTGTATTTTTCCACTAGAAATTGCTGGCCGTCGTGGAGTACTGCGATCGGCAAACTTCGGAGTCCTTTGCCCATGCAAAACAACAGGGTATCTACGTTTGCGGTTTGCAGGGCCGCTTCAAAGGGTTGAATCATCCATTGGTAAAGCTTTTGAGCCGCAGGTAGATAGGACTCCGTTGCCAGTTTTCGGGGGTTAGTCAGTTCAAGTTGTAACTCTCGAACTTTTTGAAGTAACTGCTCTCGAGTCAATCCCTGAATATCTTTGACCATCGGTTGCTGACCGGGAAGAACCAGGACTAGATGGAGATAGTCTGCCTCAGGAATTGCCCAGAAAACGGCGGATTTTGTATTGGTTTTGCGATTAATTTCTAAGAGAATATTGGCAATATCCTGACCGGTAAAACTCACCTCAGCCAAGTTGCGCTGGAAGTGATTTTCATATTCTGTTTCCAATCTTTCTTCCATTTTCATCACGTTGGCAGACAGGTCAGATGAATCGCCGAGGAGTAAGTTCTGCCCGTAATCTTGCCCCGAAATTTGACCCTCCCTGGCCTGAGCAACAGTCATAAATGGATCAAAACCAGTAAACAGAAAAATCGCCAATATAAACCATAAGACAGCTTTGAATGGCCTGCGGCTTCTCCCTGCTCTATGTCTGAGTCGAATTGCTGGTACGAGTTGATCCAGGTTGACTTTGATCTGATGAAGTCTTTTCATAAGTCATAGAAAAAATTATGAGTGAGTGAGTGGACGATCAGAAGCAACAGCCTGAAAAATGTTTGAAAAGTCGAATTGGTTACCCGATAGATTGGGTAGTGCAGCTTAGAACCCCTGTATTTCCATTATGATTTCAGTTTACTGAGGCTGCCTGATACTCTTTTCTGAAACCTTCTAACTCGGTAATTATTAGTAAGTAGATGGTTGTAATTTATTGTTAAATGAAGGGGGTTGGGGTTTTGCCCCAGGAAGGGGATAATGCCCCCTTCACTCCCCCATCAATCTTCTAATTAATTGCCTCAAGCTACTTAATCATCGGTGCTCAGCCCCACCATCCAGAACATTGAGCAACCCATAAGATCTGACGAGACCTGAAATACGAGACCCTAAAAATATATACGTTTCAGCCCGGGTAATGTATGCACTGATTCGGTTAGAAAGATCTCTGAAAAATCTCCGGGAGAAACCTTTCAGGGGTTACAAATCAGGCTGTCAACCAAACCGGCTACTCCAGGATTAAAATTCTGGGAGTAAACAACCCAAAACAGCGTCCTATAAATACGGCTGATGCTATTCTCATTTTAGAGAACTAATTTTTAAACTGCATAATCACTGCTAATCTCAGAGGGTTGATTTTGGGAATCTGGTTTTCAAGAACTGGTTCAAGGGATCCTGGTTTCAAAGATCTAAGGCCAAACAGCCAATCAGGATTGTCTCAATTCTAAACGTGTAACTTTTGCTGTGGCTCTTCTCAAAGCAGTTGGACTTGGGCGAAAAATTAACTCTTCCTGGTTATGGCAAGGTCTAAATCTGACCCTGGAACCGGGTACTCGACTGGCCATAGTCGGGCCATCGGGAGTGGGAAAAAGTTTATTGCTGCGATCGCTCGCCGGTCTAGATCCCCTGGATGCTGGGCAAGTTTTTTATCAGGGCCAGAGAGTTCTCAGTGCCACGGGTCAAGCTCCAGGAAAGTCAATGCCCCACTATCGCTCAGCGGTGATTTATCTGCATCAGCGTCCCGCATTATTGGAAGGAACAGTGGACTTCAATCTTCAAGTGGTGTACGGCTTTGGGGTTCACCAACGCCAATGTTACAATCCCCAACGGATTCAAACCTGGCTGGATATGCTAGGTCGCCCTGCCCAATTCCTGACCCAAGCCGCTGACCACCTCTCAGGGGGAGAAAGCCAGATTGTCGCCCTCCTCAGAGCCCTGCAGCTCGAGCCTCAAATTTTACTCCTGGATGAACCAGGGGCTTCCCTTGACCCAGATACGACGCTGCAAATGGAGACTTTAATTGATCAATGGTTGGGAGAGACTCCAGAACGGGCCTGCATCTGGACTAGTCACGATGGCAGCCAAATTCAGCGAGTCACCACCGAACAATTCTTTCTATCCCCTCCAGAACTATGAATCAGGCTTATATTGAGATCAGTGTGGGCCAGCTTGCCTTCTCATCGTTACTCATGGGGATTAACGTTGTCCTGTCCCTGCGGCTGCGATTGGGACTGGAAAAAACCCTCCTGATTGCCACGGTGCGGATGGTGGCGCAGTTACTCTTGATTGGTTATGTGCTGGATTGGTTGTTTGCCCTGTCCAATCCAGGTTTAGTTCTAGGGATTGGTCTGGTGATGGCGGCGATCGCCGGGATTTCCAGCGTCAATCGGACTTCTCGGCGATTTGCGGGAATTTACTGGTGCAGTCTGGTTTCAGTGCTGGGGGCAGCGTTTTTAGTCACCAATCTCTCGATTCTGGGGGTGATTCAAGTTCAGCCCTGGTATGACCCCCAGTATTTTATTCCATTGCTGGGTATGGTCTTGGGTAATATTTTGAACGGGATTTCCCTAGGACTCGAACGGTTAATGGAGGGATTGGTACAGAGTCGCCATCAGATTGAAACGTTACTGGCTTTAGGGGCGACTCGCTGGGAAGCCACCCACCAACAAGTACAAACGGCAATCCGCACGGCCATGATTCCCACGATTAATTCCATGATGGTCATGGGTTTGGTCAGCTTGCCCGGGATGATGACAGGCCAAATTCTAGCGGGGGCCAGTCCCCTGGATGCGGTGCGATATCAGATTGTGATCATGTTTGCGATCGCTCAGGGACAGCTTTGGGAAGCTTTGGAGTGGTCATTCTGGCTTGGCGGGCGTTGCTCAGTTCCTCCCATCAATTGCGGTTGGATCGCCTGCAAAAGCCAGACCATTGAGGTCAGAACCGACGTGTCAGGGGGTCATTTGTTCATGGCAATGTCCGCAGCCCGCAACCGCCGAACATCTTGCTCCAGGGTATCTTCTGCCAGACCGCGATACAGACTAAAACACATCACCAATAAAACCAGGGCAAAGGGTAAACCTGTGGCAATTGAGGCCGTTTGGAGCGCTTTTAACCCCCCACCCAGGAGCAACACAGCGGCAACCACCCCTTCCATCACCGCCCAGAACACTCGCTGAATCACAGGAGAATCCAGTTTTCCCCCGGAAACCAGATGATCCACCACCAGGGAACCTGAATCCGATGAAGTCACGAAAAACGTCACGACCAGCAAAACCCCTACCAGGGAACTAATGACGGGGAGGGGAAACTGTTGCAGCATGACAAACAGAGCTGTAGCCACATTTTCGTTGACGGCGGCTCCTAAATTACCGGTATTTTGCAGGATCAAACTTAAGGCCGATCCGCCAAACACTGACATCCAGACCAGGGACAACATTGTGGGAACCAGCAATACCCCAATGACAAATTCCCGCACCGTGCGCCCCTTAGACACCCGAGCAATAAATGTTCCTACAAAAGGCGACCAGGAAATCCACCAGCCCCAGTAGAACACCGTCCAACCACTCTGCCAATTGGTGCAGGTTTCAGCCCCGGAAGCCCCTGTCCAGAACTGAATCAGACAATTTTGATTATCAAAAGTTTCTGTCCAGAAACTCAAACTCGGCAGAATCGAGAGATAGTATCCCAGGTTTTCCACTAAGGAATTCAAAATGAATAGTGTTGGCCCTACCAGGAGGACAAATAACATGAATATGGAGGCAATATAAATGTTAATTTCGCTGAGGAATTTAACGCCATGATTCAGGCCGGAAACCACAGAAGCCGTTGCAAAACTCGTAATGACAGCAATCAGCAACACCTGCAACCAGACTCCGTCAGGTAAACCAAACAGAAAACTCAACCCCGCATTTACCTGTTTTGCCCCTAGCCCCAAGGAAGTGGCCAGACCAAATAAAGTGGCAATCACAGCCAGAATATCAACTAAATTTCCGGGCCAGCCATAGATTTTTTCCCCTAAAATGGGATAGAACACAGACCGAATGGTTAAAGGCAGTCCACGATTGAAGGTAAAAAATGCCAGGGATAAGCCTACCAAAGCATAGATTCCCCAGGCATGAAGCCCCCAATGGAAAAACGTCACTCCCATTGCACTTTGAGCCGCTGCAATACTGTCTGGCTGGACATTGCCAAAAAAAGGCGAGGGACTTGCTGCATGAAACACAGGTTCAGCAACACTCCAGAACATCAACCCAATCCCCATCCCCGCGCTCATCAGCATGGCAAACCAGGCAAAAGTTGAGAATTCTGGTTGGGCTTGGGCCCCCCCCAGGCGAATCTTACCAAATTTACTCAGGGCCAGAAAAATCACAACCCCCAGATAGATATTGACCACCAAAATCAGAAACCAACCCATGGAAGTCGCAATCAAGTTTTGGATTGCGCTAAAGGCAACTTCTGCCTGGGGTTGAAACATCAGAGTCGCCACGATGAAAATTACAATGAGTCCTGCTGAACCCAAGGCGACAACCGGATGCATATCAAACCCCCAAAACTGAACATTGGTATCTCCGGGGGTTCGGCCTGATATTGATTTAATCGGAGGGGGGGATTGTTGTACGGTCATAGCGCGATTGATGGAGTTTTATTTTGATCGGGTGGGAGCGCTTCAAGAAAGTTTCAAGAAAGCTACCCAGAGTTGAGACTGAGTCACAATCTCAACTCTGGGGCAGCCGTAAACTGAAGCCGAAATGTCTAACAACAGGTCACCGCCAAAGGTACATCCCGTGTTTATGGTCATTTCTTGCGGAAATGCAGAATTCCCCAGCACAAATACCCATTTTGACCTGCTTCCGTCCAGTGATTTAAGCCAACTTTCATCCGGTCAATATATTTCTGACCACTGACTTCCACCACAAGCTGATAGTTGTCATTCATCGTTTCTAGAACCCGGCGGTAATGGTTGATCAGTTGCTCAGCCTGATCGATGACCTGGATTTCTGAAAAGCCTGTGGTTGCCGCAGTCTTCCGATAGAAACCAATCGATCCTAGAGAATCCAGATGAATCCGATCCAGTACAGGCTGCAACACTCCTTCTGGACAGTCATCACTCTGCATAGGGTCAGTGAAGATGAATTCACCTCCGGACTTGAGAACCCGTTGTACTTCTCGAAATACCTGAATCCGGTTGCCGCTATGTAAGATCGCATCCTGAGACCAAACTGCATCAAACTGTTCATCTCCTGTGGGAATATCTTCAAAGCTGCCATCAACCACCTGAATCAAAGAACCCAATCCCTGGGTTTGAGTCAAATGACGATTGCGCTGATTTTGAATCTCACTGAGATTCAAACAGGTGACTCGACAACCAAAGGTTTTAGCCAGATGACGGGCTGCTCCCCCATATCCCGCTCCAATATCTAATACCCGGCTGTCCTGATTCAGCTTCAGCAGAGAGGCCAACCGTTCAACAGTGCGGCGACTGGCATCAAATACAGTCTCGTCTTCCTGGTCATAGAGACCGATGTGAATATCCTCTCCGCCCCAGATCGTGGTATAGAACTGATCGGCACTATCACTGTTGTAATAGTGACGGGCCGTATCAACCGTGGGGGAATAGTTTATATTTTGGGTTCCCTGGGTTACACTGTCATAACACTTCTCCGCCACATGAATAAAGAAATCCTGTTCATCTTGGTGATAGGTTTCCTGAAAATCCCCATAGGTCTTGATCCGCTGAAACCCAACTTCCTGCATGAGATTGCGGGTGTAATCCTTCCGCAGTGGATACATATTCAAGTGATAAACTGAGCAATCGGGAAATTCATAGCGGAATCTAGCCAAACCCTCATCAACATGTTCGGGTTCCGCTTTGACATCCTCGCCACAGTAATAATAAACATGCTTGGACGAGAACCCATGATCGAGAATCGAGTCATAGTTGCGCTGATCAAGAATCAAAATCCCATCGTGCTTGAGGGTCGCATAAAACTCTGCCAAAGCTTTTCGGCGATCGCGTTCGCAAAACAGATGGGTAAAGGAATTTCCCAGACAGATCACCGCGTCAAACTTACTGTGAACATCTCGATTGAGCCAACGCCAGTCCGCCTGAACCGTTCGTAAAATCAGACCATGATGACGACCATTCTCAAAGGCTTTAGCCAGCATCTCGGGGCTACCATCCGCGCTGACCACATCAAATCCAGCCTGCATCAGCCGAATGGAATGAAATCCTGTTCCGGTTGCGACATCAAGCACCTTCTGAGCACCATGTTTTTTGAGGATATCAATAAAGAAGCTCCCTTCACTTTCGGCGCGGCTTTCCCAGCTAATCAGCTCATCCCACTTTTCAACAAAGCTCTGAATGTATTCAGCTTGATAATGACCCGTCTCTCGAACCGAGATTGGGTCTCCGCCGTAATCCTGCCTCAGGGGGCCAAGTGCATATTCAGTTGGCATTGTTCTACTGATAACTACATGTCAAATTTCTCTGAGTGAAAAGCTACAGCCAGAAAATAGGGCTAAAGTTAGACTAGTGATAACTTTAAAGGTCTTCCCAGCCCACTAGATAAGGACCATAACTGCGCCGCTTTTCCCTGGGAGAAATTAACAGTAATTTAACTAGACGACGCTCCCATTAAATCATAGAATCCCATTCAGATCAAAAATAGTAAAGATCAATTCAGCCCCCAACCCAGAGGTAAAATAAATATCAGAAAGCCCTTGATAAAGTTATTAAAAAGTTCTGGCAATACTAAGCCAAAGAGAGGTTCGATGGCTTAGGGCGATCAACTCTTCCGAAGGATTGTCTCAAGAATGGCCTGAAAAATTACCTGAAGAACAATGGGAATTTTACCTAAATCCTCTAGCCAAAACCTTTAACTAAAACCCTTAACTAAAAATTAACGCTTTCTTAGTCTGGTTTTTACCATTTTATATGTTCGAGATCCTGATTTTAACCCACCTGAATCCAAAAGACAAAACCCCCTCAGGGCAGTGGACGTTTGCCCAGGAAGCCTGTATTCGAGTTGGACGGGCCGCTGACAATCAGGTGATCATCCTGGATGCGCTGGTTTCTCGGTATCATCTGGAACTTCATCGAGTTAATCCCTCAACGAATTCCCCAACCTCAAGTTCGAGTTCGATCTGGCGCTTGATCAGTCAGGGAACCAATGGCACCTTTATCAATGGAATTCTGACTCAGCAGAGTTTCCTGACTGCCGACACTGTCCTGGAATTGGCAAAGGGTGGCCCGCTCCTGCAATTCCAGATTGTCAGGCAACGGGAGATCACCCGGTCTCAGGTTTTTGCCTGTAGTCATGCCGGTAACCCTCCTCAGAACCTATTCTGTATCTCCTGTGGCTATCCGACAACGGTCGAACGGACGGTGCGCCAGTATCAGATTCTCCGCACTTTGGGTCAGGGAGGCATGGGCACAACCCTACTAGCCTGGGATCCAGAACAGAATCAAGTCAAACCCTCGGGTCAACCCATTGCCCCAACTCTGGCTGTGATCAAAGAGATGAATACGGATATGGCCCAGATTGCCAAGGCCCAGGAGCTATTTGAGCGGGAAGCCCGAACCTTAAAGTCCTTGAACCATCCAGGAGTTCCCAGGTTCTATGACTTTTTCTTGGAACAGGGGAAAAAGTACCTGGTGATGGAAATGATTCATGGTCAGGATCTGGAGAAACTGATTTACCAAAAAGGGCCAGTGCCACCCCGTCAAGCGGTTGAGTGGATGGTGCAAACCGGCGAAGTCCTGCACTATCTCCATGGGCAAAACCCCGCCATTGTCCATCGAGATATCAAACCGGCTAATTTGCTCCTGCGTCAGCGCGATCGCCGGATCATCGTCATTGACTTTGGGGCCGTTAAGGAGATTGGCACTCCCCTGGGAACTCGGATTGGTGCTGAAGGATACAGTGCCCCTGAACAGGATCGGGGCCAACCCGTAACCCAGTCTGATATCTATGCCGTCGGAGCCACCTTAATTTTTTTGGTGACTGGGGAGAGCCCCGTCAGTTTCTACAGTAAACAAGCTCAGGGCTATGGATTTGACCTGGATCGGATTCTGACCTTGCCCCCCAAGCTCAGACAGGTGGTGGAACAGGCCACTGCCTACCGGGTAAAGGATCGGATTCAAACCATTCAAGCCCTGGCTAAGGCCCTAGAGCAATGTCGAGATTGAACAGGTTCAAGATCACTTGACCAATAGATATTTGGTCGCTGGAGCGGCAGACCATTCCCACATTGACCCAGGATAGTTTTTGACCCGATACCCCAGGCTCACCAGGACGGAAGTAACCCAGGCCGAACGTATTCCCCCCGTACAGTACGCCACAATTTCAGTGTCCGTTGTGATGCCTCGTTGGGCCAGATCTTTCAGGATTAGCTCCCGGGACAGAAGCAATCCCGCCGCATCAAACCAGTCCTTGAAGTAAAGCAGATCTGCCCCCGGAATATGGCCTCCCCGGCTCTCTCCATAGGGAGTTTGACCGTTGTATTCTCGAGTTCCCGGGTATCCAGGATTACCAGATTAGTTGAATCCAATTGGTGCTGGAGGGAATCTCGCTCAATTGTCCAATCAGGCCGACGTTGAACCATAAAATCTCCCACCAACACTGATTTTGGAGCGTTAGCTATGGCTTCAACCTGAGGCTGGGCTAGGGCTTGTCCACCCCCATCTACCCAAACGGCCCGAGTATGGCCCAGGGTTCGTAGCATCCAGACGATCCGGCCCTCTTCCCCCCAACCCCGTTGACCATCTCCAATGACCACTACGGGCCGTTGACCAGAGATCCCAATACTTCGAAGTTTTTTCGTCAGCAGGGCATCATCTTCAAGGAGATTGCCTTTTTCCGGTGCGTCAGGTTGTGAGAATTCCTGCCAGGTGACTGGAACGGCCTGGGGAATAGTGGGCTTTAGGGGCTTCAGGGTTCGCACATCTAGCACTGTCGCCCCCTGCTGGATCAGGTGAATCCCTTGTTCAGGGCTGACAATCCAGTTTTGTCCCAGGGTTTGGGGTGTAATCTGAGCCGGGCTAAAGTGAGATTGCCGGAGCTCACTTCGGGGTTCTAGAATCAAATGCCGAAGAGCGATCGCTCCTAGAATCAGGCCCACTCCTAAGATAATCAGCCCAACCTGTAGCTTGAATTCGCCCAATGAAAATCCTTGTGCCATTGACCCGATCTTTTAAAGTTTCCTGAAATTGAGGCCCTCGCCAGAAGTGCCTGTGGATACTTAACTGAAAATACAGCCATGATATCTAAAGAAAAAGCAAAGTAAACCAATCTCCCTGGTGGATTAATTCCTGGCAAAACGTTGATTCAGCGGCCATCTCCATCCCCATCACTAGTTTACCTCTTGAAACCCCAAAGCATTGAAGCATCGGGTTTTAATCGGGTTTTAAATTAGGGAATCCCCAGGTACCTCCAGGGGTAATCATCGGCTCAATCCATTGGAATCAGTTTCTATGTTCTTGGAGCAGACAGGGTAGAATAGACCCCAAAGCCATCGTGACGTGACCAAAATACTATCCGAATGTAGGTTCGGGATCGACTAAGGAGAGTTTATGACCCAATCCTTTATTCCCTTGGATGAATGTCCAATCCAGATTGAAGATGATCGTACAGGGATGAGTGTCGAAACCCTGAAGCGGGCATTTGCAGATAACCTGTTTTATTTGCAGGGGAAATATGAATCCTTTGCAGCGGCCTATGATTACTATGCGGCCCTGGCCTATACAATCCGCGATCGCATTCTCAGCCGCTGGTTAGAAACAAACAAAACCTATCTAGAGAAGAAACCTAAAATTGTCTGCTATCTCTCCGCCGAATTTTTAATGGGGCGACATCTGGGGAATAGCTTAATCAACCTCCACGTTTATGAGCGAGTTCGCCAAGCCGTGGAAGAATCGGGTTTAAACCTCGATGAACTCCTGGAACAAGAACCCGATCCGGGTTTGGGAAATGGCGGTTTAGGACGGTTAGCGGCTTGCTTCCTGGACTCCCTGGCAACTCTGGAAATTCCTGCCATTGGTTATGGGATTCGCTATGAGTTTGGTATCTTTCATCAGATGATTCAGGGGGGTTGGCAGGCTGAAGTTCCGGATAAATGGCTGCGGTTTGGCAATCCCTGGGAAATCGCCCGACCGGAACAATCCGTTGAAGTCAAGTATGGGGGCTATACCGAGGCTTACCATGACGACAAGGGCAACTATCGCGTCCGTTGGATCCCGACTACCACCGTCATCGGCATTCCCTACGATACGCCGGTACCTGGCTATGATACGAATACCGTCAATCCCCTACGGTTATGGCGGGCTGAAGCCAGCGATGACTTCAACTTCGAAGCCTTCAATACTGGAAATTACGATGGGGCAGTCGCTGAAAAAATGCGCTCTGAAACCATTTCCAAAGTTCTTTATCCCAACGACAACACCCCCCAAGGCAAGCAACTGCGACTGGAACAACAGTTTTTCTTTGTGTCCTGTTCCCTGCAAGACATTCTTCGCACCCATCTGATTCGCCATAAGAGCCTGAGCAACCTCCACGAAGGGGCAGCCATTCAGCTCAATGATACCCATCCGGCGGTGGCGATCGCCGAAATGATGCGATTACTCATGGATGTCCATGGGATTGAATGGGATGTGGCTTGGCGCTTGACCCAGAATACGTTTGCCTATACCAACCACACCTTGATGCCGGAGGCCCTTGAGAAGTGGTCTGTGGAGCTATTTGCGAAGGTGTTGCCCCGCCACCTGGAAATCATCTACGAAATCAACCGCCGCTTTATTGAGGATGTTGAGCGCTGGTATCCCGGGGACAATCAACTGATTGGCCGCCTATCCTTGATCGATGAAACCGGGGGCAAATATGTGCGGATGGCCAATCTGGCCTGTGTTGGTAGTCATGCCATTAATGGGGTAGCCGCCCTGCACACCGAGCTATTAAAGCAGGATACCCTGAGGGATTTCTACAAAATCTGGCCCGAAAAATTCTTCAATAAAACCAATGGAGTTACCCCCCGGCGCTGGGTTCTGCTCAGCAATCCTAAGCTGGCGGATTTATATAACTCTAAAATTGGCGAGGGCTGGCTCAAGGATCTAGATCAGTTGCGGAAAATTGAGACCTATCTGGATGATCCAGGATTTTGTCAACAGTGGCGGCAGATCAAACTGGATAATAAACAACGATTAGCCGACTATATCTGGCAACACAATGGCATTGCGGTTGATCCCCATTCCCTGTTTGATATTCAGGTGAAACGGATTCATGAATACAAGCGGCAACACCTGTGTGTGCTGAACATTATCACCCTGTACAATCGGATCAAGGCAAATCCCAATATTGACGTTGTTCCCCGCACCTTTATCTTTGGGGGGAAGGCGGCTCCTGGATATCTGATGGCGAAGCTGGTGATTAAACTGGTCAATGCAGTGGCTGAGATTGTCAACTCTGATCCAGATGTTCGAGGTCGGTTGAAGGTGATCTTTTTAGCCAACTTCAACGCCTCTTTGGGCCAGAGAATTTATCCCGCCGCCGATCTGTCCGAACAAATTTCTACCGCTGGCAAAGAAGCCTCTGGTACCGGCAATATGAAGTTTGCCATGAATGGGGCCATGACCATTGGTACCCTGGATGGGGCCAATATCGAGATTCGAGAAGAGGCTGGGCCAGAAAACTTCTTCCTCTTTGGCTTGACGGCTCAGGAGGTCTATCAAATGAAGGCTCAGGGGTATAATCCCAGGGATTATTACAACAACAATCCTGAACTAAAAGCCGTCATTGATCGGATTACATCAGGCTACTTCTCCCATGGCGACCAGGAAATGTTTAAGCCCCTGATTGATTCCCTGATGAATCAGGATCAGTATATGTTGTTTGCTGATTATCAAGCCTACGTCGAATGCCAGGAACAGGTCGGTCAGGCTTTTCAGAATCAGTCTAAGTGGACAAGGATGTCGATTTTGAATGCCGTTCGGATGGCAAAGTTTTCTAGCGATCGCACCATTAAGGAGTATTGTGAGCAGATCTGGAACGTCAAGCCTGTGAAAATCGCCATGGACGAATACGACCAGAGAGCCGCCGTTTTGAATGCCGACTCTCAGGTTAAGTCCTGAGCAATGATGTGATCATCGTAATTTTGGCTGCACTGCAGCCAGAATTAGCAGAACTCTATCAAAACTTTTACAGAGAGGCATGATTGAGATGCCTCTTTTTTATTCTTTTGGGAACTATTTTGGGAATACAGGGGAGTACATTGTTAGATCATGAGTTTGAATTGGATGTTCGGATGATTTCAATCTGAATCTGACCGCCAAAGTCCGGAATTGGCGGGGCAAGCTTGGTGAGTTGAACGTTTACCTGTTCCACCCGAGGCATTTGCAATAAGGCATTGACGATTTCCCCCGTGAGCCGTTCCACCAAGGCAAATTTGCGGGTCTTGACAATATCTTGAACCGTAGCAATCACCTGTCGATAATCGATGGTGGCAGCAATGTCATCGGTTGCCCCAACAATTCTCAAATCCAGCCCCAGGGTCACATTCACCTCAAACCACTGCCCCAAGGTCTGCTCCTCCGGTAAGTATCCCGTGTAGCCATAGCAGCGAATTCTCTGAATCCGAATTTGATCCATCAAGTAACCCTCCAGGATATGTTATATTGAGAAGCTATGAGGGCATGTAGCTCAGTTGGATAGAGTATCAGATTCCGGTTCTGAGAGTCGGGGGTTCGAATCCCTCCATGCTCATAGTTTTAGTTTTATCCTAAATTTTAGTCAGGTTAATTGATTTCTTGATAGCCGGGGCTGATATTTCTGCACAGAAATATCGGCCCCGGTGAGCTTTTATTGCCGCCAGCGCCGGGTAAACTCCGCCCGAACTTCTGGGGAAAGCTGATCATCGAGCCACTGCAACGCTGCAATTTGATGGGGAAGCTTCTGATAGTAATAGCAGATATTGGTCAGCTTCACCGGTGGAATCGTCGGGGGCACAGGCGGAGTCGGGGCAGGAGTGGGAGTTGGGGCGGGAGTTGGAGCATTCCAACGCTTTTCAAATTCCTGCCAGACCGAGCTAGAAAGTTGTTGCTGAAGCCATTCTAAAGATTTAATCTGATTGGGCAACCGTTGATAGTAACGGGCCACATCCACCAGATGAATCGGCTGAGTCTGGGGGGCAGTCTGATTGCGCCACAATCGAGCAAACTCCAGCAGGGTTGTAGAGGAGATTTGTTGTTGCAGCCAGCGCAGGGCTTCAATCTGATTGGCGGTTCCTCGGTAAGTTCCCAGCAAATCAGTCAGTTTAGTCACGCCTGGTTGTACTCCTGGCCCCTCAACGGCGGTGAGTTGACCCAACAATGCCACCCAGGTCTTCAGATCGCCAACTCCATTTTGAGGGAGTCCTTTGAGCTTCTGGAGGGCGACTACGGCGGCTTTCGTACCATTGCCAAAGTCCCCATCAATCGGCCCGGGATCAAATCCCCGCAACTTCAGTAAAGCCTGAAATTTTCCTACCTTTGTGTTGACCTGACCAGGTGCAACCGGGTCAAATACATTAATATCCGTTCCCCCATTCACTCCGCTAACGGATCCAGTATCGGTGAATTGCCAGAACATCCAGTCTTTCCAGCCCGGTGGCACCAGAGGAGTCGGAGCAGTCGTGTAGTGGGCAATCCACAGGGGATAGTTTGAAAAACGGGTGGTCTTGAGTGCTTCCCAGAATCCTGGATAGGTGTAGATAATTGGTCGAAATCCAGTGGCTTTTTCAACAGCCTCTAACCACTGACCGGCTCGATCTAGCAACGTTCCTGCCGCAACTCCGTCCATACTTTCCACATCTAACACTGGAGGCAAATCCCCTTCCTCGAGCTTGACGGTTTTGAGAAAGTTATCAATTTGACCCTGAACACTACTATTGGCCCGGAAAAAGTGATAAGCGCCACGAATCAAGCTATTGGCCTTGGTTTCCGCCCAATATTTAGGAAATACCTCTGCTTTGAACGTTGCGCCTTCGGTGGACTTGATAATGGCAAAGGAAATACCAGAACTGGCAACGGCTTTCCAGTTGACATTTGGCTGGTAATCAGAAACATCGATACCTCTGATGGTGCTCATGGGTCGAGAGTTTAAGGTTTAGGGGCAGATTAACTCGCAGCGGGATCAAGGTGTATCCTAGACAATCATAATCGATAGTGAGGCGCTCCCCCATGATCAATCCTCGTCCTATTCCCCCTGGCCCTGGTCAGGAATCAGTTTGGGACTATCCGCGCCCTCCTCGACTGGAGGCTTCAACCAAGCATATTCAAGTGGTGTTCAATCAGGTCATTATTGCTGACACCCATCAAGCTAAACGGGTACTGGAGACCAGTCACCCCCCGACTTACTATATTCCCCCTGAGGATGTGAGACTGGAATATTTTACTCCCACAGCCAAAACCTCTTGGTGTGAATGGAAGGGACGGGCGGCTTATTACACGATTCAGGTGGCGATCGCCAGGAAATGAATGTCGCCTGGTGCTATCCCGATCCCAGCCCAGATTTCCTGGGAATCAAAGATTACATTGGGGTTTATCCAGGTCGGATGGAGGCTTGCTTTGTGAATGGCGAACCGGTTCAAGCCCAGGCTGGAGATTTCTATGGGGGCTGGCTGACTCAAGACATTGTGGGCCCCTTCAAGGGGGGGGTTGGAACCTGGGGTTGGTAGATCCGGGGCCGATCCTTG
The DNA here is from genome assembly GCA_012033335.1 of Oscillatoriales cyanobacterium RM2_1_1. GTDB lineage: Bacteria > Cyanobacteriota > Cyanobacteriia > Cyanobacteriales > Microcoleaceae > JBHJGO01. Next base: position 27,207 of record JAAURB010000057.1, read on the forward strand.
CTAGTTTTAGTAATACCTCATAAATATCCTCAAATAACCCCTAATCTCTGTGATGATTGGAGCGATTCCCCCGACGCAATCGACCCAAGGACGGTCTTAATCCATTCTCGACTTCAGGTTGGGGGACTCTGGGTAGAGTCAGGATCTGAGCAGTATTCTCCTCGCGGGCTACTCGAATCAACAAACCAGATAGGGCCAAGCTGGCAATCATAGAACTGCCCCCATAGCTAAACAACGGGAACGGTAGCCCGGTTGTTGGCATTGCTCCCGTAGCCACCGCAATATTCAGTAAGGATTGCCCCACCATGACTGCCATTACTCCAATCGCCACCAATTGATATTCAATCTGACGGGCCTTAATTGCAACCTGCAGGGCCACCGTGGCATAGGTTCCCAACATCAAGAGCAAAAATAGCCCGCCAATCAAACCAAATTCCTCAGCATAGACCGCAAAAATGAAATCACTGTATTGAATGGGTAGATAGAACAATTTCTGCTGGGACAGCCCCAAGCCTGTTCCTGAGACTCCACCCGAACCTACAGCCAATAGACTTTGTACCAGTTGGTAGCCATCCCCGGAGGCATCTGCCCAGGGATTCAAAAAGGACAATACCCGTTTTCGCTGATATTCCCGTAACCCAATACTGATCGTTGCCAGTAGGACTCCACCAAGGGCCGTTCCCCCCAGATAGGAAAAAGGCAGTCCAGCCGCTAGGGCAATTAACCACAAAGTCATCCCACAGAGGGCTGTGGTACTGAGGTTGGGCTGAAGGAGGATCGTAGCCAGAATCAGGGCAAAAATTCCCAGCCAGGTGAACCGGACTGACCAATCCAGGCGATCCCACCGGGCAAAAAACCAGGCACTCTGCAGAATCAAAAAAGGTTTCATCAGTTCCGAGGGTTGAATTGGCACAGGCCCAATCGCAATCCACCGGGTTGCGCCGTTAATTTCTTGCCCCAGTCCAGGCACTAACGTCAGGCACAACAATCCCAAAACCACTAGAAGCCCCCAACGGGCCAACCGCAGCATCACCCGTAAAGGTGTACTGACAATCAGATTGAACCCCACCAACCCCAGCCCCAGCCAGATCAATTGGCGTTTGATATAGTACAGCCCATCTCCCTTGAGGGTAGCTTCAGGATAAGAGGCAGAGAACAAAACGATGAGCCCAATGGAAATCCAAAAAAAAGTCAACCATCGCAACAATCGGGCTTCAAATCCCCAATCTTTTACAGAAGGATCAAAAAATAGGCTGAGTCGTCGTAAGTCCATAGGAAAGGTTCAAGGTCAAAAAATCTGAAGTATTGCCCAGAACAATTGGGCTTAAGGCAATTCTGGATTTTGTTCGGTGAATTTTGTTCGGTGAATTTTGATCAGTGAGTTCAGAGGATTGCTGCTTTTTAAGCCAGTTTTTGTAGGTTTTTCGAGAATTTATCACGCATCTATCTTAATGTAGATTTTTTCGAATAGTTTTGAAGGGCCATAAGGTTTCCCAATGACAAAATTACAAGATATTTTTCCAAGTGAGCCGTAAAACATTGTACAACTGTCTGAATGCCTGGGAAGAGAAGGGATTGGTGGAGTTATCCAACCAGGCAGGACAGGGGGTAAACTGAGCTTCACAAAAGAGCAACAAGAGCAAGCTCACCAGTGGAGGAAGCAGGGTGACTGTTCTCTTGCCCGACAGTTGTCCGTAGGGTTTGAGGGGAGGGAGCAAGCAATGTTTGGAGTTTAGGCATCAGAGGCGATAAACTGGTTTTTGGCAGGTAAGCTAGTTGTGTTCTGAGAGGAACGGATTCGACGGTGAGACAAAAGATTATTGCAGGGAATTGGAAGATGTTTAAGACCCAGATGGAAGCCCAGGAGTTTCTCCAGGGCTTTGTGGGTCATTTGGATGAAGTGCCTGAGGATCGGGAAATTGTACTCTGTGTGCCGTTTACCGATTTATGGTCAATGTCCAAAAATTTACATGGAAGTCGTGTCCGTTTAGGGGCACAGAATATTCATTGGGAAGAATCGGGAGCCTACACCGGAGAAGTTTCTGGCCCGATGTTAACGGAAATGGGAGTGCGCTATGTGATTGTGGGCCATAGCGAGCGCCGAGAATATTTCGGTGAAACGGATAAAACAGTGAATTTGCGGCTGCGAGCAGCTCAGCGCTGCGGCTTAATCCCGATTCTTTGTGTGGGGGAAAGCAAGCAACAGCGAGATTTTGGCGAGACCGAAACCCATATTTTTGCTCAGCTTGAACGGGGCTTGGTTGAGATCGATCAACACAAGCTGGTGATTGCCTACGAACCGATCTGGGCCATTGGCACGGGGGAAACCTGCAACTGTCAGGAAGCGAATCGAGTCATTGGTTTGATTCGCAGCAAGCTCAGTAATCCGGATGTACCGATTCAGTATGGCGGGTCGGTCAAACCCGAGAATATTGATGAGGTGATGACTCAATCTGAAATTGATGGGGCTTTAGTCGGAGGCGCAAGTTTACAGCCCGATAGTTTCGGTCGGATTGTCAATTTTCGTTAATCATTTTCATTAGCCAGTTAATGAAGCTGGTTAATGATTTGAACCAGATCTCGAGGAGAGTTGGCCAGGGCATCAGGATGATAGCGAGCCAGAACGTCTGGGGAGTTAAAGCCCCAACCCACAGCTATTACCTTGATTTGAGCCTGTTGAGCTGCCAGAATGTCCCGAGTTTCGTCGCCAATATAAACAGCTTGTTCCCTTTGAAGTTTTTCCCGTTTTAATAAGCGGCGAATCACCCGGGATTTTCCAAATAAGTTAGACCCTGAATAAATTGCTGTAAATAGATAAAAAATCCGATCTCTTTGCAACACCTGAATAACATTTTCTCGGGTATTTGAAGTCAGAATATAAAGTAAATGTCCTTGGTTTTTTAGATCGAATAAAACCTCTTCGATTTGGGGAAACAACCTCACCGCTTGAATTTCTCTTCGCAGCTCCATCCGTACCCGACGGATTAAAAAGGGCAATTTGATCAATGAAATTCCAGACTGTTCAACGATTTGTCGGGTACTCAAACGCTGTAGTTGGACAACTTCTTCGGGCTTGGCGGGAGGATAGCCAAATTCCTGAGATAGCCGATTAGTAATACTCACCAGAATATCGAGGGTATCTGCTAAAGTACCATCAAAATCAAAAATAATGATCTTTTTCATGGGGTTCTGATTTAGCGATATCCCTTTGTTTTTGTCTCTTATACTAGTCTGTTTGTATCGTTATAGTCATTAAACTCCAGAACATTTTCCTGGAGATAGGGAGTGCCCTGCGAAAAAGATCCCTGTGTCTGATATCTGGGCCATTATCAACAACTTTGGATATCCCACGAACCGGGTAGAGTAGGGCTAGAGCGCCCACCTGAGCCTTAAAAGCCCCCTGCCTGATGCACTTACCCCCAATTTCATACTAAAAATTCATACTAAAAATTCCTCTAGTTTATGCTGATTCCACAGGGATTGATAGAGTCCCGGTTGTCGAGTCAAGGTTTCATGGTTACCAATCTGGACAATTTTCCCTTGATTCATCACTAGAATTCGATCAGCAGTTGCCGCCGCCGACATCTGATGGGAAATAAACACCACGGTTTTCCGCTGGGTTCCAGTTCTCAGGTTGTTAAGAATTTCAGTGGCGGTCTGATTATCAACACTGGAGAGGGCATCGTCTAGAATCAAAACTGGAGCATCCACCAGCAAAGCTCGGGCCAGAGCCGTTCGCTGTCTTTGGCCTCCCGACAGGGTAATGCCCCGCTCTCCCACAATCGTGTCATAGTTTTGGGGAAAGGTCGTAATCTCACCATGGATCTGAGCGGTTTTTGCCGCGATCTCAATTTCTGTTTGCTCCGCGAAGGGATTGCCGTAGCGAATATTCTCCCGGATGGTAGCACTGAATAGGAAGCTCTCCTGGGGCACATAGGCGATCGCCCCCCGCAAATCTGCAAGCCTGATCTGAGTAATGTCCTGACCGTCTAAAAAAATAGAGTCGAGATCCACATCCAATAAACGGGGCAAAGCATTGGCCAGGGTAGATTTTCCAGAACCAACTGGCCCTACAATCGCCACCGTTTCCCCCGGCTGAATGGTAAAGTTGAGATGCTTCAAGGTCGGAGTTCGAGCTTCGGGATAGGTATAGCTCAGATCCCGGGCGCTCAGCCAACCCTGGATTGGAATTGTCAGCGGCAAGGGATGAGGATGATCCTGAATGGCGGGCTTGACCCGGAGAATGGCTTCAATCCGATCAACACTGACTTCACCCCGTTGATAGGCCGTAATGGTAAATCCCAGCAGGGCTGTCGGAAATACAAGACGCTCCACATAGAGAATCAAGGCCACAAAATCACCAATACTCAATTGACCACTGGCGATCACCCCATCTCCCATGGCCAGTAAAATTAATAAGCTCAAACTGGCCAATCCGCCCAATAGGGGAAACAAAATATTCCGAGTTTTGGCTAACTCCAGGTTGGCATCGAGTAGCTCTCGGTTGTAATTGGCAAATGCCCGTCGCTCATTTTCCTCCTGGGCATAGATTTTGATCAGAGAAATTCCACTCAAATCCTCTTGAATCAGGTCACTCAGATTTGATAATCGCTCCTGCACGTCAAGTTGCTGATTTTGCAGCTTGCCGCTAAAAATCTTCACCAGCACCAGCATCAAGGGGTATACCGCCACAGATAGCAACGTCAACCTGGCATTGATCATCAGCATCACCGGCAAAGTCAGGCTATAGGCAAACAACGTATTCGCCAGACTCAAGATCGCAAACCCCAAGAGGCGACGAATATTATCCAGATCGCTGGTGGCTCGATTGATTAAATCTCCAATTCTATTGCTCGAAAAGTAAGCAGGTTCCAGGGTGAGAAGATGCTCAAAGATTCTTTGTTTGAGATCAAACTCAACCTGCCGCCCCACTCCAAATAGGAGAATCCGTGACACCATCCGAATCACCCACATCACAGAAGCCAGACCAAAAATTGACAGAGCTAATAGGGCAATGGGTCTGAATTCCGTCACCGTTTGTAGAGAGTCCACCCCATCCCGAATCAGCAACGGAATATAAACGCCGACTCCGTTGACCACCAACAGGGCAAAAATCCCCCAGGCTGAGGTTCGCCAATGGGGACGCAGATAGCTGACTAGGGTTTGAAAGCGAGAATAAGCCATTGACTACTGGAGATTAGGATCTTGAGATTAGTTTAGGATCTTGAGATTCAGGTCTTGAGACTACTAGCTTAAAATTACTGGCCCAAGATTACCAGCCCGAGCTTGTTAGCTTGCGATGAACGACCTGAGATTGCCAGTCTGAAATTATGATTGATTGGCCTGGCTTAAATCGCCAGTCTGAGATGACTAGTCTGAGATGACTAGTCTGAGAAGTTCCCCGAATCAGTTGAGCGGTTGGGAAACAGCATACATTCCCGTGAACTCGGCTGGTTGACTTCTCCCAGGCGAGAGCTGGGAAACCGATCCATCCATCCCCCCAGGTACTCCCGATTGGCTTGCCGCTGTTCAAGATCAGCAGTGTCCAGGGGAAACGGGGCTAATCCTTTCATGGTTGCCGTTGTCACACAGAACATTGACTTCTGAAAACTTTGACAGATCTGGACTCGCAAATCATCTTCCCCTCGGCAACTGTTGCGGTAAATTTCGTGCAAGTATTCTGGTAAATAATGACGCATATCCTGCATGAGCTGAGTCGGCGGAATTCCCGATCCTCCAATCGGCAACGGATCAGCATACAGAGCCCCATAGGTAAACTGCTCCTGCTCAACCGGGATCTGGTGTACCTGGGCATTATAAGATACTGTGCCCGGAAATGGTGTTCCCCGAAAGAATACGGCCTCAACATAGGGAATTGCAGTATCTTTTAAAAAAGTCAACCCCGCCGACTCTGGCAAAATGTCATAGATCTGATGATCAATTTTGACCCGATAGATAATGGGTCTACTGGCATCCGCCACCAATCCCTGTAAAATATGATCCACCACCTGAGGAATCGACTGAATCTCCCCTTGATCATAGCGATCAGACAGGGAGATAAACATATCACTCATGACTCGCCAGAATTGCCCCAGACCGCTGTAATACGCTAGTTGCCGAATTTGTTCCGGGAGAAATTGAGGAAATAAACGGTGCATCAGCAACATCAAACCATTGCCTTTCAGCTTGGCTTGAATGGCTATTTCAGCCCGTTGATTAAATTCGGCTGAGTCTAGATAAGCGTCCAATCCTCCCCCCCCATGCCACATCATAGTTCTCATGCAATATTCAGCATATTCATAATTAATTCGATCATGCCACCAGAAGCGCAGCAATTTTGAGCGATTAATCTCCCCATTGAAATATTTAAAAAAGGGAAATAAAACCAGAAATTGATGGTCAGCAATATAAATTAAATTTTTAGAGTAAGCGTCCAGCACCACACCATAACTTTTGAGAATTCCCACCACTTCCACCAGATTTTCCCGAGAGTCAGGTAAAAGGGCTTGGCCGGATTCCAAGCGGTCAATATAATCATTCGGGGGATGAACTGAACTGGGAGAAAGGGTTTTCATAGTTTTACTGGAGCTAAAATAGATAGAAATTTAGAGTTAGGACAATTGGAGCACTCAGAAAGATTTGAACAGTCTAAAAGATTTGGAAAAACTTAAAAGAATTGAAAAGCTAGAGAATTTGAAATGATAAGTTTAATCCGGGTATCCAACGACTCCCTGATTGTGATTGAGCTGTGACTGAGCTGCTCCAGAGTCAGCTACACCGGAGGTCATCATATCTGGAGCCAGACTTTGCACCGGAACCTGAACGATCATAGTAGGTTGCAGGTTCACTAGGGCCGTCGTTGAGAGCTCCGTCAGCTTTGTCATCAAAGTGGGCTGAATTCCTAAAACCACGATAATCAAAGCCAGAACAATTGCTGGGATGCGATCGCGCCATTGTACCTGGGGTAAATTAATCACCGGGTCAGACAGGCGACCAAAAAATACCCGATTCACCATAATCAGAAAATAGACCGATGTTAACCCCGTCCCCACCATACACAGCAACGTTTGAATCGGAAACACCTCAATACTGCCCCGAAATACAATAAATTCAGAAATGAACCCCACCAACCCTGGAATTCCAGCACTGGCCATCACGGCTAGAATCATCAAGCTACCAATCAAGGGAAGGCCCCTTTCAGGATTGAGCAACCCCTGAAGCACATTCAAATCCCGACTGCCCGACTTGCCATAAACCACCCCCACCAACAAAAATAGCAGCCCCGAAATCAGCCCATGACTTACCATCTGAATCACAGAGCCCAGCAAACTCAAGGGGGTAGCCGCCGCAAAGGCCAGTAAAATATAGCCCATGTGGGCAATGGAGCTATAGGCCACCATCTTTTTCATATCAGTTTGGGAGATCGCACAAAAAGCCCCATAGAGCACACTCACTACCGCCCATCCGGCCACCCAGGGAGCGGCTACAGCCCAAGCCTCTGGAAACAGACCAACCCCAAACCTGAGCAATCCATAAGTTCCCAGCTTTAATAAAATCCCCGCCAGCAGGACTGAAACTGGGGTAGAGGCTTCAACATGGGCATCGGGCAACCAGGTGTGGAAAGGTACCAGGGGAATCTTAATCCCAAATCCCACCACAATTCCTCCTAGCAAAATCAATTGAGAGTTTAGGGGCAACGCCGAAATTCCTAGGGAGCCAGACCCCAACACCTCCAGATCAAAACTAGGGGCCTCCGTCAACCAGACCACTCCTAAAAATGTGGCTAGGACTAAAATCCCTGACACGGCAGTATAAATTAAAAATTTAGTTGAAGCATATCCTCGACGCCGCCCTCCCCAGATGGCAATCAGTAAATAGAGGGGGATCAGCTCTAGCTCATAAAATAACAGAAACAGCAGCAGGTTTTGGGCTAGAAAACTACCCACAATGCCCGATGAAATCAGCAAGATTAGCGCGTAGTACAACCGATGGCGACTAATTCCCAATTGGGTAATCCAGATCGCGATGGTCACCAGCAATTCACTCAGGATCACCAGAGGCAAGGAAATCCCATCTACTCCCAGATAGTAGTTCAGTCCTAACGGTTGGATCCAGGGGAAAAACTCCACCCATTGAGGATGGGATAAACCGGGATCGAATCCAGCCACTAAAGACAGAGACCAGAGCAATAAACCCCCTGAAATCAAGAGGGTAATTCGGCGAGACCGTTGGGGGGTTAGCCCTGGCCAGAATCCAATTAAGGCTGCCCCGAGAATCGGAACCCAGATTAGAACGCTCAACATAAAATTTTCTAAGTAGGTGGTTGTAATTAATTGTTAAATGGCAGGGGGTCTGGGACTTTGACCTAGGAAGGGGGCA
>JAAURB010000156.1 GCA_012033335.1 Oscillatoriales cyanobacterium RM2_1_1
GCTTCCTGGGGCACTGCCCCCAGACCCCCTTCTGTTTGATAATTAATTACAACCATCTACTGATATCTATCTGAGGATAGAGAAAAAGTTGGCTTAGGGGGATCAAGTTAGATAAAATGAGTGAATTATTCTTCAACGCAAGTTCAACCCAAAGGTATTGATTGGTTCTTTCTCTACTGCGACCGTGTCATCTCCCCGCAAACTGCCCGATCAACGTTGGTCTATTTTCCCGGCAAATCCTCAGCAGGTTCAGGGGCTTGCCCAAGCTACGGGCTTGTCCCCTTTACTGGCTCAGGTTCTGGTCAATCGGGGCATTCATACGTTAGAACAGGCCAGAATGTTTCTCGATCCCGAGTCTCAAACTTTGCCTTCTCCCCTGGAGGCTTTTCCAGATTTGGAAACCAGCGTCAATCTTCTACACCAGGCAATGCTTCAGGGTGAAAAAATTGCCATCTGTGGAGATTACGATGCCGATGGTATGACCAGTACCGCGTTATTGATGCGATCGCTCTCCTGGCTGGGAGCCCAAGTCAGCTATGCGATTCCCAGTCGGATGACAGAGGGCTACGGGATTAACTGTCGGATTGTTGAGGAGTTTTATCACCAAGGGATTCGGGTGATTCTGACGGTGGATAATGGGATTTCTGCCTATGAGCCGATTGTTCGAGCTCGGGAATTGGAGTTAGTGGTGATTGTCACCGACCATCATGATCTCCCACCGGAATTGCCCCCGGCCCAAGCCATTTTAAACCCGAAATTGATTGATCCAGGGTCTCCCTACCGGGGCTTAGCGGGGGTCGGGGTGGCCTATGTGCTGGCGGTCTGCCTGGCCCAACGGTTTGATCAACTGCAAGGATTGATCAATCCCCTGCTGGAGTTGTTTACCCTAGGAACCATTGCGGATCTGGCCCCTTTGCAGGGAGTCAACCGCCGCTGGGTGAAGCGAGGCTTACAACGATTGCCCAATTCTCAAATTCCAGGAATTCAAGCCTTGATTCAGGTGGCCGGGGTGAGTTCAGGATCTCAGCCTCACGGGAATTCTCCTAATCAATTCGCCAATCAGGCGATCGCCCAAAAAACCCTAAAACCTGATGACATTGGTTTCCGTTTGGGGCCGAGAATTAATGCCGTGGGTCGGATTGCTGACCCCCAAATTGTGATTGAGTTGCTCACCACCGATGATCCGGGAATTGCCCTGGAACGGGCCCTGCAATGCGAACAGGTAAATCAACAGCGGCGACAATTGTGCGAAACCATTGAGCAGGAAGCTATAGCCTGGTGTGAACGGAGTCAGATTGACCTGAAGCAAACTCGGGTTCTGGTGATCGTCCAGCCCGATTGGCACCATGGGGTGATTGGGATTGTGGCCTCTCGATTGGTGGAGCGCTATGGAGTGCCGGTATTTATCGGTACCTATGAAGAGTCGGCAGAGTCTGAAGCCCCCTGCAGTATTCGTGGATCGGCCCGGAGCATTCCTGAATTTCACGTCTTTGAAGCCCTGCAATTCTGTGAAGATTTACTCAGTAAATTTGGTGGACATCGAGCCGCAGGGGGATTTTCGATGCCAGGGGAAAATCTGGAAAAGTTCTGCTCCCGGCTGCAAGAATTTGCCCATCAATGGTTAGAAATTCAGCATTTAAAACCCCTGGTTATGATTGATGTCCAGGCCAATTTGGCGGATATTAATTGGGATTTATATCAACAGATTTCCCACTTGCAGCCCTGTGGAATTGAAAATAAATCCCCCATCTTTTGGACTCCTGATGTGAAAGTCATTCGTCAACGGTTGATCGGAAAAGGTCATATCAAGCTGACCCTCTCTCCCCAATCTCAGGTTGATCAGCCTCTGGCTGTGAGACCCACTCTAGAAGCGATTGGCTGGCGCTGGGGCGATTATTTTCCCTTGCCTGAAACTATCGATATTGCCTATCAATTGCGGGAAAATACCTGGAATCAAATCACGACCGTAGAGCTTGAACTTTTAGGGATCCGCCTACCCCAAGGGACAATTTCCCCAACTCCAACTGCTCCCTCGACGGTAGCTTTAACGGAGTTTTATTATGGCGATCGCAAATATTGCTGCACCCTGGCAGAATTTAACTTCAAGTCAGAATTACGCATTCAGAATTTACAAGGTGAAGTCCTGGCAATTCCATTAGGACAACAGACTGGGCTCCTGGGAAAGTGTCGAGCCCAGGCAAAATCAGTTGATCTGTCTCAGCCTTTTTTCTCTGCTTTAGTTGAAGCGGCTTGCAGGGCCTTGGCGATTAAAAACTGGTAGGCTTGATGCTATTGATTGATCCACAAACCTGGAGCTGAAGTGCAATAACATTGAATTAAAAAGCTTAAAAATTCAGGTAGTTTAGTCCCACCACTAGAATATTGGTAGTAGGGATCAAGAGCGAACTTAGTTTTTTAAACGTAAATTGAGCCAGACATTTAAATATTTTGGCAGAATGTCTACAAATGCAGTCGTCTCCCCCAAGGACAGAAAAAGCAGTAAGATCAAAATGATCAGATTAGATCTGAATATTTTAGATATGCAATTTATAAATCTGCCTGCTCAAACCATCAAAGTGTCTTAGGACACAGGTACTTTCAAGGCTTACCCGTAGAATTCACCTATTGTGGGATTCATAATTAAAAGATTAAGAGTGGTAAATATACTGGACTGTTATGAGGCCAATGTTGGACTAATATTCAACTGACTTTTGTTGGATTGTGAAGCAAGTGATTCGGGGATCATTGCAACCGTTGCAATTTTTGTAGCTTTGGGTTGTGTAGCTTTGGGTTGTAACGCAGAGCTGTAAACCAATCTTTTCGTAACTGATGTGATTCGGTGGTCTAAGCGGATTGTTATCGCATCTGTGTCGGAAATAATCAATGTTAAGCAACAGCCAATCTTCAACAATCAATCTTAACGATCTATCGATTTTGTAATTAATCTTTACAATCAACTGTTTTTAAAACTGACCTATTTTTGTTTAGGAGGAACCTATGCGAGCAGTGCTAATGGCAGGCGGTTCAGGAACTCGACTCAGACCTTTGACATGTGATTTGCCCAAACCGATGGTACCCTTCCTGAATTGTCCAATTTCAGAGCATATTCTCAACCTGCTCCGCCGCCATCAAATTCAGGAAGTGATTGCGACGCTACACTATCTCCCGGATGTGATGCGAGATTACTTTCGAGATGGCAGTGATTTTGGGATACAGATGACCTATGCCGTAGAAGAGGATCAACCCCTGGGGACAGCAGGTTGCGTCAAAAACATTGAAGAGCTTTTAGACCGGACATTTGTCGTGATTAGTGGTGACTGCATCACGGACTTTGATCTGAGTGCCGCCGTGGAATTTCATCAACGTCAGGGATCGAAAGCGACTTTGATCTTGACCCATGTGCCGAATCCCTTAGAGTTTGGGGTGGTAATTACGGATCAGAACCATCGAATTCAGCGATTTCTCGAAAAACCTTCCACCAGCGAAGTCTTCTCCGACACCGTTAACACCGGAACCTACATTCTAGAACCAGAGGTTTTGGCCCACTTGCCTGCCCAGCGAGAAAGCGACTTCTCCAAGGATCTATTTCCCCTGCTGCTGGAGAAAGGTATCCCGATGTATGGCTTTGTGGCAGAGGGCTACTGGTGCGATGTCGGGCATCTCGATGCCTATCGGGAGGCTCAATATGATGCTCTGCGGGGCAAAGTCAGCCTGGATATCGCCTACACCCTGCGATCGCCCGGAATCTGGGTGGGAGAGCATACTTACATTGATGAAACCGCAAAAATCGAAGCCCCGGTATTAATCGGGGCTAACTGTCGGATTGGCCCTAGAGCTGAAATTGAGGCAGGAACCGTGATTGGGGATAATGTCACCATCGGAGCCGATGCCAATATCAAGCGTCCGATTATCTGGAATGGGGCCATTATTGGGGATGATGTTCACCTGCGGGCCTGTGTGATTGCTCGCGGCACCCGAGTGGATCGCCGGGCCCATGTCCTGGAAGGGGCCGTAGTTGGTTCTCTTTCCACGGTGGGGGAAGAAGCTCAAATCAGCCCCGGAGTCAGGGTGTGGCCCAGCAAGAAAGTCGAATCCGGGGCAACCTTAAACATCAATCTGATCTGGGGCAATACCGCCCGACGCAATCTATTTGGTCAGCGGGGAGTCCAGGGACTTGCCAATATTGATATCACCCCAGAATTTGCAGTGAAGTTGGGGGCAGCCTATGGTTCAACCCTCAAAAATGGGGCAACGGTTGCTGTCTCGCGGGATCAACGCCGGATCTCACGGATGGTGACGCGATCCCTGGTGGCGGGATTAATGTCCGTCGGGGTAAATGTATTAAATCTCGAGTCCACAGCCATTCCAGTGACCCGGACGGTGATTTCCAACCTGAATGTGGCTGGGGGGATTCATGTGCGGCTCTCTCCTGATCGGGGGGATCAGATTTTGATCGAGCTATTTGACAGCCAGGGAATTAATATCAGCAAAGCCAAGGAGAAAAAAATCGAAGGGGCCTATTTCAAGGAGGATCTGCGCCGGGCTCAAATCCCAGAAATTGGCAGCATGACCTATCGTTCTGAGGTGTCAGATACCTATAGTGATAGCTTTGAACGTCATCTCAATGTTGAAGCCCTGGGTCACAGCAATGCCAAAGTCGTCATTGACTATGTCTATGCTGTCTCCGGGGCAATTTTGCCCCGACTCCTGTCCAAGTATGGCTGTGATGCGGTAGTCTTGAATGCTAGCCTCACCCAAACCGCAGTTTCCGACGAAGAGCGGGAAAATCTCCTGGATCAATTGGGTCGGGTGGTAGAAGCTCTGAGGGCGACCTTTGGGGTACAGGTCTATGCTAACGGGGAGCAATTTATTCTGGTGGATGAAACCGGGAGCCCGATTCGAGGAGAATTGTTAACAGCTTTGATGGTCAACCTGGTGTTAACCGCCCATCCCCGGGGCACGGTAGTAGTGCCGGTCAATGCCTCCTCAGCCGTTGAGCAAATTGCTCGCCGTCACGACGCTAGGATCCTGCGAACCAAAGCCAATCCGACCGCTATCATGGAAACCTGCCACAGTAACCCCAATGTAGTGGTGGGGGGCAGTGGGGAAATGGGTTTTATTTTTCCCCAGTTTCATCCTGGATTTGATGCCATGTTTGCCATTGCTAAGATTATTGAGATGTTGGCCACTCAAGATCGTTCCCTGACCCAAATCCGGGCCGATTTACCCTATGTCGTCCATCGTCGCTACGCGGTTCGTTGTCCTTGGGCTGTCAAGGGTCGATTAATGCGCCATCTGGTCGAAAACCAGGCCAAAGATCAGCTTGAATTGATTGATGGGGTGAAGTTGGTCAACTGCCGGAATGACAACTGGATATTGATTCTCCCGGATGCTGGAGAACCCCTGGTACATCTCTATGCCAATAGCCATGACCGCGATTGGGTAGATACAACGTTGCGAGAATACCGTCATCTGGTTCAGGATTTTGTCAACCAATTTCAAGGGATGAACCGGGAAGAGGAGAACCTGTACACCTGAAACATTCCCGCCGGTTAATCATCTCGATGGGCTAGATTTGGAGCAAAGGCAGGACAGCAAACGGCAATATATTCAGCCCCCTCAGGTTCGGGGGAACTGTATTGTACCCATTCCCCGGCTTTCAAAATTACAGCCTGTCCGGCCCGCACCTCTAGAATATTCCCAGGGGTTTCCACCCGCAACATTCCCTGAAGTACCACGGTGTACTCATCAAACTCGGGGGTTTGTCCTGGCTCAGTCCAACCGCAGGGGCTTTTCATGTGAGCAATGCTGACAGTCGCAGTATCGGAATTTACCCGACCGATATATTCAGCAATCTGCTTGGGTTTGTTCCCGACGGCGGGAACCAGGGTTGGAGCAGTAATCAGTTGGGCCATGAGTTGATTCCTCGATAAGTTGGTAAGTAGCTAGGCACAATTAATCAGAAGATACATGTAGGGGGTTGAAGGGGCGCTGCCCCCTTCCTCTCACAG
>JAAURB010000157.1 GCA_012033335.1 Oscillatoriales cyanobacterium RM2_1_1
TTAAATCCTTGAGAGGGCGGTAGACTCGAATTCTTCGATGTTTTCTTGACTCGCTTTTCTGCTGCTTTGCGTAATTTCTGAATCTCTTCCCATAGCGATTCTATCAAGGCATCTTTGCCCTCGGAGGCCAGTTGCTTGAGGTCGGGAAGTTCTGTCATCTCTTTAATCTACCGATTTTTTCTACCCTGTTAACTACCCCCTGTTGAGCAATTACCTTATTTTTTATCTCTTACTGTTTTATGAGGGATAGCATTTTTGAATTGTTAAAAATTTTCTTTGCTATCCCTTTCCATTTTGGTTGATTCTTAAAAAGATAACATCAAAAAAGCAGTAATCCTCAGCAATCAATTAACCTCTATCGTGCCCCTGTAGTCATGCTGGGTTGACCTGAATCTTCAGGTTCAAAATCTGACTTTTTTGCACCACATTGGGGACAAGACCAGTCATCGGGAATAGCATTAAATGGTGTACCAGGTTCTATGCCAGAATCAGGATCACCGACTGCCGGATCATAAATCCATCCACAAACTTTACAAACATATTTTTGCATGATACTCTCCTCATTGGAATCGAAGCTTTCTGCATCAGAATACTGTAATTCCCCTTAGAGTCATATCCATCTTCAGGGAGAGTTTCTATCTGATTGAAAAATATTGTAAAGTCTTATAAGAATCATAAAACTTATAAAAATTATCGATGCAATTTCTAATCACCCAATGATCGAATTCCTGCGAGAATCCCCAAGCCCAAGACCAGTAATACCAATGCCCAAATCACAAAATCTGGAATCACTGTAAACAAACCAAATCCCTGTAATAAAATGATCACAGCAATGACAACCAGGGCAAACCCAGCAATAGAAAGAATAACAGTAATACCTGGATTTGAGCGGTGGGGAGGACGAGTCATTAGTAGTATAATCTCCAGTTAACTTTAGCTATAACATCAAGAGAATACTGGGATTGACAACACAGCAGATCTACCTTGAGAGAGAGTTCCATATAATTTTCAATCGAGATGAAAACGATATGGAGGATTCTTGTAGCTCAGGCTTCTAACCTATGAGGGCAAGATGTCCACTTTACCCTCATGATTCAAACCCGATGGCGGCATTGCAAAGAATTGCAAAAACCCGACAGTACTATCTATGGGGAAAGATTAGTGATATGTTCAAAGTCTGAGTCATGTACTACATATCTTTAATGTAATGAAAGATTTAGGTCAGGCTTTATTGGCCAAGACTGAATTGGTGATTGAAAGTTGGATTGAAGCTGTTCGTCAGGACAAAGAGATTGATAGTAGTAAGAAACTAACCTATGAATCAATTCGAGATGGTTTGCCAGCACTACTCAGGGCTTTTGCGACCTTGCTCACTCAGACTCTCAGCGATGATCAGCCCGAAAAGACGGAAGAAAGTGCTGTTCATCATGGAGCGCATCGAGCGGAGCAGAATTATGATGTTTTAGAGATTATGCGGGAGTATCATCTCCTGCGCCGGGTTATATTTGCTGTCTTGCAGCCCGAATTGCTCTTGGGCTCTCCCGCTGAGATTCTCCAGGCTGTGCAGCTGATCAATGGAGTGCTAGATGAAGTCATTTCTGTTTCGGTAGAGAGCTACATGGAAATCCGTCTGCAGGAGCTTGAACGGATCCGGGCGCAGTTGATTTTGACCAATCAAGAACTAACCCGACTCGTTGAAAGTCAAAGGGAAAATCTCTCCTATTTTGCCCATGAATTAAAGAATCCTTTGACGGCAATGATTGGTTTTTCAACCTTACTTTTACAACAGCAACAACGTTCTGCCCGATCTGAGCCTGCTACAATCTGCAGATGATAGAACGGATTTTGAAAAGTAGCGAACAACTGCTACGAATGATCAACAATGCACTGGAAATTTCTCGCCATGAAACAGAGCAAATTGAATTAAATTTAGAACAGGTTGATCTACGTCATTTGATTGAAACGGTTGTCATGACTCTAGAGCCCTCAGCCCGCCTGAAAAATTTAGATATTCAGATGGATCTTGATCGAGCCCCCCAACTCCTCCAAACCGATCCAGTACGAATTCAACAAATTTTAATCAATCTGATTAGCAACGCCTTTCGCTACACTGATTCAGGCATGATTCAGATTACCTGTCAAACCAATCATGAATCCTGGATGATTGCAGTATTCGATACGGGTCGAGGTATTAGCTCAGAAGACCAGAAGCGGATTTTTGAACCTTATTTCCGGGCTGGATCTGAGGCGGATTATTTACTGGAAAGTACAGGTTTAGGACTAGCGATTGTCGCAAAGTTGGTTAAGCTGCTCGGCGGCGAAATTGAGGTGGTTTCCCAATTAGGAGCGGGTTCAACTTTTACGGTGATTTTTCCCCTCCCTGCTGAGAATTGAGCTGAGAATCAAATTAAGAATTAAACCGGGTCTCAGCCATAAAAAGCACGCAGAATCAATTGATTCTACGTGCTTTTTTAGTTTACTTTATCCCTAGCTCGAAAAATTATAGAACCCTGACTAAACCGTCACTCCAATGGCTCCCGCTCCCGCCGCCGCGATCGCCGAAATCAGAGCCGTGAAGAACAGCCACCAGGCTGCTGTTGCCGCCGCTTTGCGGGTCTCTTCTACTGACCGTTCTGCTTCACGTCTGACCTGTTCCAATCGCAGTTGAGCCCCCTGCTGGAGTCGCTCTGTTTTTTGCAGAACCCGAGTGCGAGCCCGTTCAGCCTGATCGATCAGTCGATTAGCATCGGCTTCGGAGATATCATCCCGGGAACTCAGCAACGCCACAAAAGTATTGCGGTCAAACTGAGACAGGCGATCGCGCAGGGCTTCAAATCCAGCTTGGGGATCGTCAAATAAGGTTTGAAAGTCGTTACGAACCGCTTCATAGTTGAGTTCGGGGCGATCCAGGCTATTTAGATAGCGGCGAATCCGATCCAGCATCCGATCAATCGCAGACTGAATCTGAGATTGAATTTGTCGGAGCTGGTGAACCGCCTGATCTCTGACCTCGAGCATTTGATCGATAATTCGGTTGACTTCTGCTTCGGAAATATCATCGCGCTGGGACAGCAACGCCACCAGAGTAGAGCGGTCAAACTGAGACAGTCTGTCCTGCAAGCTCTCTGCACCAGCCTGGGGACTGTTGAGTAATAGTTGCACATCGCGCTTAATGCCAGTGGGATTGAGTTCGGCCTTTTCGGTGGAGCGCAAGTAATCGGCGATGGATTCCTGGAAGTTGCGAATATTGGCCTGGGCTCGTCGAGCTAACCTTTGGGGCGATCGCGCTAAATCCCTCAAGGTGGCTTGCACGTCATGGGCAGTCTGATGAATTTGCGCTTCGGTCAGATCATCCCGTTGAGCCAGCAATTGAACGATGGTGTCTTGGTCAAATTCAGCTAATCGTCGGCTCAGAGCCTTGGCCCCGGCCTTGGGATCCTCGATCAATTTTGTCAGATCCCGGCGAATTCCCTCTGGATTGAGTTCAGGTTTCCCTGTATTTCGCAGGTAATCGGCGATGGCAACTTTACTCTGTTCATATTGCTGCTGCGCTTTCTGGGACAGCCGTTGGGGCTGATAACGCACCCTTGTCCAAGTCTGTTCAACCTGATCGAGGACTTCACGAATTTGGGACTCATTCAGGTCTTGCCGCTGATTCAGCAGTTGAACCAGGGTTTCCCGATCAAACCTCTTGGCTCGGGCTTTGAGGGCGGCCCTACCGGCCTGGGGATCATCGAGCAATAGCTTCAGTTCCCGTTCAATTCCAGCGGGATTGAGTTCTGCCTTGCCGGTGTGCCTCAGCAGGGCCTTGATCTTGAGCCACTGGGCCTCGGTGTGATTCTGAGCAGCAGCAAAAAGTTTGCTGGACTCCTCTAAAACCTGATCTCGAGCCGTTTCCAACTGATTGACTAGGGCAACAATTTCCGTCGCCGACAGCCGATCCTGACGCTGCTCCAACACCCGCTCAAAGGTAGGTCGATCCAATGGACGCAAACGAGTTTCGAATTGTTCGTCACTGGCATCAGGATCCCGGAGAATGGGCTTGAAATCAAGCTGAATCCTTTCCGGAGTGAGTTGGGGTCGGGGGGTATTAAGCAGATAGTCTTCTACCTCGGCAAATAGGGCGATCGCCCGTTCCCGCTCAGAGGCGGCTTCGGCGGTGGCCAGAACCTCTAGGCAAATCCCTTCTAAAATCCCTGCCAGATGGTGAATTTTTTCCTGGCGCAGCATCCCTTTTTCCTGGAGCCAGTTGACAAAATCAATCCGATGGATTTGCTCCAATTGCTCAGCCACCAGTTCTGGATCCGCACTTGGGTCGTAGAGTAGATTACGGAATTCCGATTCTACAATACTGTCCTGCAACTGCCAGGGATAGGCATTCAGGAGATAATTCTGGATATCGGTGCGGATGGTATTGTCCCGTTGCTCCCCGAACTGAGCAACCACCTTGTCTTTTTGGTCAACAGCCTGATCCTTGAGCTGTTGCAATTGGGAGATGATCTTTTCTACATCAAAGTCAGATAAATCCGTTCTTCCCATCACCAACCCCACCAGGCTATTAAAGCCCATAGTGAGGGACTGTTTGACCGGGCCTTGACTCTGGGAATGACGACGCTTTCGCATTTCGTCTAGCAGACCGTCAATCTTATCCCCTAGGGGTTGACCCAGGAGGTCTTGCTTGGGACTAGACTGAATCCAGTCTGTCAGTTGGGATAGGGAGTTGCTCTGAGGAAGCTGCTGGGTTGCATTTTGCCAGGTTTCCTCCAGGGTACGGGCAATTCGATCCGCGTCTCGTTTGGAGAGGTCAGTGCGATCGCGGAGTAAACCGACGAACGTTTGGTGATCCAGTTGAGGTAAATCCCCCTGGGCAACCATCTCTTGCACATTGGAACTATTTACAATACGCTCGAACTCGGCTCGGATCGGTTCAATCTCTAGCTGACCAGGACGAAAAGCATTGATATAGTCTTCCACCTTTTCTCTCATCGCCTGCGGATCGGCCACTCCAGTTAATTCCCGGCGCACCGCTGATGCGGCAGCTTCTGCGGTGGCCACGACTTGGTGGGAAGCCGCCTGAGATCCCAAAGTGGCCATGGCAGTGCCAAAGATCGCTTGAAAGCTGGAGGTTGCGGAGTTCACCACTGAGCCAATCAATGATCCCGCCGTTGTAGAACTAAACCACACCATCAAAGAAAAATAGGTTGCCCAGATCACCAGCCCGACAATTGCCCCGGAAAACGGAGCCACTAAAAGACTGAGCTTAACAGCGAATAAACTGGCAAAGAACAAGGCAACGGTGACGCTGATCAACGTGCCCCATCCGACAATGTTGCTGATTTTTTTGATTGGGTTTCCACTAGAGTCTGAGTTCGTGGAATTTGAACTCTTAGAATGTCTTCCATCTGAAGAGCCCCCTAACATTGAAATTCCAATCGCCACCCCCAGGTTCGTCATCACAAGCTGAAAACCAAAGGCTAGAATCACTCCAGATACCAAAGCAGTAAAAAACTGGGGCCCACTAAAAACCATGGCGGCATCTTCCGCAATTTCCGCAATCGGTTCGACCGGTTGAGCTGGTTCAATCAGTACCTGAGCCAATTGAGCGATCGGGTGTAAAATTTGCAGTGTATCAAGATCTTTTAGAAACATTTCATTAACCTAACTTACAAGTATTGCCCAGGAAAATCGAAGCATTTGAGATTTCTAGATAAAGGTATAAGCGTACTCTCTAGTCTGCTCAAATTATGTACCTGAACACATCTTCCTTAAGATGGAGAAGATAGGATCGAGATTTTTATTGATATATTATTTATTTTTAGATTTATTTTTAGATTTGTTTGTAAATCAATTTTTGGATCGGTAAATAATGAGTGATCAATGTAAATTACCGACTCAAAATATTGATTTGAAATATTGATTTGAAGTATTATAAGTAGCTAGGCACAATTTAATTAGAAGATACATGTAGGGGGTTGAAGGGGGCAGTGCCCCCTTCCTGACAA
>JAAURB010000058.1 GCA_012033335.1 Oscillatoriales cyanobacterium RM2_1_1
GGTTAGAATGTTGCCCTTCTGTAGGGGCAATCTTGGAACCGAGGTCTTCACCCCTGAGAAATCCGATCATGTGTTTGGTCTCCTAAGTTGATAGTTTGATGAGGGTTGCTCCACTCCCACAAATGCCGCCCAAGCCCTACAGATTTAAAACTCTTGAATGTCTGATTTCGGGCGTTGCATAATAGTGCCATGAATTGAGCCTCAATTCATGGCACTATTATGCAACGCCAACTCCCTCTATGTAAGGCTAAGTGATAGAAGTGAGGGTTGAGGATACATCTTATTTTATTTTTTTCGGGATAACCTACTTATTGCAAATAAAATCTCACTTATTGTGAACGACTGGGCATTGTTCGTGGGTGCAAATTTTCTGCACCCATCTTTCACCCATTCCGCATCCATTCCCTTTTCAAAACCCCTTTGCCAGCAAGCCGATGGCGGGATTTGAACCCGCGACCATTCGATTACGAATCGAATGCTCTCCCACTGAGCTACATCGGCATGATTGATAATTTTAGCGTGTTTGATCTGATCGAACCGAGCTAAGTTATAAGCGATACTGGCGGTAGACTTCAGCGGCGGCCCGATGTAACAGAGCATGACGGCGCACCAGAGCCTCTAAATCATCACAATAACCTCCTCCAATAATTCCCGCCACTGGATATCCCTGGCTGATACAGGTCGTTAACACCTGCATTTCCCGTCGCCATAGACCAGCATCAGTCAAAGCCAGCTTACCTAGGCGATCGCCCCCATGGGGATCAACTCCGGCATCATAGAGAACCAGATCAGGCTGAAAGGCTGAAAGCAAGTCTGGCAAGTACTGGGCTAGGGTTTGCAGGTATAGTTCATCCTCCATACCAATGGGGAGGGGAATATCCAAATCGCTCTGTTGCTTCCGGGCTGGGAAATTGGCTTCACAATGCATCGAAAAAGTAAACACCCTGGGATCATCTTGAAAGATAAAAGCGGTGGCATCTCCTTGATGGACATCGAGATCAAGGATCAGGATTTTTTTAGCCAGTCCCAGGTGTTGGATCACCCGGGCAGCAATGGCCAGATCATTGAAAATACAAAATCCGGAGCCAAAGTCAGGGAAGGCATGGTGAGTGCCTCCAGCCGTATTGCAAGCCAGACCCTGAGTTAAAGCGAGCTGAGCTGTTAAAATCGCGCCCCCCACTGCGATTTGAGTTCGATGGGCCAGTCCCGGACTCCAGGGTAAACCAATCCGCCGCTGGGCTTTGGCATCCAGAGTGCCTTCACAGTAATGCCGCACATAGTCAGGACAATGAACCAACTCAATCCAGGCTCGAGGGGGAAGCTCCGGGGTGTGAATCTGCGATCGCCCCACCACCCCCGTCTGGATCAAATGCTCACAAAGCAAACCAAACTTTTGCATCGGGAAGCGATGACCCAAAGGCAAAGGGGTGACATAGTCTCGATGATAGACAACAGGCAAGTCCATAGGTACTTTTAGAAACCCCTAGAAAATCTGTAACAGATTAATCCCGAACAATTTGTAACCGTTGATAGCACAAGCTTTTAGCTTTCTGCATCATTAAGATGGGGATTCTAGCCGTTTGCAAGGTTTGATCGTTGCTAAACTTATGTTCCCGTCTTGGCGGTGCCATTCACTTTTGCACTAAGCTAAACATTCGGGGCAAAATTGAGGGGGCTGTGATGTCGGTTAGCAAATTAGTTGCTGCAGGTCATCTCTCAGGTTCAGATTTCATTCATCCCATTGTCACTCATCTGCTATGCAAGTTTTTTTGATTGTCTGGCTGGGCCAGGTGATTTCACTACTGGGAACCGCCATTACTGATGTTGCCCTGCGAATCTGGGTAACCCAAACCACGGGTTCCGTGACTCAATTTGCCCTGGTTTTAGTTTTTATGAGTCTGCCGGGAATTGTGATTGCCCCCTTTGCTGGCTCCTTGATTGATCGATGGAATCGGAGATGGGCGTTGATTTTGAGTGATTCCATCAAGGCGATCACGGTATTCGTGATGATGATCCTGGTAACGGCAGATCAAATGAAATTATGGCATATTTACATCGCCATTTCCGTAGTCTCGGCCTGTATGTCAATTCAGTGGCCCGCCTATTTCTCAGCCATTAGCCAGCTAGTTCAGCCCAGAGAACTCACCCGGGCCAATGGCATGGTGCAAATTTCCAAAGCCTTTGCCCTGATCATGGGATCGCTGCTGGCAGGGTTTCTGGTGGAGGCGATCCAGGTTCAAGGGGTATTATTGCTGGATTTCATCACTTATATCATTGCCCTGATCACCCTGTTTAGCGTGAAGTTTCCTGAGGTAGTTAATACAGCACCTCGCAAGACGGTAACGGCGGAGCAAATCTGGCAGGAAACCCTATCAGGCTGGCAATATGTAGTAAAACAACCTGGATTACTGCAATTGCTGATATTGATGGCTATGACTTACCTGACCAACGGGATTGTCCAAGTGGGATTTATGCCCCTGGTGTTGAGTTTTGCGTCGAGTTCTAGTTTGGGAATTGTCTTGGCGTTGAGTGCCTGCGGGATGTTGCTGGGGAGCATTGCTGTGAGTACCTGGGGAGGATTGAAAAACCGAATTCAAACGATCATCCTGTTTGTTTTGATTCAGGGGGTTTGCCTGGGTTTCGGAGGTCTACAACCGGCCCTATGGGTTATCACCCTGGGGGGATTTGGTTATCTATTTTCCCAGCCTGTGGTGGTGAGTAATAATCAAACCATCTGGCAATCAAAAGTGCCGATTGACTTGCAGGGAAGAGTTTTTGCCCTGCAAACCTGGACAGAAAAGATTTCCATGATTGTGGCTCAGTTGGGGATTGGGCTGCTGATTGACTATCTCTTTGAACCTTTGATGGCAACTGACGGGGCTTTAGCCCCCATTTTTGGCCCCGTCCTGGGGGCGGGCAAAGGTCGAGGTATTGCCTTGCTGATTATTCTGGTGGGCTTGGGCAATATTCTGGTGTCGTTGATTGCCTCCCAAACTCCACGGCTGCGACGGATTGAACAGGAGATTCCCGATGCAATCGTAGCCCATTAGGACATTCAGCTAATCCCGCCTAACCGCACAAAACCAAGATGCAAACCCTCAAGATTGAGATAGTCAAAAAATCCTCAAAGCAGGGCCATGGCCCTGCTTTGAGGATGGGGGTTTTTGCTACGCTGAAAGATCCTATAATCAGGTAAACCATGTGGATATAGGGTATGGTACTGATCACAACAGGTAAAAAACTCGCCCAAGATTTAGAGACTCACGGGGCTCTGGCGCTATATGTTCCCCTAGAAGGGGGATTTGAAGGGCGATATCGTCGTCGTCTACGGGCAAAAGGTTATATTACCTATGGGTTAACTGCCCGAGGTTTGGGGGACTTGGCTGCTTATCTGACCGGAGTTCATGGGGTGCGCCCGCCGCATCTGGGGAAAAAGAGCAGCGGTAAGGATGCGGCGGTCGGGAATGTTTACTTTGTACCTCCCTTGGTGAGCTATCAACTTGAACAACTTCCAGCCAACTCCAAAGGTTTGGTGCTCTGGATTATGGAGGGCCATATTCTGTCCAGTCAGGAGGTGGCTTTTTTGGTTGAGCTTTCCCAGTTTGAACCCAGGGTGAAAGTCGCAATCGAGATGGGGGGCGATCGCGCATTTCGCTGGCAGCCCTTGAAGGAAACCTTGGCGATCGCCTGAGCTTTTACTTAAGCTCGACTTCCTTTTCTAATTCTAATGCTTCTTCCTGTGCCTCTTGCTGAAATTGGTTTTGCAGCTTTTCCTGAAGCGATCGCAGAGACATCCGTGGAATGTAGGGCCATCCTCCCTCGGACTCAACTTCTCGCAGCAGATGGTAAAGAGCCTGGCGATTGTCAGGCAAGGTGTCCTGGAATAAAGTATCACGAATTTCCTGGTGCAGGTTTTCCAACGTTCTCAGGAGAGCCAGGAGCGCTAAATTGTCCCCACTTAGATCCTTGCTAATTCCCTGCACCTGTTCCCTCAGGTTGGCAAGTTGCTGCTTGATGCTGTTCGGTTCTGGACGTTGATCTAGATCTGGCATAATTGGCTTTAGTCAATTCTGATTAATAAAAATTACCCGATATGAATCTTTGTACACTAATGAGGTAGGGAGTATCTCGATTGGTGATCAATCCGGATGCTGGAGTTACAAAAACCTCATAAGCCATGTAGAATTCAATATTGGATAACCCTTCAATACTCTCGAATACTCTCGTTGCAGTGTAGGTTGAGCCTGGGGCCATCTTCTATCTGAGTAGAAGAGAATGTTAAGAAAGCTGACATTTTATTAAACTGTTCTTATTAAAGTGTTCAGATTGTAGTTTGTTGAATAGTGATTTTGAATATTTGAGGTTGAAAATGAAATATCGTGCTTTAGTTGTGACACTCTTGGCTCTCTGCCTCAGTGTGTTGACAGCCTGTTCAGGGGGGGCATCCGCCAAAGCTCCTGAGCTACTAACCTATGATGACATCAGAAATACAGGTTTAGCAGTGAACTGTCCTAGTTTACCTGAAACAGCAAGGGGAGCGATTTCCCTTGACCAAGGAGACTCCTATAAGATTACAGGCTTGTGCTTACAGCCAACAGAATACTTTGTTAAGGAAGAGTCCACCAATAAGCGTCAGGAGGCAGAATTTATCAATTCTCGGTTACTGACCCGGAGAACCTATAGTCTGGATCAGGTCGGGGGTCGGTTACGGCTGGGTTCAGATGGTAGCTTGACCTTCACAGAAGAGTATGGAATCGATTTCCAACCCATCACGGTACAACTTCCGGGGGGTGAACAGGTGCCTTTTCTGTTCACAATTAAGGGACTGGTTGCCCAGAGTCAAGCTGGCCTGACCAGTATCAATACCTCTACAGATTTTGAAGGAAAGTTCAATGTCCCATCCTATCGGGGATCTACTTTCCTTGATCCTAAGGGTCGAGGTTTGGCATCAGGATACGATAATGCCGTAGCCCTACCGGCAACATCCGATGAAGAAGAGTTTCTCAAGGCAAATATTAAGCAGGCAGATACTTTGATGGATGTGGGTCAGATTTCCCTGCAGATCTCTAAAATTGACGGAGAAACTGGAGAAATTGCCGGAATCTTCGAAAGTGAGCAACCTTCGGATACTGATTTGGGGATGAGAGAAGCGCTAGAAGTCAAGGTTCGAGGCGTTTTCTATGCCCGGATTGAGCAAGATGCTTAGGGACTGACTGGTTTTTACAGTAAAGTTCTAATTGATTATCTGAATTGTCTGGGGGTATCACCCCCTTTTTTTTGTAATTTCTTATTGCAACGGCAGGGTTTATCTGCTAGATTTCCCAATGGAAATATAAACTGGGATGTTTTTTTAAATCTTGGCCTTGCATTCAGAGGGTATATCCAAGCTGACCGGCCCTGGGGTTAGAGGCTTGTCGCTATAGGAGTTGTCGATTATACTTGTTATTTGAGAGTGTGAAATGGGTTTCCAAATTATAGGACTTCGCCAAACCACCAACCGAAAAGATAAGCTCATATTGTGTCATGAGATCTTCTAAATCTAGCTAAATCAAGGATTCTTTTACGTAACTTTACGTAGGCAAGATTTTATTTTTATACATCGTAAGGTCGAGTTTTTCTGAAATTTTTTCAAGTATCTACATCTAATAATTCGGGTACATTATGGCTATGAAATGCTCTATAGAAGATGTCCAACCAAAGCCTCATTCTAGAGGGGCTAGTTTGGATCTGCTTCAGGAATACCGCCGCTCCCCTACTAGCAATATTCGGAATCAATTGGTGCAACTGAATTTGGGTTTGGTTCGCCGAGAGGTAAATCACTGGCTCCATCAATGTACTGAGACCTATGACGACCTGCTTCAGGTGGGTTGTTTGGGCTTGATTCGGGCGATTGAGCGTTATGATTTGTCCAGGGGTCATGCCTTTAGCTCGTTTGCGGTTCCTTATATCCGAGGCGAAATCCAACACTATCTGCGGGATAAAAGCCCTACTATTCGAGTACCCCGACAGTGGCTGGAGTTACAGCGTGAGGGCAATCAGGTGATCCAAAAGCTGCAAACCAAGCTAGGTCGTCGTCCAACGGATCTAGAAATAGCCGCTTATCTGGGAATTTCTTTGGAAGATTGGAACCAAGCGAAACTCGCAGGTTGTAATCGTTCTCTCCTGAGTTTGGATGCTCCAGTTCAAGATGAGGGAGAAGGAACCACTTGTCTGGGTGAAATAGTTCCAGACACTCGCTACCGGAGTTTTCAACTGGCTCAAGAGGATCAAATTCGACTGCAACAAGCCCTGGCAAAGTTGGAAGAGGGAACTCGTCGGGTCTTGGAATTTGTTTTTCTTCAGGATCTAACCCAGAAAGAAACGGCTGAACGGATGGGGATCAGTCCTGTAACAGTTTCCCGACGGGTGAAACGCGGTCTCGGAACCCTAAAGCAGGTCATGGTGAGTTCAGAGATTGAAGAAGAGAGCTGACCTTTACTTTGCTACGCCAGAAAAGGCTTTTACGCTAATCGGTCAATTGTCCGGTACTGAATGGCTTCCGCAATATGGGGGGATTTGATCTGATCCTCACCAATCAGATCGGCAATGGTACGGGCCACTTTGAGAATTCGATCGCTGGCTCGGGCAGAAAGCCCCAACTGGCGAATTGCCGTTTCCAACAATTGCAGGCTGGTAGTGTCCAGTTTGCACCAACGCTGAATATGACTGCTTCGCATCTCCGCATTGCACTGCAAACCGGGTTCCTGCTTAAACCGATGCCGAGCGCGATCGCGCCCTTCCTGGACTCGTTCTCGTACAGTTGTAGAGTCCTCTCCCTGAAAATTCTGAGTGATCTCTTCAGGCTTGAGTCGATTCACCGCGACCTGCAGATCAATCCGATCCATCAAGGGGCCCGATAGCTTCCCCCAATATTGCTCCCGTTGTCTGGGGGAACAGGTACAGGCTTGTATCGGATCACCATAATAGCCACAGGGACAGGGATTGGTGCTGGCTACCAGGGTAAATTGGGCCGGGAACACCACAGACTGGCGAGTTCGGGTGACAGTAACAAAGCCATCTTCTAGGGGTTGCCGGAGAAACTCCAAGACATCTCGTTTGAACTCTGTTAACTCATCCAGAAATAAAATTCCCCGATGGGCCAAAGAAATTTCTCCGGGTCGGGGATAGGTTCCTCCGCCCACCAAAGAGGGGCCAGAAGCTGAATGATGGGGACTGCGAAAGGAACGCTGGTGAACTAGTGTGCCGCGATGTTTCAACAAGCCTGCCACAGAATGGATTCGAGTCACCTCCAGGGCCTCATCAAAGGTCAAGGGGGGTAAGATTCCGGGCAACCGACGGGCGAGCATGGTTTTTCCGCTCCCCGGCGGCCCCACAAATACCAGGTTGTGTCCTCCCGTGGCGGCAATTTCCAGGGCTCGGCGGCCATGGAGTTGACCCTTGACATCTTTTAAATCCAGATTAAGAGCCTGAGTTGGGGTTGGGGCAGTTGTGTGGCTCAGGGTAAAGGGTTTGATGCTATCAGGATAATTGAGAAAATGGGTGACTTCTGTGATGGTCTTGAATCCATAGGTAGACAACCCTTGAACCACAGCCGCTTCTTGGGCATTATCCTCAGGCAGAACGATCCCGGTAATGCCTAGCTGTTGGGCCGCTGCTGCAATCGGTAACACTCCTGTAACCGGACGCAAACTCCCATCCAGGGAAACCTCCCCCAAAAATAGAAAGTCCCCTAATAGATCGGGTTTAATCTGTTGGGATGCAGCCAGAATTCCCACGCTAATCGGCAAATCAAAACTCGGCCCTTCTTTCCGTAGGTCAGCCGGGGTCAGATTTACTACAATATTGCCCATGGGAAAGGCGTATCCAGCATTTTTCAGGGTGGATTTGACCCGTTCCCGCGATTCCTGAACAGCAGCATCCGGCAGTCCCAACACAATAATCTTGGGCAGCCCTCCAGACAGGTCAACCTCAACGCCAATTTTAACGGCATCAATCCCAACAACGGCGGCACTCCAAACCCTGGCTAGCATTCTTTCTTTTGTTGATGAACTATTCCAGTCTCTATCATGGCATGGGAAAAATTGAGTCACTATCTCAGATGTAGAGATAACCACGAATCCAGTCATTATTTCAGGGGACTTAGCTCCCCTGAAATAATGACTGTTGGTCTTTTTTGTAGAAACTGTAAATTAGTTTGTATAAGTGATCAACATACCCAGCAATCAAGGAGATCACTAAGACCACTCAACACAAACCCAACTCTTCGATGAACTACTACAGGATTACCAAACCCCCGAACAGAGTCTAGGAGAACAAGGACTACTTAAAGATCCCCAATCCATCCTCATACCAGAATCACAACATGTTTGCGAGCGCGAGTCCAGGCTACGTAGGTGGCCCGATTACGGATTTCATATTTTTCAGGGTCAGGGCGGTTTTGCAGATTAGCTTCCCGGGGGACAAAGGGCTTAGCAATGTCTCGCATATTCAGAAAGCAATGTTCAAAGGTACTGCCCTGGGCTTTGTGAACCGTCAGATTGAAAGCAGGCTGCACCAGGTGAAAACGATTTTTGAACTGATAAAAATGCTTCCAATCCAGGGCCTCACCGCTGTAATATTTAGCTTTATGATCGGGTTTGAGTAAGAGATTGGCTTTAATCGTTTCAGCTAGTTCATTCAAGATTGCCCGTAACTTTGGCTGACTCTGGGGATGGAGACACCGCAAACAAAAGACTTCCTGTTCGTCCGTTTCGACCTGGAGCCGATAAACCATCATCTGAATCCGTTCTCCCGTCGCCGGATGGGCCACGGCGACCTCACATTCCTCCACCTCCTGCACGATACATTCGTCTGAGTTGGCAAGCAAGGTAACGGGGGTGTCATGGGAGTCATCCAGGCAGGGTTCTGTGGCGATCAATCGTTCGCCGGGTTCGTAAGGTTGAGCCTGATGACCATAGAGATGGGAGCGAATGATACGGTTGAAGTGATCCACCTGATAGTTGCGGGCGTGCAATCCCCGAACAAAGTAAGGATCGCCCTGGTCAATTCCTTTGTTCAGGGCGATCAAAAACTGCTCAACCCATTTTCGCGGGTCACTGAAGGTGTAGATATTACCAAATTCTGGGTTGGGACTGAGGACTTTGGTGTAACTTGGTAGGGTTTCTGAGGTCAGATTTTGCCGCAGCTGGGTGGCATATTCCAGGACTGGCCCCTGGTAACGAACAATTCGAGTCAGGTTGTAACTGACAAAACAATTCTCAAAACAAGGGGTTTTAGGGTGGCCAATGGGGGGCAATTGGGCCAGATCCCCAATCCAGAGAATTTTGGGATAAAGCCTATAGTCTCCTTCATCCTGAATGGGCCAGAGGTTCACGGCATCAACCATGATTTTGTACAGGGGAACCCCAATCATCGAAGATTCATCCACAATCACAAAGGTTTTGTCCTGCTGGATCGGAGCCCTGGATTGCTCTGACGGCTTGTCCTCCCATAGGGGAAGAAACAATTGCTGCCCGGTTTGGGGATCAAAATCTTTGGGGACAATCCGATAGGCTTTGTGAATCGTTTCCGCTCCTAGCACCCCCAAACGGCTGAGGGACTGAACGGCTTTATTCGTCGGAGCGTTAATGGCCAGTTTGTGGCCGATCAGGGTGAGGCAATCCCGCAAAATCTCAACCACATAGGATTTCCCGGTTCCGGCGGCCCCCGTGAGTGCCATTTCCAGATCCTTGGGAGATTGACACAGGGAACCTGCTAGAATCAGGTCAATTGCTTCCAACTGATCTGCTGTTGCGTTTTGCAGCTTGCCATGGCTTGAGATCTGCTCCAATTTGCGTGGGGACAGCAGGTCGAGGGCTTGCAATTGGGGCAGTTTCACAGAGGGACGGGATCGCTTTTGTTTTGCTGGTTTCATCTCAGAAATTGATGGGAGCCAAAGGTTGCGGCGCAGGGGGAAGGCCCGACTGTCAAATAATTGCTGACAACTCCTATAGATGTTGCCGTCGTTGATCAAGCCATTGTTGCAGGATCAGGGCGGCGGCTTTGCGATCAATCAAGGCTTTGTGGCGGGATGGAGAAATCCCAGCTTCAATTAGCATTTGTTCCGCCTGGACAGAGGTCAGGCGCTCATCAATATACTCCAGGGGCAGATTCAGGGCTTTGGCCAGACGTTCAGCATAGCGCTGCACATGGTGGGCCTGGAATCCCAAGGTGCCATCGAGGGAATAAGGCAAACCCGCCACTAAAGTTTGGGCTCGTCGCTGTTCCACTAGGGTTTGGAACTGGTCTAAATCCTCTGCAAAGCTCCTGCGATGAACCGTAGTCAGTTCCGTTGCAATTAATCCCGTGCCATCACACCCTGAAACTCCAATCCGTTTGCGGCCCACATCTAGACCCAGGGCCGAAACAAAATTTTTAGGAACCAGGCTGGCCATACTTCTCACTCATTATTGCTCACTCATTACCTCCTACTCAGTCGGGGATTCAGGAGATTTCTGCGTCGGGTCAGAATCACTAAAATCAGAGCGATTGCCATTGCCCCCTAAGGTGTCAGGTAGGGGATGTTTCTTTGTAGGAGGAGGATCCATCGGCCCCAACCAGGACATTGGCCCCGGCACTGGCTTGTGAACAGGTTGGAGACCCTGCAACACATCAGGCAGTTGCAGCCCGTCCAGAGAAATTCTTGACTCCCGCACCTTGTGCCAGACCGAGCGAGACATCAACAGGGTATGTTCAATTGGATGGGCCCCAATTTTTTCTAAGTAAGCTTCTCGTTCCGGCAGGTAATCTGCCGACATCAACCGCAGGGATTGGGCCGGGAAATCCTGAGCTAGATGAGCAATCTGGGAGAGCAGTTCCGGGTAGAGCCAGGTATAGGCTGGATTCACTGTCAACTCTGCCACATGGGGCTTAGAGCCGTCCTGACTAAACTGCACCTGAAAATAACCAATGGCGGCTTTTCGCTGCAACTCAAATACATAGCCGCTGACCTGTTCAGTTTTGTTCACCCATTGCCTGAAACCCTCCATTACTGCTTGCACCACGCTGGTGCGAAAATCAATCACATGGCGATCATAGATTTGCCGCAGGAAAGGCGGCATGGACAGGGTATCAAGTTGATACAAAATCTGAGCGTCCGCATTACTAACCGGGAGCAAATTCGGTAAATCTGGTTGAGTGGAGGCAATCTCCCGGAGTCGCACGGGATCAATTGACCAGGCGGTCATTTGGGCCAGCCGTTGGAAACCATTCTGCCGATAGAGAGCAATATGATTCTTATCATTCACATTCACCTCCAGTAACCAATTCCGCGCCTCCCAAACCGTCTCAAAACAATGGCGCAGGAGTTGGGATCCAATGGCCGAAAAGCCAGTTCCCGGTTCAACAGCCACCTGATTGACTTTCCAAGTACTCCGGGTTTGGTTAAAGGGAGAAACCCAGATCAAGCCTTGAACTTTGCCCTCCACCTCGGCAACATAAATATCGGATAGGTGCTGAAATGGATTGGGAAACCAGCTCAAGAACTTGACCACCCCATACCAGTGACGCAACGTTTGAATATCCTGGGTTGCGACCTCCAGGAACTCTCCCTCCTCAGGAAAATTGCTTAAATAAAGCTGCTCAATCGTTTCTAAATCCCGATATTGAAACGGACGAACAGTTGCCTGATACTGTTTTGGAGAGAAAAGTAAAGCCATAGAATTACGGATATAGAGCGGTTTGGAGGATTGAGAGTGAGTGCCTCTAGCTTTCCATATCTTGGGAACGGGGACGAATCAGCACCAGGGGTGTTTGTTCATCAGCGTTTCCGGCAGGATTACTTCTCAAGGCTTGCTCGAGAAAAGCAGGGGAAAGATTTGGAGTAGCTGCTAATATTTTAACGGCTTTTAAATCATTCACGTCCACAATGGCTGCGGCCAATCCAGTTTCCCGCTCAATGGTGTCCACAACCTGTTGGGGATGTTCGGGCCCCAGGACAACAAATTGGTCAAATGGAGGCAAGGTTCCCGTAACATCATCAATCAAACGGGCCTGTTCCCCCGCCAATTGATAAAACATCCCCGGTTTCCCAGGAGCTTGGCCACAAACCCCACCCCAAATGCCCATAACACTCGCCCTGAACCCACCACGTCAATTAAACTCTGCATCCCGCAAGCTGTCGCCAAACTGGAGGTTGGCAGAAAAAACAAACAAACTCGCTGAGCCACCCAGCCAGGATGAATCGAGGTAGGATGCCGAAACCGCCCCTGAATCAAGGCCAGAGGTGTTTCTCCCAAGGTCACCACATCTCCCGGTTGAGCATGGGGCAAAATATACTGCTTCACGACAGCAACCGGGTCATCTAATTCCGTTAACAAATGGGTCTGAATCGGGAATACCTCTGCCACATCAGTAGAACGGGCTTGAGGCAGGGAACTGGTATCCGGGTATTGTAGGGGGATAACCACATGGCGCACCTTGGGGATCCGTCCCTGGGGGCCGTAGGTCACATATTGGATCTGAATCCAGGCCGATTTTAAAGCCGCCAGATGGTCGCCCTGAATTTTAACAATCACCTTCAGGTAAGTGGGCTTTCGCTTGACGATATAGGCAAACCAATAACCATCAGATCTGGCCGGGGCATCTGGATGATCGGACAGAATTTGAGCGGCCCAGGTGGTCTGGTCTAAACTCTCTTTTGAGAGCAGTTGTACTGTGGCACTGACCTCAGGAATCATAATTTCAAAGCGCTGAGTTTGATTCACCAGTTCCAGATATCCGGTTAGAAGATACTGATGTGGATTAGCAGTATCTATCTGCCAATCTCCATGGCTCATGGCCAATTGATTACCGGGACGACGACGATAATGTACCTCTAGGGCCAACGCTCCCAACCCTAAAACCAGCAAAATCAATGTTGCAATTGTGGTTATCACCAAACTCACCATGGTTCCCCCGACTAAACTTCAATCATCCTATTAGAGATGGAACGGATCACTTTTAGGGAAAAATTGTCAAATCAATAAATTAAACTTATAACAATACAATTTTTCTTTTAAAAGAGCTATAGTAACCTTACCAGTTAGGTGGGTTTATTCCGTCAGCAAGCCCATGACTCCTCAAGGGTGAGCACCAATTTCGCTGGAATTCCAGATTCAGTTTTGTGAGAAAATCCGGAGAAAAATTAAAACATCAACCGGGCAATTGGGTTTAATTTTTGTTAAAGATTTGTAAACTAGTAACGGAATGATTCAATCCTCCTAGAGTTCCAACTTTAATCTCTATACTTTTTTACGCAGATTTATGAAGCCACTTGCGCTTGCCGAACGAATTTTTCTAGCTTCCCATGTGATCTCTACACTATTTGGGTTGGCAGGGTTGCTGATTGTCCTGCCCAATCCCCAAATTATCATGAGTCTACCCCCCATCGGTCAGACGGCCTTCCAGCTCAGCATGGCGGGGGGAGGGGCCGCCTACATTGTATTCGGAGCCCTGGCAGTTGCTTGCTATACCTATCGCACTTGGGGCGGATGGGTGATGGCAACGTTTCTGATTCCGGCAGTGGGTTTATCCCTCTCTAGCGAATTGCTGGGGACAAGCACGGGGTTTCCCTTTGGTCACTATGAATATCTCAGTGGTCTGGGATACAAGATTGCCGGTTTAGTGCCGTTTACGATTCCATTGTCCTGGTTCTACATGGGACTGAGCTGCTATCTGCTCGCCCGGGCAGGGGTGAGATTAACGGTTCACTCAACCTGGCTCCGACAAATTGCTGCTCTGCTGATTGGTGCAGTCTTGTTAACGGCTTGGGATCTGGTGCTCGATCCGGCCATGAGTCAGGCTCCGGCTCGATTCTGGCAGTTTCAGGAGGTTGGAGAGTTCTTTGGGATGCCTTATCGCAACTTGCTGGGGTGGGTTGGAACTGGATTGATTTTCATGAGCGTTACGGCCTGGTTATGGCGACGAGTTCCAATTATGCCTTCTCGCCCTCAACTCGGAGTTCCGCTGATTGTATATTGGACAAACTTCTTATTCGGGGCTGTGATCACAACGGTATCTCTAGATGCTCGATTCCTGTTACCTGTAGGGCTGAGTGTCCTATTTGGATTAATCCCCGCAACGGCATTTGTCCTGACCGCTCGATCTGCGATTGAAAGTGAAAGTGATAAAATCTCGTCAGGTCAGCCTTTCCTGGAATCGGCGGAGGATACCACTCCTTTGAAGGTTGGGGTCAAGTAACCAGAAAATTTAAGCGTTCAGGGAGAGTTGGTCAGTCTAATTGATGCCAGTCTGATATACGGCTGTTATTTGGAAGATTCTAGCTAGGGCCAACGACACCCTGAGTCAATTCCAAACTGAAACTCAAAATGTAGAATTGACCTAACTTTGCTCTAAGATATCAAGATGCAACCTGAACGTTTAAGCCTGAAAGAGATTTTCCAGACGCAGTTAATCACTCCTCATCGCTACAGCACTTCAACTACAGCACTTCATGGGTATAGGCATGTTGCTTGACATTATCCTCCGTGCGGACAATATGGTCTGAATTCAAGATGCGTTTCCGTTCGGTGGAGTAGTTGAATTCTCGGTAAGTAATGCCGGGGGCAATATGAGATTGAGCGGGGCGATCGCGCTGATAGGTTCGGGCTGCTGCAAAGGTACGTTCTGAAAATTCATCACTCAACTGAGCTTCTGGGGGAAAGTGGGGGGGAATCTGAATCCCAGTATCCGTCAGCAATTCACCCAAGGTGGTAGCCCAAGCCAGCTCATAGGAGGTCGGAACTCCCTTGAGTAGGGCAGCTAGAGCAGCGGAGGGAATCGGCTCAACAATCTTAACCGGGTGAACTTCCCCTTCTTGCTTGATGAAGCACGTAGCCAGACCTACTACCACATAGTCTTCAGGGGATAAATCTGGAGCTGTTGAATAAACAGTTGTCATTATTAATCAGGGTATAGTTGTGGTTATGGACATTAGACCTAGCCTCCAATCTGCAATGAATTGCCCCGAACTGTTGGACTGAGTCCAGAGTTTCCAAAGCTCCGATTGGCGGTTGAGCTTTTGACGGTTCAAGTTTCCATTTAGAAATCTGCAATTAGCATCACCAAAGGCGGGCAACTCCAAGTCTATCAAGGCTAGTTCCTGACTCCGTGGATCATCGATATTGTTTTGAATCTGACAGCGCTAGTTACTGCCATCGATTGATTTGAATTAGGGATTGCCGACTTGTTGCCAAGCTCCTGATTGGGGTAAAGGTTGCAATCCTCACAAGCTTGCAGGTCTATTACAAATGTGCCTCGTTTCCTACAGTTTAACCGATTGTTGATCTTCGAGGCATTGAGCCGCTCAATCTACTGGCTTTCCTTGTCCTGGTTCGCTTCTACCCAGCCATTGAGACTAACCCCAACTGGACTCCTCTGAGTCCTTTCAAAAGCCCGGTTTTGCCCCTTGCAATGCCTGCAAATCCAGCTCGGCCAGCCTGGAGTAAGCCTGTTCAATCACCCGTTTGCCGCGCAAGGCCCCAGTATTCGCTCCTGGACAAATATAGCGCAGGGTATCGCTGGTAAATCGATCAACCAAACGTTGCACACTTTGAATTTGTCGGCCCCAATGAAAGGTTTTTGCGGTGCGGAGAGGGACGGGGTGCCCGGCCAAATTAGGCAGAAGATGACGACCTGTAAATAACGTTCCCCCGTTAACGCTAGAGTAAAGACAGGCAGAACCAGGGGAGTGACCGGGTGTCCAGAGGGCTAATATGTCTGGCGTGAGGGCAAATTCTTGATGAAATGGGGTTAGGGTCGCTTCTGGTAAAAGATAAGCTTCCTGTTCCTGAATCAGAATTTTGCAATGGGTGGCCTGCTGAATTTTTTGAGCTTGACCCAGGCTGCCCCGGTGGGTAATAAACAGCCAATCTAGTTGCTGGTCTATCAACAAATTTCTCAAAAATTGTTGATTCATCTCATCCCAGGGAGGCGCATCGACTAAGATATTGGTTTGATTCTTTACAATAAGATAAGCCGTTGCACCCAGAGTGGTTCGATTGGGAGAAAAAGCATAGATCTGGTCTAGAACCGATTGGGGAGGTTTACCGGGAGTAATCGGCTGGGTCATGTTATTCGATATTGTTGATAGTAGTCGGAAATCAGTCGTCGAAAATAGCAGTCAGATTTGGCTTAAGCCGAAGGTCAAGGGTCGTCATTGCTGGAATAGAAACTCAAAATGATAGTGGTTTGGTTACTGTTGTTGATTTTAATGATGTATGTCATTTTGCGCTCTAGCGTGGCTCGAGTCACCCGAACTCCAGTTTGGCTATTGTGGTTAGTTCTGATCTCACCCATCACAATCTGGCTGGTCTGGCTCTTGATTTACCATCAACAAAAGCCAGTTCCCGTTGAGCTCATTCTGGGGGCAATGGTGGTCAGTTCCTTGGTCTATTGGTTTCTGGTACAGCGGGGCAGACAACCCCCTCAGACTCCTGAACCGAAGGCATCAGTATCCCCGTTGCCCCCTGCAGAACTCCCTAAAAAAGAGGTTCCCAGCTTGATTGCCCCCACTGAGGAAGAGACCCTGCGAAATTGTTTTCCTTGGTCGGTATTTCCCTTGCAAAAGCTAGAATTTCGCTCCCAGGCTGTGATCTGTCGAGGTCAATTGCGATCGCAGCCTGAAGTTGCCTACCAAACTATTCGTCATCGCATCGAGGAACGATTTGGGGATCGATTTTTGATTATGTTTCAAGCCGATTCTCACAATAAACCCTTCTTTGCCCTGGTTCCCAATCCCTATCAAGCCCAAAACCTGGTCAAAACCCAAGCTGAGCCTTTGAATCGGCCTGCCCTTGCCGTTGCTCTGGCAATTATCACATTATTCACCACCACTGTCGTTGGAGCTAGAATGGCTGGGGTTTCGCTGGAAACCTGGCAGGCTGAGCCCGCTTCCCTGCTCCAGGGTCTTTCCTATGGGATGGCCCTGATCGGAATTTTGGGTAGCCATGAACTGGCCCACTACTGGATCGCCAGTCGCCATGGGATGCGGAGTACCCTACCCTATTTCATGCCAGTGCCTTTCTTTCTCGGCACGTTGGGGGCTTTTGTGCAGATGAGATCGCCGTTTCCCCATCGTAGAGCCATGTTCGATGTCAGTGTCCTGGGGCCTTGGGTGGGACTGATCATCACCTTGCCCGTGCTGGCCTGGGGTCTGGCCCACTCTCAAATTGTGACGGCCAATCCTGAAAAACTCGGCATTCTGGATTTTGATCACCTTGACCCGAGTTTCTCATTCCTATTGACGGTGCTGAGTAAGTTGGCCCTGGGGACGAATCTAACGGCTGCTAAAGCGATTGATCTTCATCCCGTGGCGATCGCGGGTTATCTGGGATTGATCGTCACCGCATTTAACTTGTTGCCTCTAGGACAACTAGATGGAGGCCGGATGATACATGCCATGCTGGGACAGCAGGCTGGGATTTTTATTGGCCAGATTACCCGAATTTGTGTTTTGGTACTGGCCCTGGCCCGATCTGAGTTCTGGTTACTGGCCCTTTTACTATTTTTCCTACCGTTAAATGATGAACCTGCCTTGAATGATATTACAGAACTTGACAATGGACGGGACTTGATTGGCTTAGTGACCCTGGGGTTGCTGTTAGTCATCTTATTGCCGATGCCTGGGGCAGTGGCCCAGCTCTTGGGTTATTAAAGGGCAACTTGGGGATGACTAAAAAGGTTGCGGGTCAATTAAGTAGATGGTTGTCATTAATTGTTAAATGGCAGGGGGCACTGCTCCCTTCCTACATCAATCTTCTGATTATTGCGTCAAGCGACTTATTCAGGACTAAACTGATGAATTCAGTTCTGCAAATCTAAAATGAAATTTGCCAGTCAACTTAGCATTCAGTCCAAGCTGATGGTGATGTTACTCACGGTTAGTATCGCCTCTATTTTAGTGATTGGTTTTGTCGGGTATCAAGGAGGTCGAGAGGCTTTGATGCAAAATCTTTCGGCCCAGATGAGCCAGCTGCGGATCACTCGAACCCGGCAAATTGTTGACTACTTCACCGACTTACAAAACCAAGTTGTCACCCTAGCAGAAGACCCTAGTTTGATGGCAGCGACGATAGCCTTCCAAACGACATTCAATCAGTTGGATGATCAATTAAAGAATCCACAACCCGATACTCAGCTCAACAATCAGCCTGATCAGCCCAACCTCTCACCCCAGGAGCTCTCCCAATTGTGGCTGTTCTATCAACAGAGTTTTATCCCCCGGTTGGCTGAAAATGTCGAGGGAACCCCAACGGTCAAACCCTATTTTCCTAAATCTGCGATCGCCCGCTATTTGCAATATCACTACATTGCTGCCAATTCCTATCCCGTAGAATCCAAAAGCCGCCTGGAAAATCCTGAAGATGGCAGTGAATACAGCAAAATTCATCGACAATTTCATCCCTTTCTCCGGGATCTGTCGGAACGGTTTCAATATCAAAACCTGATGCTGATTGACAGCAAAACTGGAAATGTCATCTACGAAGTCGCCAAGCAGGTTGGGTTCGCCACCAGTGTGACTCAGGATTCTTTTGTCAATAGTGGCGTTGCCGCCCTGTTTAAAACCCTCAAGGATCGGGGTGAGCCCCGTACTTTTGCTGTCGCCGACTTCAACCCGTTCCGCCCCAATGCCGGAAAACCTGCGGCGTTTGTCGGGGCTCCAGTGTTTCGCGAGGGTAACCTGACTGGCATTCTAGTGCTGCAACTGCCCGTTGATCAGATCAATCGGATCATGACTGGAAACAGTCAATGGCCCGCCGATGGCCTGGGTCAGACCGGAGAAACAGTGCTGGTTGGGCCAGATCTTCTACTGCGATCTCCCTCCCGGTTTTTGATGGAAGAGCCGGAGGGCTATTTTCAAGATCTCAAGGCCCAAAACGTTTCCCCTAGAACCCTGAGCCAGATCCGTACCAGTAATAGCCCGGTATTGTTGCAGGAATTTTCTAGTCCTGTGGTCGAGCAAGCCCTGGAGGGAGAAACCGGGATTCAGATTGCTCCTGACTATCGCGGGGTGCCGGCGCTGATGTCCTATGGCCCCCTGAAGCTCAATGATCAGCTCAATTGGGCGACTATCGCCAAAACCGACATCAATGAAGTCTTTGCCCCAATTCGGCGGTTTCGGCGGCGAGTATTGACCACCGCTGCTATTTTAGTGCCCCTGGTGACTTTCCTCTCCTTATTCCTCTCTAGGAGTGTGGTTAAGCCGATTGAGCAATTAATTGCAGGCACTGAGCAGGTTGCCAGGGGAGATACTGAAGTGATGGTCACGGTGAATTCCGGGGATGAATTCCATCAACTGGCCAATTCCTTTAACCACATGACCCACAATCTACATCTGCAAAAACAGATGCTAGAGGATACGATTCAAGAAAATACGGACTTGATCTTAAAAATTCTGCCAGCTTCCATTGCCGACCGGCTCAAACACCAGCAACAACCGATTGCCGATCAGTTCATGAATGTGACGGTGATCTATGCTGAGTTGATGGGGTTTAATCATCTCTGTACTCACCTATCTGCCCAGGAGATTCTACTACTGCTAAATCAGTTAGTTAGTGCCATCGATGAAGCGGCAGAACGCTATGGAGTAGAAAAAATTCGCACTTGTGGTGCGGTCTACACAGCCGCTAGTGGATTATTTACTCCCCGGTTATCCCACACCAAAGATGGAGTCGATTTTGCCCTAGAAATCCTGCAAATCGTCAGCCTATTTCGCCGGGAGCACCAGCAAGATTTTGCGGCTCGGATTGGGGTTAATTCTGGCCCAGTCACAGCCGGGTTAGTAGGTCGCAGTAAGTATGTCTATGATCTGTGGGGGGAAGTTCCCTACTTGGCCCGACTCCTGGCGGCAGAGGGCAAAGTGGATACGATTCTGGTAACGCAGACGGTCTATGATCGCCTCCATGAACTCTATGAATTCAACAGCCTGGGGGATTGGGATACCCGCCAGCGTGGCATGATTCCGGTCTGGTCTTTGAGAGGTTAATTGAATATGCCAGAAGCCATGGGGCAAGATTGGGTGAAATGGGCCGGAGTTTTAATATTAGGATTTCCCCTGGGAATCCTAATATTAAACGAACTGATCATTCGCTATCGGCGGCAGCATAGACCCATCGTTGAACCCCTGTGTATTCTGCGAAATCTAGTGCTCCCGATTCTAGCTGGCTTGATTCTTCTGACCCAGGTGCTAGAACTCAGCCCGGAAAGCAGCGGGGTGCGTCTGGTGACGACCCTGCTGTGGGTTGCCGGAATTTATGGGGCTTTATCGGGGCTAAAAGTTCTGATGTTTCAGGAGGCTAAGGCCACAAGCTGGCAGGCTAGAGTGCCTGACCTAGTTCTAGATTTGGGTCAGTTCTTTTTGATCGCCTCGGGGTTAACCATTATTCTGTCTACGGTCTGGCAGATTAACCTAGGGGGGTTACTGACCGCCTTGGGGGTGGGGTCTTTAGTGATTGGTCTGGCCTTGCAGGATGCCTTGAAGAATTTATTTTCAGGGATTTTGTTGCTGTTTGAACGGCCCTTCGGTTTGGGGGATTGGCTGAAGGTTGGGGATCAAATTGGTCAGGTGATTCAGGTGAATTGGCGATCTGTCTATCTGGAAACGAAGGGCCGGGAGTTAGTGGTCATTCCCAACTCTACCTTAGCTCAGGGCAGCTTTAATAACCTCAGTCGTCCGACCAACCTGCTGGTGGCGATTGTAGTGCTGCGATTTTCCTATGATGATCCGCCTAACCGGGTGAAGCAAATCCTGCGGCAAACCGCTTTAGGAACGGAGGGGGTCTTGGCCGATCCAGAACCCTGGGCCGTCACAGTGTCCTATGATGACTTTTACATCACTTATAAAGTTGGATTATTTGTCGAAGGTTATGACCAGTTTCTCAAGTGTCAGTTTGAATTTACCAGTCGGGTCTGGTATGCCGCCAAACGCCATGGATTAACGATTCCCTATCCGACTCGCCTGGAATATCAACTTGATTCCGCAGATTTGGCCCCAACCAAGGCAACGGTGAAACTGGGGGAGGCACTTCAGGTTTTGCCTAATGTCGGAACCCTCAATCCGGAAGTTCTGGCCCAATCCAATCAAAGCACCCGTCTGCATTACTACAGCCAGGGGGAATGGGTACTACGGGAGGGAGATCGCGTTTCCGGTTTGCATCTGATTCTTCGGGGTCAGGTAGTGGTGTTACTCCAGCATACTTCAGGAGAAATGCAAGAGATCAATCGTCTCTCCCAAGGGGAGTTCTTTGGGGAAAAAGCCCTGATGGCTGGGGAAACCAGTGATGTAGGGGTAATTGCCTCAGAGGATTTAGAAATCGTCATTCTAGAACCGGAGATTGTGGCGCTTCTGCTAGAACGGATTCCTATGCTGGGACGGGAGATCTATGAAATTATTGCCCTCCGTCAGCAGAGTGTGCAGGCGACCCAACAGTCTAGCTCCCCAGTTTAACTAGATAAGTGGCGTGGGGCAGGAATACCTAACTGTGAGGTTGGAAAGCCCCTACTGTATGCATAGCATCAGCGTCGGGAGGATGTCACCTTTGGGGAATTTTGGAAGTTAATGGGGCTTAGGGATTGGAGATTAGTTTTGGGGACATTCTACCGGTAGGGAGGGTAGGGTCTGAATCAGTGCCTCACGACGGGCTTGAATTTGCTCTCGAATTTGATCCGGCAGACTGGCGGTCTGTTGCTCCAAAAACGCTTTGATGGCACCGGGATTCTCCTGGGCTGCATTTAAGACCGCTACAAGCTCAGCCGGGAGATCCGGCTGTTGCAGAAATTCTTTCAGTTTTGCTTCGTCCCGAAGGAGAGCGTTCAGTTGCTCCTCAGCTTGACGCTGTCTTTGCTGAATTTGTTGCTGGAATTGTTCGCTCTTGAGTTGGGCTTCAAATTGCTCAGCGGCGGTTTTGGTCTGGCGGTCAATTTCGGCGATCGCTTCAGTGCGTTCGTGGGTCAGGGCTACACAATCCTGAGTATTCTCAGGCTGGGCTTGGGCCAGCAACATCAGTGCAAGTTCCAGGCTGATAATCATAGGACAATTCCTCTAAGTGACGCTGGATTAATTGCTTCCATCCGCTAACCCGCCTTCCAGTATAGGCCCTTACTGCCAAACTGTCGGGCCGTCAATTCAGGATCAAACCAGAGATATAGCCATCCCAAATCATTGATGAAACAGGGTGAAGCCCCAGACCCCCTTCCATGTAGCAATCAATTACAACCACCTACTTATACAGAAAAAAAGGGTTTCTAAAAGCCTGTAAAATTTGAGAGCAGGGCCCTGGAAACTCTTCAGGTTGATTTTAGGAAGTTGACTTCAGGAAAATGACTTCAGGAAAATGACTTCAGGAAAATGACCGGACTCAGCGCCACAGGGATTGTATTGTATCGAGTACAATAGGCACTACAGATCACCCTAAGGATTTTCTTTACAATCTAGCTTTTCTGCTGTTCGTTTTCTTATACTATGTTGCTTGTTAACTCTCTGCAATTCTTATCTCGTCAAAACTGGCTACTGATTTTGCCA
Organism: Oscillatoriales cyanobacterium RM2_1_1; assembly: GCA_012033335.1. GTDB lineage: Bacteria > Cyanobacteriota > Cyanobacteriia > Cyanobacteriales > Microcoleaceae > JBHJGO01. Next base: position 22,538 of record JAAURB010000058.1, read on the forward strand.
GCGGTTCTGGCGAGTACTCTTCTAACAGAAATAGGAGTGAATCTCTCCCCTAGCTATGCCCAGAGTGCTGTGAAGCAACCTGAGTCAGCTATGACCGTTCGCTCTGATATTCAGGAAGCTGATGCCAATACTGGAATCGTCACCGCCCGGGGCAATGTCCAAATCAACTATCCCGCCCGCAATATTCAGGCTACTTCTGCCCAGGCTCAGTATTTTAGTCGGGAGCGGCGAATTGTTCTGAGTGGGGATGTTTATATCCTGCAGGAAGGCAATAGTATTCGGGGAGAAACGGTGACTTACCTGATTGACGAGGGCCGATTTGTGGCCTTGCCAGCCGGGGGAGAACAGGTGGAATCGATTTACCTGGTTCCGGATGACAGTCCCGAAGCGAAGACGGTTACGGCTCCCTTCAATCCCAAGCCTGAGTTTAAGGCTCCCCTGAGCCCTCCTCCACCCCAGCCCGTGCAACTGCGCTAAATGGCCTTGGCCTTTTTCTTTGTTAAAGTTCTTCGCCATCTGTGCATCCTCCTCAGCCTATGAAGATTGTGCTGGAAAATGTCCACAAGTCCTATGGAAAAAGGGCTATTGTCAGTCGAGTCAACCTATCAGTGGCCCAGGGAGAGATTGTTGGTTTACTGGGGCCGAATGGGGCCGGTAAAACCACCACATTTTATCTGGTTACGGGTTTAGAAAAGCCCAATCAGGGTAATATCTATCTCGACGAACAGAATATCACCGGTTTACCAATTCATAAGCGAGCTCAGTTTGGCATTGGCTATTTGCCTCAGGAACCCAGTATTTTTCGGCATCTGAGCGTGCGGGATAATCTTTTGCTGGTGCTAGAACAAACCCATGTTCCCCGGCAATTCTGGCGCAGACGAGTTGAAACCCTGCTGGAGGAATTTCGCCTGGATAAGATTGCCCACAATCTGGGAAATCAAGTGTCTGGAGGAGAGCGCCGCCGCACGGAAATGGCCAGGGCATTGGCGGCGGGGATTGACAGTCCTCAGTTTTTATTGCTCGATGAACCCTTTGCTGGGGTTGACCCGATTGCTGTCGCGGAAATGCAGGAAATCGTCGCCCGACTGCGGGATCGGGGGATTGGGATCTTAATTACAGACCATAATGTGCGGGAAACGTTGGAGATTACGGATCGGGCCTATATTATGAGGGATGGGCAGATCTTTGCCTCCGGCTCACCGGAAGAACTGTATACGAATCCACTGGTGCGGCGCTATTATCTGGGAGATAGTTTTCAGTTATGAAGATTTCAATTCCCCATCCGGTTAATACTCACAAGCTAGCCTGGCCCAGGGTATCACTTCTGGATCGGTATATTATCCAGGAACTTATCCCAACTTTTCTATTTGGCATTGGGCTATTCACCTCCATTGCCCTGACCGTAGATACCGTTTTTGACCTAGTGCGGCAGGTGGCAGAATCCGGATTAGATATTGGGGTGGCGTTGCGGGTTTTTCTGTTGCGGATGCCAGAGTTTATCGTCCTGGCTTTTCCCATGTCTATGGTGCTGGCAACTTTGATGGTTTATAGTCGGCTATCGAGTGATAGTGAACTGGTAGCCCTGCGAAGTTGCGGGGTGAGTCTCTACCGGCTAGTGGTTCCGACTTTAATTTTAAGTTTGCTGGTGACAGCCTTGACCTTTGCCTTCAATGAGCTGATTGTCCCCGCCACTAACTATCAAGCTACCATGACCCTGGAGCGGGCGCTCAATCGCGATCGCCTGCCCTTTCAAGAAGATAATATCTTCTACCCAGAATATGACAAAGTGGAGATTCCCGGATCCGACGATGAGATGACGGTGTTATCCAGGCTGTTCTATGCTGAGCAATTTGATGGTCGCCAGATGCAGGGGGTGACTATTCTAGATCGCTCCCAAACGGGCATTACCCAGATTATTTCTTCTAGATCTGCCACCTGGAACGGGGCGGAGAACGTTTGGGATTTCTTTGACGGCACGTTGTATGCGGTGGATGCGGAGGGATCTTATCGGAATATTCTGCGATTTGACCACAAAGCCATTCAGCTCTCCCGGACTCCCCTGGATTTAGCCACCAAGAAACGGGGCTATGACGAGATGAATATTGTCCAAGCCCAGGACTATCTCAAGCTCATGAAACTGAGTGGAGATGAACGACGAGTGCAAAAGACCCGAGTCCGGATTCAGCAAAAATATGCCCTGCCGTTTGTCTGTATTGTCTTCGGATTGCTAGGGGCTTCCTTGGGAGCCCGGCCTCAACGGGCCAGCAAAGCCACTAGCTTCGGAATTAGTATTATTGTAATTTTTTCCTATTACCTGTTGTCTTTCGTGACTGGAGCCATAGGTCAAAAAGCAATTCTTACCCCATTTATTTCGGCCTGGTTGCCCAACTTTCTGGGGTTGGGGGTTGCTGGGTTGTTACTGTGGCGAGCCTCCCGATAAAGGGTCAAAATCACATAGTCAAAATCACATAGTCAAAATCCTCCCCTATCCACCCCGCGATCGCCCTTTTTTCGCATCTGATTTCGCAGTTGGGTCTCCTGAATGGAGGAGCCAATCCCCTGTAGAATGCCTCGACCAATCAAACCAATGCCTCGACCGACCACCTGAGTCAACAGATAAATCACCCCACTGCCCAAGAGGGAAAGAGCCGCCTGAATTCGGGGAGCGATCGCATCGCGGGTTTCTAACACCAGAGTCACCGCCAAGGGAATCCCATTGAGTTGCATCAGCTCGAAATTGCGGGGGGCATAAATTGTCTCAGCTTGAATCCCCCGCTCTCCCAGGATGAATAATCGATAGGAACTTTCAAAAATGGCTTTCGGTTCCCCAAATAACATCTCAACCCGATAGTACCAGGATAAATTATTGCGAAACTTCTCAATCTCCCGGGTAGAAAGCAGGCGGCGATCATAGAATCTTTGCTTGATTTCTTCTACATCCCCAAAATGATCCAAGAGGGGTTGAATCACACCACTCGCCACTCGAATCACAAGATTTTGTAGGAGAATTTCTGCCTGTCTCATGGCTTCTGGACTGCCCGCCGGACAGGCCAGATTGTCCACCATCAAGGGAGTTTGAAACAATAAATGGGTGATCAATTCCGGCACCAGGGGAATTTTGTCCAGGATGGCTTGACTGACAATAAATTCATCATCCAGGAGCACCGGCACGATCTCAATCTGGCGATCGCCCAGGAATAGGGTCGCATATTTACCAAAAAAATCCCCCGTAGTATTAGCCCAAATATCCCGCAGGAGAGCTGAACACTTTGCGGGCAACTGATCGGAAACCACCTGGGAAAAGTTCAATTCATCCAGCCCTTGCTCAAACTGCCGCAGGACTTGATAGATTAATTCCTGCTTTTGATTCAGGCGCAAAATATCAATTTCCAGGGGAGTGCCGGTCTGATTGACTAACCCGGACTGCAATTTAGCAACGGTATTATCCAGCAGGGCCGATTTCAAGGAGGCCATGGAGGGAGCCGGTGGAGGGGCCAGGGAGCTAGATCCGACTGTAATTAGAGACCCTGGAGGGTCAAGATTGGCTGCTGGATTCCTACCCCGGACGGGGGTAGAAATGTCGGAATTGTTGGGTGAGTTGAATGGAGAATTGGCTTGGGAACTCGATGGAGACCCGTCAACCCCTTGGGGATAGTCAGCCCGAACCGTCGTCGGCAGAATCTGACTGACCAACCACCGGGCTGCTAGCAGCTCCCGTCGCCGTCCCCGCAGAATCAACCATCTGAAGAGTTCTCCCGGATTGCCCCGGTCAAGATTTCCAGGATCGGGAAGACCAGTGGTCACCTCTTGAAGCGCCGCATCAATTTGGCGCAGTCCTGAGCGGCTGACGGACTGACGCAATTTTCCCACAGGAGATCGGGAATTAGATCCCCCAGCGGAGGCTGCAGTTGAAGTTTGAGCCGGAAAAAAAGCTGTGGGAGTCCAGGGCGATCGCCCTCAGCCACCTGAACCAGGGCTGAAACTAGCTCTACTGTGGCCACTCCCTTGGGACAGTATCCGGCTACCCCAAGGGCTTGCAGTTGGGCGAGGAGCCCTGGATCCTGAGAAGCCGTCAGGATCAGCACCGGAAACTGGGGATAGTGAATCTTGAGATGCTGGCAAAATGCTATGGCATCTGAGTTTTTGGTGGTCGGTTGGGTTCTGGAACGGGGTTTTGGCGTTGGAATTGAGGGGACTGCCAGGGCCAAATCCTCCGTGGACGGTTCTAAAACGATAACCCTGACTTGATCCGAAGCGTCCAGGGGAAAAGGACTCACCGTCCACTCGCGCAACACCCGCAGGGCTGCCTTACCACTCTCCACCTCCGCCGCGATCTCGAGATGAGTCACGGTATCACAAATCGCCCGCATTCCCAACCGAAAAATCGGATCGGCTTCAATCAGGAGCAAACGGATGGTCGATAGACTCATATCAGGACGGCGAGAAGACAATACTCATATTACGGGACTCGCTTCCCAATCAAGCGATCAACAATGACCAATTTCAAAGTCTACCTTCAACATCTAGTTTTTAAGAACTAGTTTTAAAGTCTAGCTTTAAAAGTCTAGTTTTAACCCTCCCCCATAAAGATTGAGCTTCAAAACCACGCTCGAAGCTTCATCTTAAAAGTGCTATTCCAAAATAAATTATCATCAGGAGGGGCAGCTTGGGGCTCAGTCGCAGGAATGGGAGCGGGTTCTGGGGCAGCCGGAGCCGGCTCACTGTAGACTGGGGCAGATTCCTGGACAGTAGATGTACCTGAGGAATCATAGGAACCCGAGTAGGAGGGCTCTGAATATCCAGAAGCTCCAGAATAACCGTCTGAATATCCCGAATTACCGGAGGAACTCGGAGGGCTGGAATAGTCTTCTGAGTAGCCCCCTGAATACCCACTATTCCGAGTTGGAGCCTCATAATAACGCTCTTGCTGAGCTGCCCAGATGGCATCCCGTTCCGCCGCCCAGTCTGCAATTAATCCCTGGGCCTGATAGTAAAGAGCCCGCCCATAGAGAATTCTGGAGGCTTCGGCGATCGCAGCACTCAAACTGCCCTGGTTGGCCAGACGCTTAGCCCGACTGAGAATGGGTCGATCTTCGGCCACCTGAATCTCAGCCACCCAATCCCCGATGCTGGTTTGGGCTTTCCTGTAGAGGGCTCGTCCTTCTGAAACTTCAGAGGCTTTATCAATGGCCGCACTTAGTTTTCCTTCCTGGGCTAGGGCCAGGGCTTCCGTCAACAACGGCTGATCCTCGATGATTTGAATCCGCTTAGTCCACTCAGCAATTAAACTCTGGGCCTCAACCCGCAGGGGACGACCCAGACTGACCTGATTGGCCTGGGCGACCGCCGCCCTGAACCCTTCTAAGGTTTCAGCCTGGGCTAACTGACGAGCCAGTCCCAAATAGGGCCGATCTTCAATCCGCTGCGCTTCCTTGCGCCAGTGAGCCACCAGAGTCTGGGCCAACACCCGACGGGGCTGCTCTACACCAATCATTTCAGCCTGGTCAATGGCCAATTTTAAGGCCAGAGGATGGCCAATCTTGGCCACCTGGTTGGCGAGCTGCAAATCCATCAAATTCTGAATTTGGTTGGATAGATCCTCTGGTTGCAGTTGAGCCGTTTGATTAAAAAATTGTCGTCGATTGGCATCCGTCAAGGCGGCTTTTCCTTCAATCAATGTAAACATCTGGTGGAGGAAAGGCTGACTAGAGGCTTGATTAACAACTGTACTCTGCACCCGGTTGAGGAGAATCAAATCCTGGGCTTCCCGATAAAACGGGGAGTATTTCGGGAGCATCTGAGCCGTCGCGATCGCGGCATCAAACTGCTTGGCTTTGAGGCTGGCTTCAGCTTTTTGCAACAACTGCCGACTCCAAACCCGAATTTCCTGCTTGGCTGACCCGGCAATATAAAGCTGAGGATCAATCTGGTTGGCCAGGGCAATCGCCTCTAGTAACTCTTTGGGATCGCTGCGCTTGGCAATTTCTCGGGCTTCCTTTAGGCGTTGCTCCCCTTTTTTCTCAATTGACAATCGCTCTACCAGCTCATTGAAGGCTTTATTACTCCAGCGGGCATTTTCTAATTTATTCAAGGCTTGAATATAGTAGAAAGCTTCCTTCCAATTCTGAGCCTTGAGAGCCTTATGGGCTTTGTCAAAGAGTTGCTGACCTTCCTGCCAGTCGTTCTGCCAACTGGCAATTGCCTCTTCAACGGCTGAGTAGGCTGGGCTTGATTTCGGAACGAGCTGCACCGTGGCTAGAGCCCCCGCTAGATTACCGGCATCAATTTCCTGATTTCCCAGTTTGATCAGCCCGTAAGTCCACTTCTGCATCATTTGCTGAACCTGGGGCTGGAGCGGATGGGTTTCGGGCCAGACTTTCACCAGATCAAAGGCAGCTTTTACGTCCTCAGCTTTGCCAGATTGAGCCGCCTGATCAGCACAATAGAGGCGATCGCCATCCCCCGAGAGGGCGGAAATTTCCTGACAGTCCTGAGGCGGGGGAGCCGTTAATAGCCAGAGCAACGCCCCGGTTCCAGCAGTCCCAAACCCCAAGAGAATCAGTAACCAGAGCAGTTGCCATCCCCAAAACCCTTTGGGAATCTTCAGAGATGGCTTTCTGGCAGGAGCCGGATCAACCGCTTCAGTGCGATCGCTGATCACCTCCAGGTTTGCTGGCGAGGTAATGGCTAGAGAGGCTTCGCCTTCGGGGTTGGGCAAGCTAGCGGAATCAAACTGGGGAGATGCCATTGCTCTTTGCTTTTCCTTATTATCCTCAAGTTCTATCTGGTAAAGTGTCAGGAAGGGGGTGTTCGGGGGAGTAGTGGGAATGCCCTGAGGATAAATACGTTCAAGTATAAATGCGCTAAGGGTCAACGCTTCCCTTGTGATTACCGGACTGAGAACGGCCAAGGCCTGGGACTAAGAACCCCTGTGCATCTGACCAAATCCTATCTGGATGAGACCATAGCACTACGGATCGCGGTATCCGTAGAAATCAATCCGGTAATCCGAGATTTTAACACCGGTTCGCTGCTCCACTGCCTGAATGATCTCTAACGGCAGCTCCACTTGAATGTCCAAAATTTGCTGGGTATCCAGGCAATTGACATGGGAATGGGAGCTGCTACTGTGACCGTACAAACAGCCATCTGAACGTTCGATGCACTCAATGATACCCTCGCGGGACAGGGCCTCTAGATTCTGATAAACCGACGTGTGACCAATCGCCTTCCCGGCCTGGTTGAGGCGATCATAAATCTCACGGGCTGAAAGGTGCTCCTTGAACTGCCAGAGTAGCTCCAGAATAAAACGACGCTGGCGACTCAGGCGCATCCCTTTGACTTGACAACAGTTTAGCGCATCCTCCAAGGAACGAATCGGTTTTACTCCCATCGCCTGTATAAAAATTTAAATAAATCAGGGTTTTCTAATTCAGTCTATGCAGGTTATGGCATCTAAGTCTGATAGAGGGATTCTCAACCGCAGAAGAATCGCTGTAACCCATTGGACATTAAGACTTCAATTTCTCTTATCTTATCCCAGGAACCGTGATTTCAGGCATTTGGCCCTGACGGTTAGCCCCGATAGTTAGCCCCGGTAGTTAGCCCCGATAGTTAGTCCGGTTGGGCAGTAGTTGATCGAGTTAACGGTTTAACGACCTATCACTCCTGGGGCAAGGGGCTTGAATCGGATGATCAAAAAAGGGGGCTTGACATCATCAACACCACCATTCAAAGCAGGAGTCCGATGGAGTTGATTGATCACGCCATAAATGTACCCATCTGGCCCAAAGCTAAAGGCATCGGGCCAGGCGATCCAGGGGGCTGAAATCAGCTTTTGGTAGCTGCGGTTGGGTCGAATCACGCCGATAGCATCTGAGCCCAAGTCAGTAATATAGATGTTATTGGCTTGATCAATTGAGATCCCATCACAGATGGGCTTTTCGGCGTAGTCCTCAACCTGTTGCGCCAATTGATCCGGTTGGAGATCGGGATTTAACAAGTCTGAGGTGCGTAGTCGGAAGAGGCGAGTTCCATGCATGGGGCCATAGTAGAGCCATTCATTCTTGGCATCTAGGGCAATCGGATTCACGCCAATGTTGGGTCGCAGGATGGTGCCATCAGACTGAACACTCTGAACCGGTTTGCCATCGATAATCAGGTCAATTTTTTCTGGAAGCACGCTAGCCTGTCCACTCAAAACCCGTCGGGCTTTGCCGGTTTTTAGATCGACGACGATCAAGGCGGGAGCCCCGCCCAGGGTCGTATCGGCAATGTAAACGGCTTGATGGGTTAAGTCTACTGCTAGATCGTTCAAGAATGAGTTCTTGGCGGTAATTGGCAGGGGTAGGGGAATAATCTGTTCCGGCTGATTGGTGCGGGTGTTCCACCCGACCAACTGGGGCGTAACCTGATCGCGCATTCCGTTGTCGAGCATCCAGACTACTCCATTGGCATCGGCTTGAATTCCCAGGACGCTATCAAGTCCTGTGCCGTCAGGATTTCTACCTTGGGCCCATTCCGGGTTGGGAAATGGGGTCAAGCGACCGTCTCGACTGACTTCAACCACTCGATCATCCGTTTTGTAGAACTGATGCAGGCTGACAATAATCCGGTCATCGGGGGTGACAGTAATATTTCCCGGCCCTTGAGTCATCTTAGCGACGATTTCAACGGCTTGATTTCCGGCAGGCGGGTTGGGGGAGGGGAGCTGTTGGGCTTGAAGCTGACCTGGATTTCGCCCTAGAGATTCTGGAGATTGTACCGGGACGTAACCGACTAAGGGAATGGACAGGACGATCCCCAAATTTCTGATTCGGGTTCTAAATGGAATTTTTAATGGAATCCTGGATGAAATCCTGAACGAAGACTTTAAAACAGACCCTGATCTGCGAATTTGATTTAGCACCGCACAACCTCACTCCTAACATCTGCAAACGTGCTCCGTTTACGACTCTATCACTCGACCCAGGGGAATCGTCAGCAACTCCTGAAATTTTGTATGCCGTAGCCGTTCCAATTCTTGCATCCATTCATCTTCCGTATAAAACTCCTTATGGTACTTACGCGCCAGTTGAGGGGTTGCAACCCAGTCGGTATCTTGCCACAACTTCAGGGCTAGATAGCGACGCTTGGCACAAATCACCAATTCCATGGCCGCGATCGCCGAGCGGATTTCCAGGGGCGCTCGCAGAATATTCAGTTTGGCTTTGTCATTAAGATAAAATAGGGCCTGAAAGTGAGAGTCGTCAATCTCGAGTTCTAGCAGTTCGTCCTGGAGTTTGGCGATCAGATTCAGGGTATGCCGGGAAACATTTTGCCGTTCCTCGATCTCGACAATTTTGCGCCAGAGCAACCGATGATAGGACAGACTAAATTGTAAATCTCGGGCATCAAGAGCATCAAGGATCAGTTGCCGATGCTCCGGGCAGTGCAGATAAATTTGCAGAATCAGGGCTTCAGAAACCTCCAATAAGCGGCGTTCCGGGGCTACTGGGAGTTCAATTTGAGACTTAACTTGAGACTTGACAGAATTATTCTCGTCCCCGGCAACTGTGGCATGGGAAGCCAGATTCCCATTAGCCGCCGCACTGGCCCGACTGGCCTCCTGGATGGCCTTGTGAATTAACTTAGCCACCTGATTTCGCAGGGTTTTGGCCATGGGAGCGATCAAGGATGCTTCCCCCTGGCTCAGGATCTCAGCACAGCGCTGAATGTATCGGGTTCGCTGAATCCCATCCTGGAGTTTACTCAACAACTCCACCATGGTCTGGGCGACTTTCTGAGCCTCAACCACTTTCGTCAGATCATGGCCAATCAGGGTTTGCTCCAGTTGCCAATCCAGCCACAGTTGGGAATTTCGGGTGAGGAATTGATAGTCTTCGACCCCGTGGGTCTGGAGAAATTCATCGGGATCTTTGCCCTCGGGCAAGTTCAATACCCGCAGTTGCACCGCCCCGCTATAGGCCAGCACCGCAATCTCCCCAATGGCGCGCTGGGCAGCTTTGGTTCCGGCAGGATCGGCATCAAAGTTTAAAACAATCTGCTTGGATTCGGTGTAGCGCAACAGTTGCCGCACCTGATCAAGCCCTAGGGCCGTTCCCAGGGAGGCTACGACATTTTCAACTCCGGCTGCATGGAGGGCGATCGCATCAAAATATCCCTCAACGACAATCGCCTGATCCAGTCGAGCAATGGCGGTTTTAGCTCTGTCTAAGGCAAATAGGGTTCTACCCTTGTCAAATAGCTCGGTTTCTGGAGAGTTGAGGTATTTGGGCTGTTCATCCCCCAAAGATCTGCCCCCAAAGCCAATCACCCGACCCTGGGGGTCATGCACCGGGATCATCAGGCGATCGCGAAACCGATCATAGTGGCCCCCGCCCGTTTTGCGGGGCAGGATCAGTCCAGCCTGTTCCACCAATTCTAGCGGGAAATGTTTTTGTTCTACCAGATAGTCATAGAGGGCTTCCCAGCCCGGTGGGGCATAGCCCAGTTGAAATTTTTGGATGGTTGCGCCAGAGAGGCAACGGTCTGATTTGAGATAGGTCAGGGCAGCTTCGCCGATGGGTTGATTCAGGGCGTGCTGATAAAAGCTGCTGGCGATCGCCAGAATTTCGTAGAGTTGTTCCCGCAGGGATAGCTTCCGCTGAAATTCCTGGCGGGCTTCTGGGGCTTCGGTTTTGACTGGAACTTGATAGTGCCGGGCTAGGTCTAGAACCACCTCGCTAAAGGAGGCTTGGCCCACCTCCATCTTGAACTTGATAGCATTGCCCCCGGCCCCGCAGCCGAAGCAGTAGTACATTTGTTTGCTGGGGCTGACGGTAAAACTGGGGGTTTTTTCCTCATGAAACGGGCAAAGTCCCACATAGTCCTTGCCCCGTTTCTTTAGAACAACTTTTTCCGAAACGATGTCATAAATATCAGCTCTTTGCTTAACATCCTCGATGGTATCGGAATGGATGCGGGGAATGGACATGGAGGTATGAAACACCAATGGAAACTTCCTGAAGTTTAATTGAAAAATTCCCAGCTCGTGTAAATTATTGCGGATTTTGAAGCTTCAGAATTTGACTATTAAGTCAATTCAATTGCTATAGGTTCAGGACTTCTTCGAAAAATCCCCGGAATCAAAGTGATCAAGCGGGTAGAAAACATTAGAGGTTAGAGAGCTGCTAAAAAACTAGATCTAAAAACCATATCTCAAAGCTGTATCTCAGCATTACAGCTTAAGATTGAATCTTTTTAGAAGCTTTTTTCGATGCTTTCTAGAGAGTGTTTGGAAAATCGGATTTGTTATCCTATGGTCTGGGCAATGCACCTTGAAACCTCTATATTTTCACTAGGTTTTTGCCATAAGTTCAGCTTGTCTGGGTCGCCTGATACCCTTTTGAATATCTTCTCAGACCGCTGAATTGATAATCTAGATGTTTATCAGAAAATTCATTAGAAACTTTATCAGGAAAAATATAATGTTACCAGTTTTAATTATTGCGCTTGGAGCCGCAGGTACAGCCTACATGGATAATCAAAAACAGGCCCCTGAATCCGCCCCTGCTAAATCAGAGATACCTCAGCCTACGTCTTTGTTGGATAGCATCTCCAAACTCAAAGATCAAATTGAGGCATTAGAAAAAAGGTATCCCGAAAAGAGTGTAGAAAATGATGCAAGGCTGATTAAAGAAACTTCTAACTTGATTGATAGCAATCCTATATTTAAAGGATTTTTGCTGGCAGCCCTGAAAGAATATGGCCCGGAATTTTTCAAGGTACTTTTAGGATACAATCCAATCGCTATTGCTATAATTGATAGTCTGAAAAAGTCAGTTTAGGCGGTAACTCTAACGAGTTTATGGCTCGGTAATTGGCTTTAAAAAATATGATGGGTGAGATCGCCGTATCAGGCTTGAGAACGAACATAGCTGCTATATCAGCTTTTTTCAACTAATTCATGTGAATCGTAGTAAGTAGCTAGGCTCAATTAATTAGAAGATACATGTAGGGGGGTTGAAGGGGGCGCAGTGCCCCCCTTCCTGCAGCCAGACCCCATCCTCTTCGTATTAATTCAATTACACT